>JBARWC010000019.1:0-12570 GCA_049646585.1 Burkholderiaceae bacterium | reverse complement strand
TCGGCCGCCGGCGGCGCGACGACCGGCACTTCCTGGTCGGGGGCGGGTGTGCTGGCGGGCCGCTGAACGGGGTTGGCCAGGTCCACGGCGGTCAGCCCCTGTGCCTGGGCTGACGTCAGGTTGGCGCCCTCGGCCACCACGCCCACCGGGTGCAGGCTGTGCCCGCGCAATGCATCGAGCAGTACCGGCCAGTCTACGGCCTCGTCGATCTGGCTGGCGTCGATCACCACCGGCTCGTTCTCGAAAAACGAGCCCGCGTCTTTCATGCGCTGTTGCAGCGCCGCCGTCAGTTCGGCGGCCTCGTGGCTGTGCAGCACGACGCGCACGGCATACAGCGTGGCGCTTTTGAAATCCAGTGCCAACTGGCTTTTCCGGCTGGAGGAAGAGTCGCTCACTTCATTGTCCGCTAATAGAAAATTACAAATCCGGCGTCGGGCGCCTTCCCTTGTTCATTTTTGCTGGGCCCAGGAGTCCTTCAGCGTGATGGCGCGATTGATGATCGGCTTCTCGACCGTGGAGCTTTCCCGGTCGGCCACGAAATAGCCCAGCCGCTCGAACTGCCAGCGCGTTTCCGGCACGGCCCGCACGCCCGGCTCCAGCCAGGCTTGCACGGTGGTGCAGGAATCGGGGTTCAGGGCGTCCAGGAAGTTCTTGTCGCCGGCGTCGGGCTGCGGGTCGGTGAACAGGCGGTCGTACAGCCGGACTTCGGCGGGCACGGCGTGGGCAGCGCTGACCCAGGTGATATTGCCCTTGACCTTGACCGTGTTCGCGCCGGGGGTGCCGCTTTTGGTGTCGGGCAGGTATTCGGCATGGACCTCGGTGATATTGCCGCCCGCATCCTTGACGCAGCCGGTGCAGCGGACCACGTAGCCGTACTTGAGCCGCACGGTGTTGCCGGGAAACAGACGGAAATACTTCTTGGGCGGATCTTCGCGGAAGTCGTCGCGTTCTATCAGTAATTCGCGCGAAAATGGGAATTCGCGCAAGCCGGCGTCCGGGTCGTGCGGATTGCGCGGCGCGTGGCACAGCTCGGTCTGGCCTTCGGGGTAATTGGTGATGATCAGCTTGACCGGGTCCAGCACCGCCACCAGGCGTTCGGCCTTGGGGTCCAGGTCGTCGCGCAGGGCTTGTTCGAGGATGCTGTAGTCGATGCGGGAATCGGCCTTGGACACGCCCAGGCGCTCGCAGAACAGGCGTATGGATGAGGGCGTGTAGCCGCGCCGGCGCAATCCCGCCAGGGTGGGCATGCGCGGGTCGTCCCAGCCGCTTACGTGGCCTTCGCGCACCAGTTGCAGCAGCTTGCGCTTGCTGGTTACGACGTAGTTCAGGTGCAGGCGCGCGAACTCATGCTGGTGGGGCAGGGGGCGGGCCAATTGCCCCAGTTCGGCCAGTTGGTTCAATATCCAGTCGTAGAACGGGCGCTGGTCTTCGAATTCCAGCGTGCAGATGCTGTGGGTGATGCCTTCCAGAGCGTCTTCCACGGGGTGGGCCCAGGAATACATGGGGTAGATGCACCAGTCCGTACCCGTGCGATGATGGGGCACGTGGCGTATGCGGTACATGACGGGGTCGCGCAGGTTGATGTTGGGCGAACCCATGTCGATCTTGGCGCGCAGGGCCATGCTGCCGTCGGGGTGCTTGCCGTCGCGCATTTCGCGCAGCAGGGCCAGGGATTCCTGGGCCGGCCGGTCGCGCCAGGGCGAATTCTTGCCTTTTTCGGTCAGGGTGCCGCGCGTTTCCCGCATTTGCTCCGCGCTTTGCTCGTCGACGTAGGCCAGGCCGGCCTGTACCAGCGCCTCGGCAAACTCGTACATATAGCCGAAGTAGTCGCTGGCGAAATAGCCGTTGTCTTCTCTGCCGTAAGTCCAGTCGAAACCCAGCCATTTCACCATTTCGATGATGGCGTGGACGTATTCGTCCTCTTCCTTTTCGGGGTTGGTATCGTCGAAACGCAGGTGGCAGGCGCCCTGGTAGTCGCGTGCCAGCCCGAAGTTCAGGCAGATGCTCTTGGCGTGCCCGATGTGCAGGTAGCCGTTGGGCTCCGGCGGGAAGCGGGTGCGGATGCGGGCCGCGTCGACGTCGCCTTGCTGCTGAACGGAAGCCGGGCCGGGCTTGCCCGCCCAGCGCTTGCCCGCATAGCGGCCCTGCTCCAGATCGTTGTCGATGATGGTGCGCAGGAAATTGGATACGGGAGCAGTCGCGGGTACAGAGGTCATACGGGATAAACGGGGAATTGTCGAGCAAAGTAAGCATTTTG
The DNA here is from genome assembly GCA_049646585.1 of Burkholderiaceae bacterium. Classification (GTDB taxonomy): domain Bacteria; phylum Pseudomonadota; class Gammaproteobacteria; order Burkholderiales; family Burkholderiaceae_B. The sequence goes on along the minus strand of JBARWC010000019.1, from coordinate 10,313 downwards.
CCACGTTCAGCGTTATTTGCTTGTCGGTCGGGTTTACAAATCGCGAACTGGCTCTAAACTAGCGCTCATTATGACCTACTCCACACTGTGGCTGGCGCAGATCCAGTTCTTTTCCAGCCTGGGGTTCATGCTGCTGTTTCTCGCCATCGAGCTGGGCCTGGCCTGGATCCTGCTGTATTTCAAGCTGCGCTCGCGAGGGGCCGACCATGCCGCGTGGACGGCCGCCTACCGTTTCTGGGTGCGGGTTTTCGCGCTGGCCTTCATCCTCAGCTTCGCCGCCAGCCTGCCCGTGCTGATACAGTTCGGCAGCCTTTGGCCCAAGCTGATGGACAAGGTCGGCAATGTGGCGGGCCCCCTGTTGGCGGCCGGCATACTTTCCGCCTTCATCTTCAAGTCCTGCTTCCTGGGCGCCATGCTGTTCGGGCAAAGGCATTTGTCGGAAAGAACGCACACCCTGGTCGTTTTCATGGTGGCCCTGGGAGTGGCCGTGTCCTCCTTCTGGCTGATCGTGCTGCTGTCCTGGATGCATACACCCGCCGGAGCGCTCCTGCTGGATGATCGCTACTACGTCATGGCGTGGCCCGACGTGCTGCTCAACCCGGCCCTGCCCTGGTATGCCGGCTTGTTCGTGCTGGCCAGCCTGCTGACGGCCGGTTTCCTGATGCTGGGCGTCGTAGCGGCGCAAGCCTTGCGTCGGCCCGTGGACGAAAGCGGGCGGCTGGTGTTCAAGACCGCCGCCTGGGTCGTCGCCGCCGCCATCCTGGCGCAGGGCGCCATGGCGGTGGGGGCCATCGACATGGTGGCGAACCACCAGCCCGCCAAGGCGGCGGCCACCGCGGCGTATTGGCGCAGCGCGGACACGCCGCCCGACCTGGTCCTGTTTGCCTGGCCCGATGCGGCCAAGGCGGAGAATCGGGCGGCCTGGCTGTGGCGCGAGGCCGGCGGCGTCTGGCTGAAGCGGGGGGCGGACGGTAAATTTCGCGGGCTGGACCAATTTGCGGGCATGATGCCGCCGGTGGCGCTGACCTTCTGGTCCTTCCGGCTGGCGGTGGCTGTGGGCTTGTGCATGGCCCTGGCTGCCTGGTTGACCTTGTGGCAGGCGCGGCGCAAGCACTACGATCCCGGCGCGTTCTCGGTGGCTTGGCGGCGCGTGCTGGTGGCCATGACGTTTTCGGGCTGGATCATGCTGCTGGCCGGCCTGGCCCATCTACTGCTTGGGGCGCTGCCTTATGCGGTCAGCGGCACGGTAACGGTCACCGAGATAGCGGTCGATGCCGCGCCCGACGTGGTGCTGGGCGGCTACGTTGCTTATATGGTTTTCTACCTCTTTTTCCTGGCGGGTTTCTTCCAGATGCTGCGGTATATCGCACGCTATGGGGTCGTGCCGGTAGCCAGAAGGCGGGGGCGTGCATGATAGATTCATTGGCCGTCGCCTTGGGGCTGGGCGCACAGGATCCCGCCTTCTGGATGCCTTTGGTCTTCATGGGCCTGTTCTTCGCCATTATCGTCGCCGGCACGGTGCTCGACGGCTTCGACGTCGGCGTGGGTTGCCTGGCCCTGTTCGCCCCGGCGGAACTGCGCCCGCGCATGTTGTCATTGCTCAGCCCCTGGCGCGATGCCAATGAGTTCTGGCTGTTCCTGGGCTTGGGCCTTTTCGTGGCCGCCTTTCCCAATGCCTGGGGCAGCGTCATGGGCAAGCTCTATTTGCCGCTGTGCGTGCTGGCCCTGGGCGTGCTCTTGCGCTCGGCGTCGTTCGAGATGCGCATGCGGGCGCCCAAGGAATTGCAGTCCCGCTGGCTGTTGGGTTTCGCCTTCGGCTCCTTGCTGACAGCCTTGGCGCACGGCTTCCTGCTGGCCCAGGTAGTGGTGTCCTACGAGTCCCAGGCGGGCTATTTGTGGTTCTCGTTGTTCATCGGCCTGTGCGCCGTGGCCGCCTATTGCCTGTTGGGCGCGGCCTGGCTCATCATGCGTGTCGCGGGCGAACTGCGGGCGCGCGCCGTCATGTGGGGCCGGCGCGCGGTGCGCTGGTCGGCGGCGGGTGCGGTCGGGGTATCGGTGGTGCTGGCCTTTGCCAACTCCGGCGTTTTCCTTAAATGGAGCGACGGCCCGCATGGGCCGACGGTGATCGCCTTATGGGGCTTTCTGCTGATCTGCTTCGTTTCCATCGAGATGTGCCTGCAGCGCATGATCAACAGCAGCTATCGCACGACGGCGCTGCCTTTCGTGATGACGTTGCTGGTTTTCCTGGTGGTGCTGGGGGGGCTGGGGTATAGCTTCTTCCCCTACCTGGTGCTGGACGACATCACCATCTGGGACGCCGCGGCATCCGTCGATTCATTGCGGCTGGTGCTGTCGGGCGTGGTCATCGCCTTGCCGGTGGCGCTGATCTTCAATATATGGGTGTACTGGCGCATGTTCGGCCTGTCCATACCCCCCGCGCCGCCGGAGTTCGACGGCTAGGCCGTAGTGTCCGGATCAGCCTTTGTTGCGGCGGCCGTCGGCTTCAACGGCAGGCGGATGCGCACGGCGAGGCCGCCGCCCGGGGCTTCGTCCAGGGCCAGGCTGCCGCCATGGGCGCGGACGATGGCATCGGCCAAGGCCAGTCCCAGCCCTACCGATCCTGTGCGCGTGCGCGCATCGTCCAGGCGTGAAAAAGGCCGCAGGGCTTCGGCGCGCCGTTCGGCGCTGATGCCCGGGCCGTGATCGGCCACCGTTATCACCGCCATGCCCGGTTCGGTATCCAGCGTGATTTCCACCGGAGGGGCGGCATGGTTCAGGGCGTTGGTGATCAGGTTGTCCAGCAAGCGGCCCAGCGCGATCCTGTCGGCGTTCAGGTTCAAGGGCGGATGGGCCGCTTCGGTGAAGGTCACCGGGCTGCCCGCGCTTTCCCAGGCGGACACTTGCTCTTCCAGCCATGCGCCCAGCTCCAGGGGCGAGAACTGGTAGGAGCCGGGATCGGAGCCGCGCACGAAGCCGATGAACTGATTGACCATGCGCTGCATGTCCTGCACGTCCTTGCGCATGCCTTCCTGGAAGGTGGCGTCATCGACCATTTCGATGCGCAGCCACATACGCGATAAAGGCCCTTTCAGGTCGTGCGGAAGGCCCGCCAGCAGGGTGCGCTGGACGGCGCTGGATTCGGCCAGGGTGTCCAGCATGGCGTTGAAGCGCTCGCCGAGGATGCGGGTCTCGCTGGGCCCAGAGGGCACGACGCGTTGGGGCTGCCCCGCCGCCAACTGGTCGGCCGCTTTGGCGAGCCGCGTCAGCGGCCGCGTGATGTGCCAGGAGAACGCCGCCGCGAACAGCAGGAAGAAGCCCATGCCCGCCAGCCATACCAGCACCATCGGCGTCGCCACGGGCGGCGCGATGCGGTCCAGCGGAATCACCAGCCATTCACGGTTGTGGCGAGAGTCCTCGAGTTCGGGCTCGGGCAGAAGGGAAATGTAGATCCTGGGCTCGGCGCCGCGTGACAGGGCGACGCGCGTGCCATCGTCCAGGCGTTTGTTCAGGGCCTGGACGAAGGTCCTGAGGTTGTTGCGTATGTCGCCCGGAGGAGGGGGCGGCGGCGGATGCCGGTGATCGCGGTGCACGCGGGACGAGCCGCGGCTTTCCAGGCTGGCGTCCGAGGGCAGGCTGCGCGACCACAGACGCCATTGGTTCTGCGATGCCTGGCGCACGAAGTCGCCGCGTTCCTCGGCGGGGATTTCCGCCAGCGAGGCGCGCAGGGTGCGTATCGTCGTTGCCGTGAATTCGACGGTGACTTCCTCGGTGAACTTCTTGCGGTAGTAGGACACCGTGGCGAAGGTGGCGGCCTGCACCAGCAGGATGGTGCCCAGCGTAAAAAGCAGTAGTCGCGCGCGCAGGGAACGGGGCAGCAGGAAACGAAGCATGTAGGTGCCTAGGGCGAGAACCGGTAGCCCACGCCCCATACGGTTTGTATCCAGCGCGGCTGCTTGGGGTCGTCCTCGATGGCGCGGCGCAGCCGCAATATGGCGATGTCGATGGCGCGATCGTTGCGCTCGCCCTCGTCGTCGTCGCGCGCCATGGCCAGCAGGCGATCCCGGGACAGGGGCTTGCCCGGGTTGCTGACCAGGGCTTCCAGCAGGTTCACTTCGCCGCCCGTCAGGCGGATGATGTCCTGGTCTTTGGAAAGCTGGCGGGTGACGGGGTTGAACACGAAAGGCCCGAATGCCACGGGCTTGTCCTTGTTAAGTGCCGACGCGCCTTTCTTGCGGCGAAGCACGGCTTCGATGCGGGCCAGCAGCTCGCGCGGGTCGAAGGGCTTGCCCAGGTAGTCGTCGGCGCCGGCTTCCAGGCCTATGACGCGATCCACGGTTTCGTCGCGCCCTGTCAGTAAAATAACGGGTATGTCTTCGCCTTGCTGGCGTAGACGGCGGCAGGCCTCGGCGCCGTCGCCGTCGGGCATCATGCGGTCCAGCACGATGAGGTCGGGCGAATACCGCTGGATGCGCGTCGGCAGATCGCTGGCGTCCGGCGCAAGCAGCGTATCGTAATGGTGGCGGTTAAGGTAGTCGGCCAGCAGATGCCGCAAGGCGGGATCGTCGTCGACAACCAATACTTTGACGAGAGGGGTTTCCATAGGACGCCAGTTTGCCCTCCGGCCGGGCGCCTGGCAAGCGCCTGGAAATGAATTGAAATAGGTGTGAGGCACGCGTCCGGGCGGCGGATCGGGCCTGCGCTGTTGGTTCGGGCATGCGGGGCGTAAACAATGTTTACCAAGGCGTGATTGCCCGGCGGGATATGACTCGTTTATCGTTGAGTAAAAATTTTTGCGTTGATCGGATAGGACGATTGATTCTCGATGTTTGTTTGGTTTTTTGATCGTATCCGCGTGGCCCTGCTGTTGTGCGGCGCGAGCCTGGCCTGCGCGCCGGCATGGCACCTAGCATGGGCGGCGGGCGACCAGTTTCGCGAGCTGGCGCCCGTTCAAGCCTATCCCGCCCCTCAGGTGTCCGTCGATCCCCCGCGGCCCTTGCCCGACACACCGGGCACCGAGCCTATGTTTTCGGGCATGTCCCGTGACGGCCAGGACGCCGCCGCGCCGGATATCTCTTATGACTTTTTCCACGACGGGGATGCTTCGGCCGCCTGGCGCCCGAAGCGGGTGTTCGGAGACTCGCCCGGCTTGCGCGGCGCGAGGGATTGGCAAAGCTCATGGCGCCGCTATCGATCACCATGGCTGGCCCGGCCCAAGGATACGTCCTGGACCTTGGGCGCCAGCAACTGGCGGTATTCGAACCGGCAGGGTTTGGATGTGACGCTGGGCAACGATGCGATCGTCGTTCCCGCCTGGGGCAATTCGGCGCGCATGGGCGGGGTCAGCATTTCGCAATCCTCGCTTGCCGCCGGCGACGGCCAGGCCTGGCAGTATTCCATGTCCGTCGGCGCGCTGGATTATTCCTCGGGCAGCATGGCCAACGACTTGAGCTACGGGCCGACGGCCAGCAACACCGTGCTGCGCTACGGCCTGTCGCCGGACGTCACCCTGGAGTCCCAGCTGGAGCTGGCTCCCAACCTGGCTACTTCCGGCCTTGGTGGAAACTACCAAACGCGCTGGGGCGCGTGGAGCGCCGGCGTGGCCCGTGCCAGCTACGGCTTGTACACGGGTTGGCGCTATCAGGCCGCGTACACCGTCGACGTCATGGACGATGTGCAGCTTTCCTGGCTGAACGAGCGGCATACGGCGGGGTTTGTCGACCTTAGCCGCTATCGCGACAGCCAGGTTTCGCCTGGGGGCGTGCGCCAGAAGCTGACCGCCAAAGTGCCCCTGGGGCGCTGGGGCGACGTCACCGGCAGCTATGAAAACGAATACTCGGCCACCGGCGATATGCGGCGCAGTTTCGGCGTAGGCCAGCAGTTCTGGTACAGCCCGAACCTGCGTATCGGGCTCAAGGCGGAGCGCGAGGTGATCAGCGGCGACTATGATATAGGTCTTCGATTCTCAGTCCCGATTTATTGAGCATGACCATTTCTCCACTGGAAACACTGCAGCGCGTCTTTGGCTACGAGTCCTTTCGCGGCGATCAGCAAGCCATTATCGAGCACGTGGTGCAGGGGGGCGATGCCCTGGTGCTTATGCCTACCGGCGGCGGAAAATCCTTGTGCTATCAGATTCCCGCCCTGGTCCGCCCGGGCACGGGCGTGGTCATTTCCCCGCTCATCGCCCTCATGCAGGATCAGGTCGACGCCCTGCTGGAATTGGGCGTGCGCGCCGCTTACCTGAATTCGTCCCAGGATTGGCGCGCTTCGCGCGATGTGGAGCAGGCCTTCCTGGCCGGCGAGCTGGATTTGCTGTACGTGGCGCCCGAGCGCCTACTGACCGACCGCTGCCTGGACCTGCTGTCGCAGGGCAAGGTGTCGCTGTTCGCCATCGACGAGGCTCACTGCGTGTCCCAATGGGGGCATGACTTCCGGCCCGAGTACCTGGGTCTGTCCCTGCTGCACGAGCGCTGGCCGCAGGTGCCGCGTCTGGCCCTGACGGCCACGGCCACGTCGGCGACCCGGCGCGAGATCGCCGACCGGCTGGAATTGAACGGCGCGCCGCATTTCGTGGCCAGCTTCGACCGCCCCAATATCCGTTACCGCATCGTCGAAAAGAACGAGGTCCGCCGCCAGTTGCTGGCCTTCATCAAGGCCGAGCACGAGGGCGATTGCGGCATCGTGTATTGCCTGTCCCGCGCCAGGGTGGAGGAAACCGCGGAATTTCTGTGCGAGAACGGCATCCCGGCCTTGCCCTATCATGCCGGCCTGGGTGCCGCCGTGCGCGCTACGAACCAGGCGCGCTTCCTGCGCGAGGAAGGCGTGGTCATGGTCGCCACCATCGCTTTCGGCATGGGGGTGAACAAGCCCGATGTGCGTTTCGTCGCGCATATCGATCTGCCGAAATCGGTCGAGGGCTATTATCAGGAAACAGGACGCGCGGGGCGCGACGGCCAGCCGGCGACGGCCTGGCTGGCCTATGGCCTGCAGGACGTCGTGCAGCAGCGGCGCATGATCAACGAGTCTCCCGGCGACGATGCCTTCAGAAGGCGCCTGGGGGCGCAACTGGATGCCATGCTGGGCCTGTGCGAAACGGTAAGCTGCCGGCGCCAGCGCCTGTTGGCCTATTTTGATCAGGAAATCGGGCCTTGCGGCAATTGCGATACCTGCCTGGAACCACCGCAGGCGTGGGACGGCACGGTGGCCGCCCAGAAGATCCTGTCGGCCGTGTATCGTTTGTGGCGCGAACGCGGCCAGCGCTTCGGCGCGGGGCATTTGATCGACATCTTGCGGGGTAAGCCCACCGACCGCGTCAAGCAATACGACCACGAAAGCCTGACCGTATACGGCATAGGTGCCGATCTGTCCGAGCAGGCCTGGCGCGGCGTGCTGCGCCAGTTACTGGCCCAAAGCCTGCTGGCGGTGGATCACGAGGGCTACGGTACGCTGGCATTGACCGACGGCAGCCGGGCGGTGCTCAAGGGCGAGCGCACATTGATGTTTCGCCGCGAACCCGAGAAAAAGGCGCGCAGTTCAAAATCCGCCAGCGCGCGCGCCAAGGACGCGGGCATTGTCCTGCCGCCGGAGGCCCAGCAGTTGTTCGAGGATTTGCGCAGCTGGCGTTCCGAGGTCGCCCGCGGGCATGGGGTGCCGGCCTACGTCATTTTCCATGATGCGACCTTGCGGGAAATCGCCCTGAACCGTCCGGCTTCCATGGACGAACTGGGCGGTATCAGCGGCGTCGGGGCGCGCAAGCTGGAAGCCTACGGCGAAGAAATACTGCGCTGCGTGCGGGAGTAGCCGGTGGTTGGGTAGCGGCCCGGCGGGCCTCCTAGGAAAACAGGTCGGGCGTGCCGTTGGCCGGCTTGGGCGGCGTCAGACCCAGGTGCCGCCAGGTGGTCTGCGTGGCCATGCGGCCGCGCGGCGTGCGCTGTAGATATCCCTGCTGTATCAGGAAGGGTTCGATCACGTCTTCGATGGTGTCGCGTTCTTCGCCGATGGCCGCGGCCAGGCTGTCGACCCCCACGGGCCCGCCGTCGAATTTGTGGATGATGGCCTCCAGCAGCTTCCTGTCCATCAGGTCCAGGCCTTGCGGGTCGACTTCCAGCATGGACAGCGCGGCGCCCGCCACCTGGGCGTCGATGCGCCCGTCGGCCTTGACCTCGGCATAGTCTCGCACCCTGCGCAGCAGGCGGTTTGCGATGCGTGGCGTGCCGCGCGCGCGGCGGGCAATTTCAGCCGCTCCTTCGGACGTGGCCTGGGCGTTGAGCAGGCCGGCGCTGCGCGTCACGATATGGGTCAGGTCGTCGGCGCTGTAGAACTCCAGGCGCGAGACGATGCCGAAGCGGTCGCGCAAGGGGTTGGTCAGCATGCCGGCCCGGGTGGTGGCGCCCACCAGCGTGAAGGGTTGCAGGTCGATCTTGACGCTGCGCGCGGCCGGGCCTTCGCCGATCAGGATGTCGATCTGGAAGTCTTCCAGGGCGGGGTAGAGGATTTCTTCGACCACCGGAGACAGGCGATGGATTTCGTCGATGAACAGCACATCGTTTTTTTCAAGATTGGTCAGCAGGGCGGCCAGGTCGCCGGCGCGTTCCAGCACCGGTCCGGATGTTTGGCGCAACTGCACGCCCATTTCGTGCGCCACGATGTGGGCCAGCGTGGTCTTTCCCAGCCCCGGGGGGCCGAAGAGCAGGACGTGGTCCAGGGCCTCGCTGCGCTTGCGCGCCGCCTGGATGAAGATTTCGAGCTGCTCGCGCACGCGATGCTGGCCTATGTATTCCCGCAGCTCGCGCGGGCGCAGCGCCCGTTCGATGGACTCCTCGTTGGGCGACGCGCTTTGCGGCGCAACGATGCGCTCGGCGGGGGAAAGACTGGTCAGGGAGTCGGAGTGTATGGCCATGGCAGTTGTGCTGATTATATCTACAGTGGTTATCGTAACCTAGCTGGAAGCCGCCGGGGCGGTCGGCGCGCGATTGCAGCATAATTCAACTTGCGGATCCCATTCGGGCCGCGATTTCCAATTCTTGATAACGGACGGACTATGAGCGCCAGGCTACCCACCTATGACGATGTGATCAGGGCCAGCAACACATTGAGCGGGGTTGCCCACCGCAGCCCCGTGCTGACCTCGCGAACCATCGATGCGCGGCTGGGCGCGCAGGTGTTCTTCAAGTGCGAGAACTTCCAGCGCATCGGCGCCTTCAAGTTTCGCGGCGGCTACAACGCGGTGGCCAATCTGTCCGAATCGCAGCGCAAGGCGGGTGTCATCGCTTTTTCGTCCGGCAACCATGCCCAGGCCATTGCGCTGGCGTCCAAGCTGCTGGGCGTTTCCGCCACCATCGTCATGCCCAACGACGCGCCGGCGGCTAAGAAAGCGGCCACGCTGGGCTACGGGGCGCGCGTGGTCGGCTACGACCGGCTCACCCAGGACCGCGAGGTCGTGGCGCGCGAACTGGTTGAAAAGGACGGCCTGACGTTGATTCCTCCTTTCGACCACGCCGATGTCATTGCCGGGCAGGGTACGGCGGTGAAGGAACTGCTGGAGGATGTGGGCGGCCTGGATGCGCTGTTCATTCCGCTGGGCGGCGGCGGGCTGCTGTCGGGTTCGCTGCTGTCCGCGCACGCCCTCAGCCCCGACTGCGAGGTTTACGGCGTCGAGCCCGAAGCCGGCGACGACGGGCGGCAGTCCCTGCGGGCGGGCGCCATCCAGCGCATCGGGCCACCCACGTCGATTGCCGACGGTGCACTGACTCAGGCTTTGGGCCAGCTGACTTTTCCCATCATCCAGCGGCACGTGCGCGACATTCTCGCGGTCAGCGATAAGCAACTGATCGGGGCCGTGCAATTTTTCGCCGAGCGGATGAAGATGGTGGTCGAGCCTACAGGTTGCCTGGGGGCGGCCGCCGCGTTCAACGAGGTGGCGCCCGTCAAGGGCAAGCGCGTGGGCGTGCTGCTAAGCGGCGGCAACGTGGATTTATCGGCTTATGCTTCGTATTTGCAGGCCAAGGCCTAGTTCGATTTTCTGCGCGTTTTTGCTTCGGGTGTTTGTACGCTCTTTCTCTTTATAAACCTGTAAGTGGTGGCTATGGTTGTGAGTGTGTGGCGTCAGCTTGTTGAACCGGCGCAGCCGGTGGGCAGGGGCTGGGCTTATCGCTGCGCCCCTTCGGGGTTCCCTTGCAGCCGCTTTGCGCCGGGGTCGGGCGCGAACTCGCAAAAATCGGTCCCCCGGACCGATTTTATGCTCAAACATGCGCGCCCTCTTACGCCCCCGTCGCAAAGCAACTGCGGCGGCTTGCTCAACGTCGCCCATCCCC
>JBARWC010000018.1:0-21068 GCA_049646585.1 Burkholderiaceae bacterium | reverse complement strand
CCCTTCGCGAGCGACTCGCTCGGCCCCGAAGGCCCGTTTCCCCACACCAGCATCCCCACGCCTGCGGGATGTATGAGTGTGCGCTTGTTTGGAGGGGGGGGTGTTGGCCGGCATTTTTTTGTTGGGCGGCTCAAGGTCGGAAGAGGTATTGCGCCGCTTGGCGCGGCCCGCCAGCCGGGCCGTGCCAAGCATTGGGAGGTCTTGTGTTGGGGTGCCCTATCTTGGGATGCCCTATCTTGGGATGCCCTACCTTGGAATGCTTTACCGTTCGGGGCGTTTTATTTTGGGATGCCGCGGCGGCGTAATTCGTTGCGCTGCTTTAGTTGGGTGATCACATGCACCAGCAGGCCCAGGAAGGTCAGCGTCCATGCTACGACGGCCAGGGCGAAGAAGACTCCCGGTACATAGGTCAGGAAGGTGAAGCCCATGGCCTGGTTCATGCTGAAGGTGCAGGCCGCATACATGCCCAGCGGGAAGACGGCTCCCCAGTACAGAGAGTCGTAGCGCAAGGGGAAGCGCTTGTACACATAGCGCCATACACCCAGCAAGAGCAGCATGGGTATCCACCACGTGCCCGTCGCCCAATAGAAAATCGTAAAGCCCTTAAGGAAAGGCAGCAGGGAAACCAGGTAGGGCGAGTCGGACGCGTTCATGATCAGCAGGGAGCCGGCCAGGGTCGAGATCGCCATGGCGCCCATGTTGATCCAGTACGGCGGGGTCAGGTCGTCGGGGGAGAGGCGGAAATAGGTGTAGCGGTAGAAGATCAGCGACATGGTCCAGATGTAGAGCATGCCGCCCCACAGCCACATCGACAGCGCCAGGAAGTTCAGTTCCAGGTGGTAGGGCTGGCCCGTCTTGGCGGCCAGCAAGGCGCTGGAAACCGCTATAGATTGGGTCGCCACCACGGCCAGCAGCCAGCCGCCGTTGATGCCGCGGTCCAGGGTGGGCTTTTCGGGCTTTACGGTGAGCGCCGTGAATATCGTGTAGGTCAGGCCGAACCACAGTACCAGGGCGAGCGCCCAAAGGAGGAAGCCGGTGTCCGTGTCGTGCTCCAGCACCATGTACTGCCCGCCCAGGATGGCCACGGCCGCGACGGTGGTGAAGAAGCCGGGGCCGCGCAGGTGGTCGGCCATGTCGCCGAAGAAGGCGCGCGGGTGGCGGGCGGCGCGCAGCAGGCTGAGGGCGCACAGTATGGCGAACAGGATGTTGTTCAGGACGAAGAGCGCCTGCGCAATGGTGTTTCTGCCCAGCATGTGGGCGGCCAGCGAGACGATGCCGGTGGCCATGACGATGCCGAAGTTGGCCGGCGACATGGTGGCCAGGCCTTCGTATCCGCGATTTCCGCCGCCATTCAAGGGCAAGGCCTGCAGGGAACGGTTTTCGGCGGAAGTTGGGAGCATGTATGGAGGCTGCGCGATGGCGCCGGTTCTGTCGGACAGATGGCATTCTAGGTCTTGTTCGCACTAAAAGGAAAGCCAATGATGGCAAGAGCGGCCAGCCGGCCGGGCACCGGTCGGGGAAGGATTGAAACTACGCGTTAAAATGCCAGGTTAATTTGACTATGGCAGCGCCTTGCTGCCGGACCGATCAGGAATACATATGGAAGCCGAACGCCAGAACCAACTTGCCGCCCGCCTGGAAGACTATGCCGAGCGGCAGGCTGCTCTTCGGGGGTATCTTTGACTACGATGCCAAAGCAGAACGCCTGCAAGTCGTAAACGCCGAGCTGGAAAGCCCCGACGTCTGGAACGACCCCAAGCACGCCCAGGACCTTGGCCGCGAAAAGAAAAGCCTGGAAACCGTGGTCCATACGCTTACGGAAATCGCCGACGGCCTGTCCGATGCGCAAGAGCTGTTCGACCTGGCCGCCGAGGACGACGACGATGCCACCCTGGCCTCGGTCGAGGGCGACACCGACGCCATAGGCCTGCGCCTGGAAGAGCTTGAATTCCGCCGCATGTTCTCCAACCCGGCCGACCCGCTCAATTGCTTCCTGGACATCCAGGCCGGCGCGGGCGGCACCGAAGCCCAGGACTGGGCCTCGATACTGCTGCGCCAATACCTGCGCTATTGCGAACACAAGGACTTCAAGGCCGAAGTGCTGGAAGAATCGCATGGCGAAGTCGCGGGCATCAAGTCCGCCACCATCAAGATCGAGGGCGAGTATGCCTTCGGCCATTTGCGCACCGAAACCGGCGTGCACCGCCTGGTGCGCAAAAGCCCCTTCGATTCGGCCAACGGCCGCCATACCTCGTTCGCCAGCGTCTTCGTCTACCCCGAGGTGGACGATTCCGTCGAAATCGAGATCAACCCCGCTGACCTGCGCGTGGACACCTACCGGGCCAGCGGCGCGGGCGGACAGCACATCAACAAGACCGATTCGGCCGTGCGTATCACACACATGCCCACCGGCATCGTGGTCCAGTGCCAGAACGACCGCTCGCAGCACCGCAACCGCGCCGAAGCCATGCAAATGCTTAAATCGCGCCTGTACGAGCTGGAAATGCGCCAGCGCATGGCCGAGCAGCAAAAGATGGAAGACGCCAAGACCGACGTGGGCTGGGGTCATCAGATCCGGTCGTATGTGCTGGACCAAAGCCGTATCAAGGACCTGCGCACCAACGTTGAAATCTCCAATACCCAGAAAGTCCTGGACGGCGATCTGGACCCATTCATACAAGCCAGCCTGAAACAGGGAGTTTAGCCATGGAACCAACGACTGTTGCCATCGTGACCGGCGCCTCGCGCGGCCTGGGTCAAGCGCTTGCACAAGGGCTGCTGCACCCCGGCACCCGGCTCATCACCGTGTCGCGCAACCACGACGAAACCCTGGACCGCAACGCCAAAGACGCGGGCTGCTCGCTGCAACAGGTGCAGACCGACCTGGCCAACCCCGCCGCGGTCGAACGCGTCGCCCGGCATATCGTGTCCCATCTGCCGGCCAGCGCCAAACGCTATCTGCTGATCAACAACGCCGGCACGGTCGACCCCATACACCAGGCCTGCGACCTGCACAACGCGGCCGCCATTACGGCCGCCTTCAACCTGAACGTCACCAGCGTCATCCTGCTGACGGCCGCCTTCCTGCAAGCGGTCAAGCCCATGCAGGCCGACTGCCGCATCCTGAACATCTCCTCTGGCGCGGGCCGCAACCCCATGCCGGGCTGGGGCGTGTACTGCGCGACCAAGGCCGCGCTGGACCACTACACCCAGGTTCTGCATGCCGAGAACCACGGCGTGCGCATCGCCGCCCTGGCGCCGGGCGTCGTCGACACCGGCATGCAGGAAAAGATACGCGGCAGCCAGGCCAGCGACTTCCCCAATGTGGAGCGCTTTGCGCAAATGCACCAGCAAGGCCAGTTGTCCTCCCCCGCCGACGTGGCCGCACGCATCCTGCGCTACATCGACAACGACAGCTTCGGCGCCACCGTGCTCGACGACATCCGAAATTACGCTTAACCAACACCCGACATGAACGACTCTACGCCATCCAGCCCCGCCGCCGACGAAAACCACCTGATCGCCGAACGGCGCGGCAAACTCACCAAACTACGCGCCGATGGCGTGGCCTACCCCAACGACTTCCGTCCCGACAGCCAGGCTGCCCAGCTGCACCAGGCCTACGACGAGCAGGACAAGGAAGCCCTGGCCGAGATCGGCAAAGAAGTAAAGGTAGCCGGCCGCATGATGCTCAAGCGCGTCATGGGCAAGGCCAGCTTCGCGACGCTGCAGGACGGCTCGGGCCGCATCCAGGTCTTCCTGGACAAGAACACGGTGGGTGAAGACGTCTATGCCCAATTCAAGACCTGGGACATCGGCGACATCCTGGCCGTACAAGGCACGGTGTTCAAGACCAACAAGGGCGAGCTTTCCGTACACGCGGCCTCGGTCCGCCTGCTGACGAAATCGCTGCGCCCGCTGCCGGATAAATTCCATGGCGTGTCCGACCAGGAATTGCGCTACCGCCAGCGCTACGTGGACCTGATCATGACCGAAGAAACGCGTGCCACCTTCGTGGCGCGCAGCAAGGCCATGGGCAGCATCCGCCAGTTCATGCTGAATGCGGGCTTCCTGGAAGTCGAGACGCCCATGCTGCATCCCATACCCGGCGGCGCGGCGGCCAAGCCCTTTGTCACGCACCACAATGCGCTGGACATGGAAATGTTCCTGCGCATCGCCCCGGAACTGTACTTGAAGCGCCTGATCGTGGGCGGCTTCGAGCGCGTCTTCGAGGTAAACCGCAATTTCCGCAACGAAGGCGTGAGCCCCCGGCATAATCCCGAGTTCACCATGATGGAGTTCTACGCGGCCTATACCGACTACCGCTGGCTGATGGACTTTACGGAATCGCTGATACGGGCGGCGGCCATCGCCGCCACCGGCAGCGCCACGCTCAGCTACCAGGGCAAGCCGCTGGACCTCAGCCAGCCTTTCGACCGGCTGACCATCACCCAGGCCATACTGAAGTACGCGCCGAACTACATTGAGCCCCAGCTGGGCGACGAAGCCTTCCTGCGCACCGAGCTCAAGCGCCTGGGCGCCGACGTCAACGGCCCCGTCCTGGCGCGCGCCGGGCTGGGCGCCCTGCAACTGGCGCTGTTCGAGGAAACGGCCGAAGCCCTGCTGTGGAATCCGACCTACATCGTCGACTATCCCGTCGAGGTCTCGCCCCTGGCCCGAGCATCGGACAATCAGACCGGCATTACCGAGCGCTTCGAACTGTTCATTACGGGCCGCGAAATCGCCAACGGCTTCTCGGAACTGAACGATCCCGAAGATCAGGCCGCGCGCTTCCTGGCGCAGGTCGAGGCCAAGGACGCGGGCGATGAAGAAGCCATGTACTACGACGCCGACTACATCCGGGCGCTGGAATACGGCATGCCTCCGACCGGCGGCTGCGGCATAGGCATCGACCGCCTGGTCATGCTGATCACCGACAGCCCCAGCATCCGTGACGTCATACTCTTCCCGCACCTGCGCCGCGAAGACTGATTCCGGCGGTAAACCCGGCGCGGGGCGCTTCCAGCCCCGCACCGGATCTAAAAGCTAGAAGCGCACCCGCAGATAAAGCGTGCCGGCATTGTCCGTGTTGCCGTTGCCGAATTGGCCGCTATAGCTCAAGCCCACGGCGGCCTTGCGCGCCACGCGCAGTTCGGCGCCCAGTTCCGCCACGGCGGCATTCTTGGCAATGGGCGCGCCGCTCGTGCGGAACACCGCCCCATCGCCCTGAACGAATGACAGCTTGCGGCTGGGCGAGACATCGCCCATGGCGTGGCGCCAACCCAGACCGGCGGACAGCGCAATCTGCGAACCGCCTCGCTCGAATTCCGTCTTGCCGCGCAGCCCCAGGGTGAAGGTGGTCAGGTCGCTGCTCTGGCTGGCGCCGCCAAGCGCCGCCTGGCCGCCGGTTTCAGCAAAGCTTCCCGCCCGGAAGTTCTGCCAGGACAAGCCCGCATAGGGCTCCAGCACGGCGGATTCGCCCACCGGCACGCCATAGCCCAGTTCCGAGAACAATTGCAGGGCATCGGCGCGGTAGTCCGATTTCAGAGTCTGGCTGCCGCCCACGTCGATGCTGCGCCGGGCATCGATGTGGTGGCGGGTATATGCGATACCGCCCAGGAAATTCACGTTGCCCGCGCCCGCGGCCCAGCGATTGGATCCGTACAGCGCGCCGGTATAGCTGTTGGCTCGCGACGAGGAAGACGGGCCGCCCGGCTTGATGCGGCCTTCGGTATAGCCGAAAGCGCCGCCCAGGCGCCAGCCGCCGCCGACCGAGGCATCGCCGCCCAGGAACAGGCCGGTCGTGTCGTTGCGGACCTTGACCGCATTGCCGTCGCCGTCCAGGGTGCTGCGCCCTCCCACCACCTGCGCCCACATGGGCAAGGCTTGTGGGTACGGCATGGCGCCCGCAGGCAAGGCTGCGGCATCGGCCTGTGCCAGCGCCTTGCCCGGCGCCTTGCCGGCCCCGCCGTTGGCACGCATGCGGCTGGACAAAGTGCGCGTCACCAACGTGCCCGCATTCAATAAAGCCGACTGCGTGGCGGCATGGACCTGGCCGCTCAATTGCTCCATCATGGCGGGCACCTGGCCGGCCTGGGCATTGAGCACCGCGTCGTACACATCCATCATGCCCGCTGGCGGACGGGCCGAGGCGCTGTCCAGCGCCCAGCCGACGGACTTCTGGTTGGAGGTATCGGCATAGCGCGCAAAGGGGACATCGTTGCGGGCGATCACCAGCGAGGCGGCGCCGGCGTTCAGGTCCAGGCTGGGCGCCAGGAAAGCCATATTGTGGGCAACCGTATCGAAGCCGCCCGCGAAAGCCCCCGCACTGATGAACTGATACGAAGCATTGGGGCGGAAATGGCTGCCGGCCAGGCGCAGCGTGCCGGCCAGGGTCGCCGTCCCACCCACCACCAGCTTGTCGGTGGCGCCGTCCGGCCCGATCTCCAGCTCGTAGGCCGAGCCGCTGTATGCGGTATAGTCGCCGGCCACCGTCAGGGTGCCCACCGAATTGCCCGGCGCCACGACGCCATGGTTGTCGACCTTGGCGACAGTGCCAGAACCGCCCAGTGTGCCGGCCGGCTGCACGGTAACGTGGGAGGCCAGGGAGCCGTTCACCACCAGCTTGCCGCCCGCGACCGTCGTCGGCCCCGCATAGGTGTTGGCCCCCGTCAGCCGCAATACGCCCGCGCCCCGCTTGGTCAGGCCCCCTGCTCCGCCGATGTCGTTGGAAAAAGTGGACTCGTAGCCCAGGGTATCCACGTCGAACAGGCCGGTGAACAAGCCCGGGCCGCGCACCGCCTTGCCCGCATTCAACAGGCCCCAGCCATAGACGTCGTCCACACCCATGGCGCCGATGTCGGTCGCCGTGGTCAGCAGCGTCTGCTGCAGGTGATAGGCGCCGAAATAGGGAAAGGCCTGCTTGACCAGCGCAGCGGCGCCCGCCACGTGGGGCGCCGCCATGGAGGTGCCCGATTTGAGCGTATAGCTGCCCTCGTCCTCGACGGAATACACGCCCATGCCCGGATTGCCTTCGCCGCCGCCCGGCGCGGTCAGGCACCAGTCCTTGGCGACGCCGCATTTGTTGGCGTAGGCCACCGCTTCACCGGTTTCGCTGATGGCCGTGACCGCCAGCCAGTTGTCCTTCAGTTCCGGAAACCAGTGGGGCGAACCGGCCATGAAATCCGGGTGTAATTGCGATTCGTTGCCGGTGGCGAACACCATCAAGGTACCGGCCGCGGCAAGCTGCCGGAAAGCCGCCACGCTCAAGGGGTAAGCAGCCTCGGCGGCGATGGCGGAACTGTATTCCGTCACGTTGCAAGGCGGCGCAACGCGGGGACAATCGTTGAATCCCAGGCTGTTGTTGATGATGGGCAGATTCTGCATAGCCAAATAGCGCCATCCCTGCGCCAGCGATTTGTCCAGCCATTCGTTCCTGGGACTGGGGTAAGCGGGATCGGGGTGGGTAAAGTAGTTGTACGGCCTATCGTCCTCGTGGACGATGAACAGCGAGCTGTCGAAGGCCACGCCATGCATCCCGACCCCATCGCGCAAGGCGCCGATGATGCCCGCCACGTGGGAGCCATGGCCGTCGTAGTCTCCGCCAACCCCGTCGCGGTATGGCGTGTTGGAGAAGAAATCATAGCCGCCCACGATCTTGCCGCCCCGGAATTCGGAATGAGACGCGTCGATGCCGGAATCAAATATCCCCACCCTGACACCCGCACCGGTATAGCCCAGCGCATAGGCTTCGGCCGCGTTGATCAGATCCAGGCCTTCCTGCCTGGAATATTCGGCGGTCCGGAAATCGGAAGCCGCGGCCTGGGCTGCGGGCCAGCCCAATGAAAAAAACAGTGCCGCAGCGAGTACAGCTTGGGACAGATGATTTCTACGGATCACACGGCACCTTCGATCTTGACAGTGGGTTTGCTGCCGGCCCCGAACGCATCGGGCCTGCAAAATCAAAGGCCCAACTATAAAGTAACAAAATAAGTCTTACGTATCATTTTTTTGTAAATGTAGTTTGGGCACAACTGTCGATCCAGCCGCGGCCGCGTACAGCCAAGCGCAGGCAAAGGCCCTGCCATAGCCCTTCTCGGGCGCAATATAGAAGAAATTATCCTGGTCCGGCCGCCGTCAGCGCCGGCTTACGGCGGCGGCCCATTTGTGGGCGACGGCCGGCGAAGCGATGCAGGCGGCCTTGTCCGTAACCACGCGCACCGCCCGCTCCAGAAGCTGGATGTCCGCCTCGTGCTGACGAGCCACATGCGGATCTTCAAAAAAGATCACGCGCTGGCAACGTTGTTCCAGCACCAGCTCGGCGATCTGGGCATCGCCGCCCAAAGGGCCGCTAAGATAAGGCTGTACCCAAGGCTGGTCTTTGGGCCAACCGCGCGACCATGCCAGCTCGTTCAGCCGACCGCTGGTCGTGCCGGTGCCTACTCGCTTGGCGAAGCGCGACAGCAGGTCGAAATGGCCGGCGGCGAAGTCCACCATCTGGTCCTTGAGCGCATCGTGGGCGATCAAGGCCAGGGTCTGCGCGGAAAAATCGAACATGGGTTGCAAGGCGGCATCCGGGGCCAGGCCCCTGCCCAGGCGCTCGACCTCGACCCATTCAATCGCCCCCATCAGAGTGGACACGAATGGTCTGCCATGCGTGATGCACTGCCGCTTCAATGCCAGCGCTTCAGGGAAGATGGACGATGGGTCCACCGGATCGATTAGATAGATGGCGCCATCGAAAGGCGCCGCCCCGTCGCGGCCTTCGGTCACGCGCGCCACCAGTTTCATCAGACCGCCCTCGCGGCCATAGGGATAACGGATCAGGCCGGGATAAGCGGCAAGCAGGCCGGAACGCTCGATGGCGTCGCAAGTGCGACCCACCGTGTACAGCTCCATGCCCAGTTCGCGGATGGCGGCAGCGGATTGCTCCAGCCAGGTGAACAGCGCGGCGCCGTAGGATTCGTGGTGCAGATGGTTGGCGGCCAGGCCAAAACGCAGAACGGGAGTCGTCATGAATCTTCAAAAACAATCAGGCAAATTGATCAGGCGGCGCAAGCGCCGACATTAGCAGGGTCGATGAAACCACCTTATTACTGCCTCATTATGTCATGGGAAGATTTGTTTCAATAAGAACTCCCGAACACAGGCGAACACAGGCTTTTACCTGAGCCTGGCGCCGGTTCATAGGCACAAAAAAGAAGGCTGGCGCCAGAGCCAGCCTTCTGTTCAACACCAAGTACTTCAAAGACAAACTGCTTCAAAGACAAACTGCGTCAGCAGGCCACCTTAAAAACGGACCTTCAAGTACAGGGAACCGGTGTTGTCGGTGTTGCCCTGACCGAACTGGCCGTTGTAGGCCAGGCCCATGGCCGCGTTCTTGCTCACGTTGAGCTCGGCGCCCAGGTCCACCACCGCCGCATTCTTGGCGATCGGGGCTCCGGCTATCGTGAAGGTCGTGCCACTGCCCTGAACGAAGGACATCTTGCGCGTGGCGTCCACATCGCCCGAAGCATGGCGCCAGCCCAGACCGGCGCTCAAGCGGGCTTCCTTGCCGCTGACTTCGACCAGCGTCTTGCCGCGCACGCCCAGCGTCAGGGTCGTTACCTTGTCGGTCTGGCTCTGGCCGCGCAAGGCCGCCGTGCCGCCGTTTTCGGTAAAGTCCTTGCTGTGCTGACTGGACCAGGCCAGGCCGGCATACGGTTCAACAACGCTGGCTTTGCCAACCGGCAGGGCATAACCCAGCTCGGTGAACAGCTGCGTGGTGTTCGCATGGTAGTCGGCCTTCAGGGTCTGGTTGCCGCCCACGTTGATGTTGCGCCGGCTTTCGATGTTGTGCCGCGTATAGCCGGCACCCGCCAGGAAGTTGACCTGGCCGCTACCCGTGGCCCAGCTATTGCCGCCGTAAACCGTGGCGGTGTAGCTGCGCACATCGGAACGCGAACCTACGTCATCGGCCTTGACGCGCCCGTCGGTGAAGCCCAGGGCTCCGCCCACGCGCCATCCATTGCCTACCCCGACGTCGCCGCCCACATAGATGCCGGCCGTGTCGCTCTTGGCCTTGGAGGCGTTATCGCCGCCGTCCAGGGTGCTCCAGTTGCCGACCACCTCGGCCCACAGCGGATAAGCCGCCGACTTGGGCATGGCGCCCGCAACGGAACCCGACGCATCCGCCGTCGGCGCACCGGCCAGCTTGCCCGCGCCGATGTTGCCGCGCATGCGGTTGCCTATCGTGCTGACCAGCAGGTTGCTGGTGCCGTACAGCGCCGACTGCGTGCTGCCATGCACTTCACCGGAAAGCTGGTTCAAGGCGTTCTTGCGTTCGCCGGCCTGCATGACCGACACGGTGTAATCCAGCGGATTGCCGCCCAGGCCGCTCATCACCGCACGCTGGTTGTCGGACCAGGTCGCCATTTCGCTAGCCATCGCAGCGGTGTTTTTCGACAGGCTGATCTTGACGTTGTTGGCCCCGTACTTGACGGGATCGAGCGTTACCAGCGTGCCGGCGAAGCTGCTGTCCAGCGCGGCGCTGGAGAACTTATTGCCGGCGACGGCGCTGATACCGTCGGCCTTGCCCGTTTCAACGATGGTGTAGTCGTGG
The DNA here is from genome assembly GCA_049646585.1 of Burkholderiaceae bacterium. Taxonomy (GTDB): domain Bacteria; phylum Pseudomonadota; class Gammaproteobacteria; order Burkholderiales; family Burkholderiaceae_B. The sequence goes on along the minus strand of JBARWC010000018.1, from coordinate 10,468 downwards.
TTAAACGCGTATCCGCCATTGCCGTTCTCCTGACCGACCTTCAAATCGACTCCACGCAGATCGACATCGCCGGACGTCACCCTGATCAGGTCGGACTTGCCCGCCGCGTTCACCTCGGCCAGATACGTGCCGGTAAAGCTGCCCAAAGAGCCATAGGTTTGAACGCCGATGGAGTTGCCCGGCCCCAAGGTGCCCGAGCCCGACAGCATGCCGGCGATGTTGAGGTTGCCTCCCAGGACGGCTCCCGAAGACAAGCCTGCGTTGCCGGTAATCTGCACGGGATTGCCTATCGTGCCGCCATGCGTGCTGGACCCACCGCTGAGGTCAACCGAGCCGTTGATGGTCGTGGAATCCGTGCGGCTGAAATTGAAGGCGCTGCCCGCAGCGCCCGTCAATGCGGTCCCGCCATTTCCCGCCCCTATGGTCAAGGGGCCGCTGAAGCTTAGGTTGGAACCCGAACCCACAACCCCCTGAATGATGGAGACGGGGCTGGGGCCGGAAAACGTCATGGCGCCGCCAACGATAGTAACGGACTGACCGATGTTCGCGCCATTGCTGAAAGTGATGTTCGATCCTTGCTGGCCAACCAGATTTCCCGCAATGGTAGGCGTAGCGCCGGTGAACGTGACAATGGAGCTGGGGGCTGCGGAGACGCTGCCCCCAATGTTGGAAACGTTTTGGAAAGCAACGGTAGAGCCGTTTTGGGTTGCCACGCTGCCAGCCTGGTCGCCGGTAACCGACGAGCCCGGGTTGGTGTTGGTATTCGAATCGACGACAATACCGGCCCAATGCGCGCCGTTATAGTTGAACTTCGTCTTGGCGGGATCGTTGTCAACCACGGTGCCGGCCCTGTTGTAGTTCACGATATTGCCCGAGGCAAACGCGCCGGATTCCAGAGTCAAATTGACGATGCCGTTTTCGCCATCTTCGCCAACCCCTCTTTCAACCCTTAGCAGGTTTCCGTCGGTGGACGACAATACCGAGCCTGCTCCCACGACGATATTCTGGGTCTTGCCCGACTGGGTAAAGTTAGACGAAAACACCGGCCCCGCCGAGTTGACCGTCACGCCATTAAGCGTAGCGGCGCCGCCGTTCTCGATATGGACACCCGAAGCGCCCGAACCCGTGGTGGTGATGGAGCCGCCTGTCATGCTGACCGAGGTATCGCTGCTGGTGCCGCCGGCCATGCCGTACACGCCGATACCGTGCGCCCCGGCGCCCGAAGTCGTGATGGAGGAACCGTTCTTGAGTTCAGCCTTGGCGCCGCTGGACACTTCCCATTCCGCGCGCACGCCTTCCGCCAGCGCGCCCTTGGTCACGACGCGTGTGTTGTCCAGGGTGATAAGGCTGGCCCTTTTGGAAAGCACGCCGAAGGTACCGATATTTCCGTTCAGCGCATCAGCCGATGTTTCCAGCGAACCGCCCGTCACCGCAATACGCCCGCCGTTATAGGCGAAGGCGCCAAAACCGGCTTTGCCGCTGGTGGTGACTGCTTGACCCGAGCTATTGATGTTGCCGCCGTTCTGTGCGTACAGGCCAGAAGACTCATTGCCGGCGGTAGTGATCGTTCCGGCATTCAAGTTGATGACCGGTACACGGGAATCATCGGGATTGGCATTGCCCGACGGGCCATAAGCATGGACCGCGTGGGAGTTCGCTCCGCTGGTCGACACCGCGGTGTTGCTGGCGCTAACCCTTGCGGAGCTATCGGCCAGAATGCCACGACCAAACTTATCGTTAAGCGATGACACCGACCCGCCGTTAAGCGCAATGCTTCCGCCATTGCTGGCGTGAACCGCGCTGGACATATTGCCCGAACTCGTGGAGCCGCCCTTGTTGCTGATGGCGACATTGTTGGCGGTGATGGAAGAACCATCGCCCGTGGCATAAAGACTGTCGGCCACGTTAGTGGCGCTATTGAACGACACCGATCCGCCGGTCAGATCCGCCTTGCCGCCCGAGTATGCGGCCACGCCATGGGCCGCCGCACCGCTGGTGGAGATGACCGAGTCGCTGGCGGTGATCTGGGCTTTGTCTTCAACCCGCAAACCTTCGGCGTAGCTGCCCGAGGTCGTGACCTTGGTGCCGCTCATCACAACCTTGTTGCCTTCGTTCTTGGCCAACACCCCAAAACTGCCTACGACGCCGCTCGCCCCGCCGCTAGTGGTGATAGACCCACCGTTAAGCGTAATAAGGCCTGGTCGTGCAGTGCTTTCGTCGTTGCCTTCAACAAAAACGCCAAAACCCACGTTGCCAGTCGTAGTGATATCAGCCGAACTGGTGATATTGGCGCCCCGCAAGGCATACAAACCCCAGGAATTGTCGCCCGTGGTGGATACCGTGCCACCATTGATGACAACCGCCGGCACGGGGCCGCTGGTATCGGTTCTTTCGACATGCGCATGAACCGCATGCGATTTGCTGCCGGTTGTGGAAATTTCAGTGTTCGTCGTCGTGACCTTGCCGCCCGTCATGACCAGGATGGCCCGGGTGAACTGCGCGCCGGTGGAGATGACGCTGCCATTGTTGATGGTCAGCACCGCGTTTTTGCTGACCGTCACGGCGGAAACCGGGCCGCCGTTGACTCCGGAAGCGCCAGTACCCAGGGCTTGATCGTTAAGCGTGGCGACATTGCCATCCGTCAGCGTATAGCTGGCGTCCGCATACGAAACCCCATAAACCCCCAGCAATGCGCCGGTAAGCACCGTCGTCCGCAATACCATCTGTTTCTTTCCCGCCATGTTCATGCCCATCCCTTATATAAGATTGCCTTGCTTACCGTATCCGGCTTTAATTCATGCAAAAAACACATAGATTTCTCACGTATTATTTACATGTGACATATGCAGATACATATACCAACGGACTAGATTTAACCACCAATGTTTAAACTTTGTAAGTATCAACTACGTCATTTAGCCCAAGGGTTTTCCCCTGCTTGAGAAAAATCTAATTCATTTGGCCTAATACACCTAGCCGGATGCAAAGAGACAGGCGAAAAAAAGCCGGGCTCCTGGTGACAAGAGCCCGGCTTTCAGCGGCAGACGCGATCAGGCTGACGGCCTAATCCGACAAGCCCTCTAAGTGGCGGGAAAATTTAATAGGCAGTGAAAAAATAAAGGCGCGTGCTGCGCCATCATGGAACGGCGGCGCACCGGCATGCCCCGCCGCTTCCGGCAATCAGACTGTGAACGATTCGCCGCAGCCGCAGGTGGCTTTTTCGTTGGGGTTGGAAAACTTGAAGCCTTCGTTCAGGCCTTCGCGCGCATAGTCCAGCTGCATGCCGTCCAGGAACGGCATGCTTTTGGGATCGACATAGACCTTGACCCCGCATTGCTCGAAAACCTGGTCCTCGGCATTGGGTTCATCGACGTATTCAAGTTTGTAGGCCATGCCCGAGCAGCCCGTGGTGCGAACGCCCAGACGCAAGCCCAGCCCTTTGCCCCGCTTCTCGATGTAGCGGTTGATGTGATCGGCGGCTTGTTGTGTAAGCATAATTCCCATGATTACTCCTGATGCTTTTCCTTGTAGTCCCGGACCGCGGCCTTGATGGCGTCTTCGGCCAGGATGGAACAGTGGATTTTGACCGGCGGCAGGGCCAGCGCTTCGGCAATCTGCGTATTGCGGATATCCATGGCCTGGTCCAGTGTCTTGCCCTTGACCCACTCGGTAACCAGCGACGTGGACGCGATGGCGGAACCGCAGCCATAGGTCTTGAACCGTGCATCTTCAATGATACCCGATTCATTCACCCTGATTTGCAGCTTCATGACTTCGCCCAGCGAGGGCGCGCCGACCATGCCGGTGCCCACCCTGGCGTCGGACTTGTCGAAGGAGCCCACGTTGCGCGGATTCTCGTAGTGGTCCAATACCTTGTCGCTATATGCCATGCTTGCCCGCAACCGCTACCACGGCGCCCTGATTCTTCATGCCCATACCTTCAATGTGCGGCCCATTGCACCGAATTCAAGTCCACGCCTTCTTGCGCCATTTCCCACAGCGGCGACATGTCGCGCAGCCTGCCCACCTGATGCACCAGCAGCTGTATGGCGAAATCCACGTCTTCCTGGCTGGTGTAGCGGCCCAGGGTGAAGCGCAGGGAACTGTGGGCGAGTTCGTCGCTGCGGCCCAGGGCGCGCAAGACGTAGGAAGGCTCCAGGCTGGCGGAGGTGCAGGCCGAGCCGCTGGAAACCGCCAGACCCTTGAGCGACATGATCAGGGATTCGCCTTCCACATAATCGAAACTGACGTTCAGATTATGCGGCACGCGTTGCCGGGCGTCGCCGTTAAGATGCACATTGGGGATCTGCCGCAGGCCAGCCCATAAGCGGTCGCGCAGGCCGCGTATGCGCTGGCCCTCGGCGTCCATTTCAAGCCGCGCCAGCTCGAAGGCCTGGCCCATGCCGACGATTTGATGCGTGGCCAGGGTGCCTGAACGGAAACCGCGCTCGTGGCCGCCGCCGTGTATTTGCGCCTCGAGCCGCACGCGCGGCTTGCGCCTGGCGAACAAGGCTCCGATGCCTTTGGGCCCATAGGTCTTGTGCGCCGAAAAAGACATCAGGTCCACGGGCAGCGCCTGCAGATCGATGGCGACCTTGCCGGTGGCCTGGGCCGCGTCCACATGAAACACGACGCCCCGCTCGCGACAGATGCGGCCGAGGGCGGCAATGTCTTGCACGACGCCGATTTCATTGTTGACCAGCATGACCGAGGCCAGGATGGTGTCGGGCCGCAGGGCTTGCTGGAACACGTCGATGGCCAGCAGGCCATCCTGGCCGACGTCCAGATAGCTGACTTCGAAACCCTGGCGTTCGAGTTCGCGGCAGGTGTCCAGCACCGCCTTGTGTTCGGTCTTGACAGTGACGATATGCTTGCCGCGCCCGGCATAGGCCTGGGCGGCGCCCTTGAGCGCCAGGTTGTTCGACTCAGTGGCGCCGGAGGTCCAGATGATTTCGCGCGGGTCGGCATTAACCAGTTGCGCCACCTGGGAGCGGGCCAGCTCGACGGCCTCTTCGGCGTCCCAGCCATAGGCATGGCTGTTCGATGCCGGATTGCCGAAACGCTCATACAGCCAGGGCAGCATTTTTTCGACCACGCGCGGGTCGACCGGCGTGGTCGCTGAATAATCCAGGTACACGGGGCACTGGGACATAAGGCGGGGCTCCAGGTTTATGCCGTCGAGGATGCAATCAATACATCGGGCGAGCGGTTGATGCGTATGGTCGTCTGGGCTTGCGTGGATTCCTGCAGCTGGCGCATGCGCTGCTGATCGACCAGGTCCTGCAAGGACACCGAGTCCAGATAATCCACCATTTTACGATTAAGCGTCGACCAGAGCTCGTGCGTCATGCATTTGCCCGTCCCGCCGTTGCGCCCGACGTTGCAGTCTTCCTTGCCGCCGCAACTGGTGGCGTCAAGGGGTTCGTCGACCGCGAAGATGATGTCGGCCACCGTGATGTTGCGCGCCAGGCGGGCCAGCGAATAGCCACCGCCGGGGCCGCGTATGCTGTCAACCAGTTCGTGGCGCCGCAGCTTGCCGAACAACTGTTCCAGATAGGACAGCGAAATATTCTGCCGCTGACTGATAGCCGCCAAGGTGACGGGCCCGCTCTGCTGCCGCAACGCCAGATCTATCATGGCGGTCACCGCAAAACGCCCTTTGGTCGTTAAACGCATGGTGATTTCCTTGCCAAAGCCTGATGCAATCGAAGTATCGGCCGGCGACTTTATACCCGACCAATATGGTCAAGTATAGCGAATTCCCGACTAAAACACTAGGGTAAATACGCTGTCACCAAATAAAAAACCGTGCACGCGGCACGGTTTCTTTGGTTTTCCGCCTGAGCGGAAACGCTTAGGCGGCCTGGTATTGCAGGGCACGCTTGCGGACGAGTTCCATGACGCCCTGACAAGCGTCTTCCAGGTAGTCGAGGACTTTGCTGAAGCCTTCGGGGCCGCCGTAATAGGGATCGGGAACCGTGGCTTCTTCGAATTCGTTGGCAAAGCGCATGAGCAACATGAGCTTGTGCTGATAAACCTTGGGGCATTGTTGTTGCAATGCGGAAAGGTTTTCCCAGTCCATGGCCAGGATGAGGTCGAATTCGCGGAAGTCGTCGGCCGTGATCTGCCTGGCCACGCAATGCGAAAGCTCGTAGCCGCGCTTGCGCGCAGCCGCCTGGGCGCGCGCGTCGGGCGCTTCGCCGATATGAAAGCTGTGGGTGCCAGCGGAATCGACGCCAACCACATCGGAAAGCCCCGCTTCGTCGACTAAACGGCGGAACACACCCTCTGCGCTTGGCGAGCGACAGATATTACCCATGCAAACGAAAAGTACCTTAGTCATCATAGATGTGAGTGTGAGGGAAAACCCGTTGTAAGGCAAGACTTTTTGCAAGTCCACATTTGTGCCCGGACAAGCATTGACAAGAAGAAAAACCGAAGCACAATAAGGCGTTACCGGCTATATCGGAGTAAAGTCATAAGCCGCGCCGGACCGCTGAAAGCCTTGGAAAGGCCAATATTCATGCACCGCAACATAACGCTGCTCGGCATGGTTGGCGGGAAACGTATAATGGTAAACCCTAGGTAGAAGACTGGCAAGGTATTCCGCTTCTGGCCGAGCTGAACGAGATGTCAAGATTGTTAAAGCCTACAAATTGTTGGTAAACCCCAACAATTTGTTTTAAACCCGGCAAGGCGGGGCTTAACTCCCGCCGATATGGCGGCCGGCGCCGCCCCGCGAGGCCGGCTGGCAATCTACCGGCTATTTATATAGCCATCCCCTATATAGCCACCCCGGCGCATATAACCGCTTCCGACACCATCAGGAAAGCAGCGCCTTTTGCTTCAACCGGTTCAAGGTATCGCGCGCGGCGGCGGCCTGCTCGAACTCCAGGTTCTTGGCGTGGTCCATCATCAGTTTTTCCAGGCGGCGGATTTCCTTGGCCAGCGATTTGTCGTCCCGCAAGACATCGGGCGAAATATCGTCGGCGGCCGATGCCGGTTCCGGCACCACCATCACCCCATCTATCATTTCGCGCACCGCCTTGCTGACGCCGCGCGCCGTAATGCCGTGCTTGGCGTTGAATTCCAGCTGCTTCAGCCGCCGCCTCTCGGTTTCGTCCATGGCGCGGCGCATGGAATCGGTGATGCGGTCGGCATAAAGAATGGCGCGCCCGTGCAGGTTGCGCGCCGCCCTGCCCATGGTCTGGATCAGGCTGCGCTCGGACCTCAGGAAGCCTTCTTTATCGGCATCCAGAATGGCCACCAAAGAGACCTCCGGTATATCCAGGCCCTCGCGCAGCAGGTTGATGCCCACCAGCACGTCGAACACGCCCAGGCGCAGGTCGCGGATGATCTCCACCCTTTCCACGGTGTCGATGTCCGAATGCAGGTAGCGCACCTTCAGGCCGTTCTCGGTCAGGTAGTCGGTCAGGTCTTCCGCCATGCGTTTGGTCAAGGTCGTGACCAGCACCCTCTCCTGCTTGGCCACCCGCTTCTTGATCTCGCCCAGCAGGTCGTCGACCTGAGTCAGCGCGGGCCGGACCTCGACTTCGGGGTCGACCAGGCCGGTGGGCCTGACCACCTGCTCCACCACATTGTCGGCGTGCTCGTTTTCGTAGGTGGACGGCGTGGCCGACACGAAAACGCATTGGCGCATGCGCTGCTCGAACTCTTCCAGTTGCAAAGGCCGGTTGTCCATGGCCGAGGGCAGCCGAAAGCCGAACTGCACCAGCGTCGACTTGCGCGAGCGGTCGCCCCGGTACATGGCGCTAAGCTGGCCCATGGTGACGTGGCTTTCGTCGATGAACATCAGCGCGTCGGCGGGCAGGTAGTCGATGAGCGTGGGCGGCGGCTCGCCGGGCAAGGCGCCGGACAAGTGGCGGGAATAGTTCTCAATGCCCTTGCAAAAGCCCAGTTCCTGCAGCATTTCCAGGTCGAAACGGGTGCGCTGCTCCAGCCGCTGGGCCTCCACCAGCTTGCCGTCCGCCGTCAGCACGGCGACGCGCTCGCGCAGTTCCTGTTTGATGGTCTCGATGGCGCGCAGCACGGTCTCGCGCGGCGTTACGTAGTGCGAACTGGGGAAAACGGTAAAGCGCGGGATCTTCTGCTTGATCTTGCCGGTCAGCGGGTCGAACATCTCCAGCATCTCGATCTCGTCGTCGAACAAGGTAATGCGCAAGGCCAGTTCGGCATGCTCGGCCGGAAAGACATCGATGATCTCGCCGCGCGCCCGAAAGTTGCCCCGGGCGAATTCCACGTCGTTGCGCTCGTACTGCATGGCCACCAGGCGGCCCAGCAATTCCTGGCGGGCGATGCGGTCGCCCGCGCGCAGGGTCAGCACCATGGCGTGGTAGTCGCCGGGGTTGCCGATGCCGTAGATGCACGACACCGTGCCGACGATCACAGTGTCGCGCCGTTCCAACAGACTTTTGGTGGCCGACAGGCGCATCTGCTCGATGTGCTCATTGATGGATGAATCCTTTTCAATGAACAGGTCGCGCGCCGCCACATAGGCTTCGGGCTGGTAATAGTCGTAGTAGGAAACGAAGTACTCCACCGCATTGTTGGGGAAGAACTCGCGCATCTCCGCATACAACTGCGCCGCCAGCGTCTTGTTGGGCGCCAGCACAATGGCCGGGCGCCCCGTGCGGGCGATGACATTGGCCATGGTGTAGGTCTTGCCGGAGCCGGTAACCCCCAGCAAAGTCTGGTACATGAGGCCGTCGTTTATGCCCTCGACCAGCGCGTCGATGGCGGTGGGCTGATCGCCCGCCGGCGGGTAGGGCTGGTACAGCTGGAAGGGGCTGTCGGGGTAGTCGATGAAGCCGGGCGCGGGAGCGTTCATGCTGGACACTTATAGGGTAAACCCCTTATTATCACACTAATATTTCCAGTTTTCCTTCCCACCCTCACTCCCTCAAAATGAAATCTCTCTTCGAATCCGTCGAACTCGCTCCGCGCGACCCCATCCTTGGCCTGAACGAACAATATAACGCGGACACCCGAACCGGCAAGGTCAATCTTGGCGTTGGCGTGTACTACGACGACGAAGGGCGTATTCCCCTGCTGAACGCGGTCAGCAAGGCCGAAACGGCGCGCATCGAAGCGCATGCCGCGCGCGGCTATCTGCCCATCGAAGGCATACCCGGCTACAACAAGGGCGCGCAAACCCTGCTGTTGGGCGCGGACTCCCCCCTTATCGCCGCCGGCCGCGTCCTGACCGCCCAGGCCCTGGGCGGCACCGGCGCCCTGAAGATAGGCGCCGACTTCCTGAAGCAACTGCTGCCCGGCTCCAAGGTCGTCATCAGCAACCCCAGTTGGGAAAACCACCGCGCCCTGTTCGAGCGCGCCGGTTTCACCGTGGAAACCTACCCCTATTACGACGCCGCCACCCATGGCCTGGACTTCGCGGGCATGCTGGCCTCGCTGCAGTCGCTGCCGGAGCAGACCATCGTCGTCCTGCACGCCTGCTGCCACAATCCCACGGGCGTGGATCCCAGCTTCGAGCAGTGGCAGCAAATCGTTGAAGTCTTCAAGGCTCGCAATCTCGTGCCCTTCCTGGACATCGCCTACCAGGGCTTCGGCGACGGCCTGGAAGAAGACGCATCGGTCGTCCGCCTGTTCGCCCAGCACGACCTGACCATGTTCATCAGCTCGTCCTTTTCCAAATCCTTCTCGCTGTACGGCGAACGCGTCGGCGCCCTGACCCTGGTTTCGTCCAGCAAGGAAGAAAGCGGCCGCGTGCTCAGCCAGCTCAAGCGCGTCATTCGCACCAACTATTCCAACCCGCCCACCCACGGCGGCACGGTGGTCGCCACGGTGCTGAACACGCCCGAACTCTACACCCTGTGGACCCAGGAACTGGCCGCCATGCGCGAACGCATACGCACGATGCGCGTGCAACTGGTTGAAAAGCTCAAGGCCCACGGCGTGAAGCAAAACTTCGACTTCGTGCTGGCTCAGCGCGGCATGTTCTCGTATTCGGGCCTGACCGCCGACCAGGTGGACCGCCTGCGCGACGAACACGGCGTCTACGCCGTCAGCAGCGGCCGCATCTGCGTGGCCGCCCTGAACAGCCGCAACATCGACTACGTGGCCGCCTCCATCGCCAAAGTCCTGGCCTGATCCGGGCCTGTCCGCCGGCGCACGGCATGGCCGCCGCGCCGGCATGGCGCCAAGCCCGCCTTGGCGCTTGATCTTTCCCCTGAAATGCTGCAGAATCCAGACTGTATAAAAACACAGTCTGGATAGCCATGGCCGTCAAGCTTACCGAGCGTCAGCAGCAAATACTCGAACTCATACGCAGCGAAATCGCCCGTAGCGGCTTTCCGCCGACGCGGGCCGAAATCGCGCGCGCCCTGGGCTTCAAATCGGCCAACGCCGCCGAAGACCATCTCAAGGCCCTGGCACGCAAAGGGGCCATCGAACTCACAGCCGGTGCCTCCCGCGGCATACGCCTGGTGGG
>JBARWC010000017.1:0-37842 GCA_049646585.1 Burkholderiaceae bacterium | reverse complement strand
GCGGGTGACCATAGACGGACACCTGGGCGCAGGCGTCACCGCGAAAGACATCATCCTGGCCATCATCAGCCGCATCGGCGCGGCGGGGGCCACCGGGCACGTCATCGAATACGCCGGCCCGGCCATCACGGCCCTGTCGATGGAAGGACGGCTGACCGTCTGCAATATGTCCATCGAAGCCGGCGCGCGCGCCGGCATGATCGCCCCCGACGACACTACCTTCGCCTGGCTCAAGGGGCGCCCCTACGCCCCGCAGGGCACCGACTGGGACGCCGCCGTGGCGCGCTGGCGCGACCTGCCCAGCGACCCCGGCGCCCGCTTCGACCGTGAAGTGACCCTGCACGCCGACGACATCGCGCCCATGGTCACCTGGGGCAACAGCCCCGAAGACGCCCTGCCCATTTCCGGGCTGGTGCCCGACCCCGACGCTGCCCAGGACCCCCGGCGCCGCGACGCCATGGCTCGCACCCTGGCCTATATGGGCTTGAAGCCCGGCACCCCTCTTACCGATATCACCGTGGACCGGGTTTTCATCGGCTCCTGCACCAACGGCCGCATCGAAGACCTGCGCAGCGCGGCCGCCGTGGCCAAGGGACACCGCATTGCCAAGGGCGTCCAGGCCTGGGTGGTGCCCGGTTCGGGCCTGGTGAAAGCCCAGGCCGAGCGCGAGGGGCTGGACAAGATTTTTCTTGAAGCCGGGTTTGATTGGCGCCATGCCGGCTGCTCCATGTGCCTGGCCACCAATGGCGATCAGGTGGCGCCCCAACAGCGCTGCGCCTCGACCTCGAACCGCAACTTCGTCGGCCGCCAGGGCCCCGGCGCACGCACCCACCTGATGAGTCCCGCCATGGCGGCCGCCGCGGCAATCGCCGGCCACCTGGTCGACGTCCGGCAACTTGCAGCCAGGAACTGAACCATGCAGCCCTTTCCCCGCCTAGACGCCACCATCCTGCCCATTGCGCGAGCCAATGTGGATACCGACCAGGTCGTTCCCGCCCGCTACCTGCAAAAGCCACGCTCCGACGATTTCGGCGCCTACCTGTTTCGCGACCTGCGCTTCGACAAAGACGGCAAGGAAAACCCCGGCTTCGTGCTAAACCAGGCCCCCTACCGCCAGGCCCGCATCGTGGTCGCCCAAGAAAACTTCGGCTGCGGCTCGTCGCGCGAGCACGCCGTGTGGGCCTTGTACGACTATGGCTTTCGCGCCGTCATCGCCCCCAGCTTCGGCGACATTTTCTTCTCGAATTCGCTCAAGAACGGCCTGCTGCCGGTGGTGCTGCCCGCCTCCGCGGTCGCCCGCATACTGGAAACGGCGCGAACCACGCCGGGCGCGCGCATGCTGGTCGATCTTCCGGCCCAGACCGTTACCGCTCCCGACGGCGCCGTCCATGGCTTCGAGATCGACGCCTTTTCAAAGAAATGCCTGATCGAAGGCCTGAACGAGCTGGACTACACCTTGCAAAAGGCCGACCAGATCACGGCCTTCGAACAACGCTACGCCGCCGCGCAGTCATAACGGCGGCAGGCCACCAACCCTCCATTTGCTGATCATCAAGGAACACCCCATGAAAATCGCAGTCCTGCCGGGCGACGGCATCGGCGCAGAAGTCACACGCGAAGCCGTCAAGGTATTGCGCACCGTCGTAGGATCGAGCGCGCCGCTGGAACTGATAGAAGCGCCCATAGGCCAGGCCGGCATCGACGTCGCCGGCGACCCGCTGCCGGCAAAAACGGCCGAAATCGCCGCCGCCGCGGACGCTATCCTGTTCGGCGCCGCCGGCGTTCCCGGCGACGAAAACATCCCCTACGCCATGCGCCCCGGCGCCAGCCTGCTGCGCCTGCGCAAACAACTGGGGCTGTTCGCCAATTTCCGCCCCGCCTTTCTCTTCCCTGAACTGGCGGGCGCATCCAGCCTGAAGCCCGAGATCGTGGAAGGGCTGGACCTGATGATTCTGCGCGAGCTGACCGGCGACATCTATTTCGGCGAGCCGCGCGGCATCCACACCCTGCCCTCGGGAGAGCGCGAAGGCTACAACACCATGCGTTACTCCGAGTCCGAAGTCGAGCGCATCGCCCACGTCGCCTTCCGGACGGCGCGCAAGCGTCGCGGCAAGGTCTGCTCGGTGGACAAGGCCAACGTCCTGGAAACCGGGCAACTGTGGCGCGAGGTGGTCATACGCGTCTCCAAAGAATATCCGGACGTCGAACTGACACACTTGTTCGTGGACGCCGCGGCGATGATGCTGATGCGCGCGCCCAAGCAATTCGACGTCATGGTAACAGGCAATATCTTCGGCGACATATTGTCGGACGCCGCCGCCATGCTGACCGGCTCCATCGGCATGCTGCCATCGGCCTCCCTGGCGCTGGACCAAAGAGGCCTGTACGAGCCCGTGCACGGCACCGCCCCCGACATCGCCGGCCGCAACCTGGCCAACCCCATTGCCTCCATACTGTCCATGGGCATGATGCTGCGTTATTCGCTGAACCGGCCGGAGCTGGCCGACCGCGTCGAACGCGCGGTGCGCAAGGTGCTGGCCGACGGCTACCGCACGGGCGACATCGCGCAGCCCGGATGCAAGCAAGTGGGCACGTCGGAAATGGGCGATGCGGTGGTCGCCGCCGTGGCCGGCGGCAATTAAAGCAAGGGATCAGGCGGTCAGGGCGCGGCGCATGGTCACGTGCTCGATGCCCGCATCCATATAGGTGGCGCCCTCCGGCACGAAACCGTGCCGGGCATAGAAGTTCTGGGCATGCAATTGCGCGGAAAGCACCACTTCCAGGTGATGGCGGCGCCTGGCCTCTTCAATCAAGGCCGCCAGCAGCATCGAGCCTATGCCCGCGCTGCGGCAATCCGACCGAACCGCCATCCTGCCGATGTGCGCATCAGGCAGCAGACGACCCGTGCCCAATGCCCTGCCCTGCTCGTCGTAGGCGACGGCATGCGTGCAATGCGGGTCGTTGCTGTCCAATTCAAGTTCGAGGGGCACGTGCTGCTCCAGCACGAAAACCTGGTGCCGTATGGCCATGGCGTCTTGTCGGCACGTGGTCCAATCGCCCACGATGACCTTGATGTTTTGACTCATACGCCCCCCTTTTGCGTCAGGCGGCCAGCTTCAGGCCGATGATTCCCACGATGATGAAGCCAACGCTGATCAACCTGGGAAGGCTGGCGGAATCGCCCATCAGCACGATGCCCAATATAACCGTTCCCACGGCGCCTATCCCCACCCAAACGGCGTAGGCCGACCCCACGGGCAGCTGTTTCATGGCCATGCCCAGCATCACCACGCTGATGAGCATGGACAGCAAGGTGCCCACGCTGGGCCAGAATCGTGTAAAACCTTCGGTGTATTTAAGGCCGATGGCCCAGCCTGTTTCAAAAAGACCCGCAATGAACAGGATCAGCCAGGACATGGATGTCGACATAGGGAGCTCCGACAGGGGTCGTCCCCTTGCAAGTTCGCTTGGCATCGAATGCTGTGCACCGACCAGGCGGCAAGGTCGTCCTTGCTGTTGGAAGAGGATGCATTTTACCATTGCGGCAACGGAACGAAGCGGCACCCGAAACAAAGGAAAACCATGACCCACCTGCTGACACGCTATACCGCCTTTTATCTGGTCATAACCGGCACCGTGGTGTTTCTTGCCATGAGCGTGGCCCTAAGCGCCTGGTGGCTGCTGCCCACGGCCCTGTTCGCCGCCCTGACGCTGCTGGGCATGTGGGACCTGCGGCAAACCCGGCACGCCATCCGGCGCAACTACCCCGTCATCGGCAACCTGCGCTTCTTCTTCGAATTCATACGGCCCGAAATGAGGCAATACTTCTTCGAGGACGACACCAGCTCGACGCCGTTCTCGCGCGTGGACCGGTCGCTGGTCTATCAACGCGCCAAACGCCAGATCGACAAGCGCCCGTTCGGCACCCAGGGCGACGTCTATCGCAACGCCTACGAATGGATCAACCACTCCATGGAGCCCGCGCACCCCGAGACCAGCGACTTCCGGATCACGGTCGGCGGCCCGGACTGTACCCAGCCCTACAACCTGTCGGTGCTGAACATATCCGCCATGAGCTTCGGCGCCCTGTCGGCCAATGCGGTCAGAGCACTGAACAAAGGCGCGGCGCTGGGCAATTTCGCCCATGACACCGGCGAAGGCGGCGTCAGCCGCTACCACCTGGAGCATCAGGGCGACCTGATCTGGAACATCGGGTCGGGCTATTTCGGCTGCGGCGACGAAAAAGGCCAGTTCTCTGAAGAGATCTTCGCCCAGCGTGCCCGCCAGCCCAGCATCAAGATGATAGAAATCAAGCTGTCGCAAGGCGCCAAGCCCGGCCATGGCGGCATTCTGCCCGGCCCCAAGGTCACCCCCGAAATCGCCGAGGCGCGCGGCGTGCCCGCTTGGCAGGACTGCAATTCGCCCGCCCAGCACAGCGCCTTCACCACGCCCATAGAACTCATGCATTTCATCGTGCGCCTGCGCACCCTGTCCGGGGGCAAACCCGTCGGCTTCAAGCTTTGCATCGGCCACCCGTGGGAATGGTTCGCCATCGCCAAGGCCATGCTGAAAACCGGCATTACCCCCGACTTCATCGTGGTCGACGGCGCCGAGGGCGGCACCGGCGCCGCGCCCATCGAATTCGTCGACCACGTGGGCACGCCGCTACGCGAAGGGCTGCGCCTGGTCCACAATACCCTGGTCGGCATCGGCCTGCGCGACAAGATCAAGCTGGGCGCCTCGGGCAAGATCATCAGTGCCTTCGACATGGCCCGCGTCATGGCGCTGGGCGCCGACTGGTGCAACAGCGCGCGCGCCTTCATGTTTGCCATCGGCTGCATACAGGCCCAGGCATGCCACACCGGAAATTGCCCCACCGGGGTCACCACCCAGGACCCCAAGCGCCAGGCCGCGCTGGTGGTGGGCGACAAATCGGTTCGCGTCGCCAGCTTCCACCAGAACACCCTGAAAGCCCTGGCCGAACTGCTGGGCGCCGCCGGCCTGATGCACCCGGGCGAGCTGCGCCCCCACCACATCGCCAAACGCATTTCCAACGGCGAAGTACGGGTACTGTCCGCCCTGTTCCCCGACCTGGAAAAAGGCGAACTGCTGGAAGGCAAATTCCGCCTGACCATCTTCCGCACCGCCTGGCCCATGGCCCAGGCCGAATCCTTCGCCCCCCTGTACAGCCTGAGCGCGGCCCTGTCCGGCAATGCCAACAACGCACTGCCCGAACACGCCAGCGAGACCCAAAAAGAAGGGGCGCACACTGCTCCAGCCTAGTGTTTTCCCTTACTTGCAATCGCCACGCATCGGATTTATCGTGAAGTCACTGCCTAACGGCAGTCCAACTACCCTCTCCGGTAGTTAATTCGATGCCATTCTTAGCGTGGCATCCACTGCCACACCGGCAGTAAGGCCCCGCCAAAAGGCGGGGCCTTTGATTTTTTGGTAGCTTTTTTTGTGCTGGCGGCTTTTGAAACCGCCCAGGCGCCAGGTGCCACACACAGGCCCAAAAAAGTATGCTATAGTGCCGGACTTTGGCGCATTAGCTCAGCCGGTTAGAGCGACGGAATCATAATCCGCAGGTCCCCTGTTCGAATCAGGGATGCGCCACCAGAACACCTAAGCCCTTGATTTCATTGACGAAATTGAGGGCTTTTCTCATTGGGGTGGGTCATTTGGTGAGTCACTTTCCAAATGAATGTTCTTCCACGGCTCTACAAGTCGCGCCACGGCGTCTACTACTTCAGGCTCACACAGCACAAAAAGAAGGTCCGTTGGTCGCTCAAGACAAAGGACTATTCAAGGGCTAAGATTGCTGCATTAGCCTTGAACCTGCAAATTGAGATGACCAGTAAGCCCTTTGATTTAGACCAGCTACGCAAACTTGAGATGGAACTTTCACCTACTGGTATCAAGTTCTCTGATATCAAAGCTGGTGATGAAGCATTGATAGACAGCCTGCTGTCCAAGTTGGGGGTTTCTGCTGAACAGCTTACTAATTTCAGTGGTAGCCAAGTCCAGAATCTTATTGCTACTGGCAATCCAAATGTTCCGGGTGTTCCTGCACCAAAACCCAAAGCAGTTGAACAGAAAAGTGAACTACTGTCCGAAGTTGCAAAACTCTATTTGAATGAAGCTCAATTAGAGAATGTGGCAAAAACCATTTATGACAAAAACAGGGTCTATGAAGAATTTACGCTGTTTTTTTCAGATAAGGACATTAACGAATATACAGCAAATGACGCTGTAGCCTATAAGAATAGGCTTCTGGCAAATGGAACAGGAGTTAGTGTAATTAACTCTAAAATGTCCTATTTGCGTATGCTCTTTCTGTATGCAATAAATAACAATCTTTATTTTGCTGAAAATCCGTTTGAGAAGGTGAAGGTTTCCACTAAATCAAAGATTAAACAAATGACACGTTCCTATAAGGAATTTAGCGACGACGATTTAAAATCAATCTTTGAGGAAGTGGGCTATAAAGATTTTATGACCAAGGCTGATTATTATTGGCTACCGATTATGGGTCTTTATACTGGTGCTCGACTAGAAGAGTTAGCCAGCCTTCGTTTAGAACAGGTTTATGAAGAGGATGGGATTTGGGTTTTTGACATCCAAAGGGCCAAGAACGCTAATTCAGTTAGAAAGGTTCCACTGCACAAAAATTTAGTTCAATCCAAATTCTTGAACTATGTGAGGAATTTAAAGGAAAAAAAGGAAACGATGCTTTTTCCTCATTTGGTAGAAACAAAAAATGGTTACTCTAAAAACACTTCCCGAAAATTTGGTCTGTGGTTAGATAAAATTGGGATCAAAGACGACAGGAAAGTTTTTCACTCATTCAGGCATACTTTTATTAATCGGCTTACAAATATGGGTGTTCATCCAGCATTGATAATGTCAATTGTGGGGCACTACGAACAATCCAAAGTTGATTTCTCATCTCCTCACTTCACAAATTACCAGCACCAGAAACCTATGAAGGTGCTGAAAGACGTCATTGATAAGCTTGAATTTCCAATTCAGCATTTCTACTAATCTACTTCTGTGCTATCGTTCTGCTGTCAATGTCCACCTCCATAGGAAATAGAATGGCAACTTATCTTGAATTGAAAGCTCAAGCCGAAAAACTGATGCAACAAGCTGAAGAGGCAAGGAAGAAAGAAATTGCTGAAGTTGTAGCAGACATAAAAACCAAGATGCAGGAGTATGGAATCACTGCTTCTGATTTGGGCTTTGCTGTTTCAGGTAAAAAGGCTTCCAAAAAAGTTGGACCTTCTACACCTGCTGTTGTTCGCTACAAAAATAACAATGGTGAAACGTGGTCTGGTATGGGACGTCAACCACAATGGATTAAAGACGCCATTGCAGAAGGAAAAAGCAAAGAAGATTTTGCTGTGTAAATAAATAGGCTCCATTTGGGGCCATTTTTATTTCTTATAACGTAACAATTTGTTGAGATTTTATGCGAAACGATTATATTAATTGGCTTACTGAACAAAAATATTCAGACGGCACGAGAACTGCACAATTATATCGGGTCCAAAAAGTGGAGGAGTGTTACGGGAATCTCGATGAACATTTCCAGAACGGAACTCTCCAAAGCATTATTGACGATTTGGAATACTCGACAAAAGACGAAAGACAAAATAAACCGAACCCCTCTAAAATTCAGTTTGAAGGTAATATTCGAAACAATCTTCAATCCTACAAAAATGCGGTAGTTCGATACAGGAAATTTTTGATGGATGACGGATTCAAAGCTGAATCAGTAAGATCGGAAGCTATCAATGACATTTCCGATACTCCACAAACATCTCAAGAATCCACACAACAAAGATTCACTTTAGAACGTGATATGCAAGTTGCTTTAAGGCAAAACATTGCCTTGCTTGATTCTGGTCTGAGAATTATTGATGATGGTGTCGAACGTGCTGTTGATTCTGGTCTAATTGATATAACTTGTGAAGATGATAACGGAATTGTTGTCATTGAGTTGAAAGCTGGAAAGGCTGCCAGTCGCGCTATCGGTCAGATACTCGGCTATATGGGTGATTTACAAGAAGAAGAAAGCGCCAAACAAGTTAGAGGTATTCTCGTTGCCCATGATTTTGATCGTAGAGCTAAAGCCGCTGCAAGAGTTGTACCGACTCTGAAACTGATGAATTACAGCATTGAGTTCAAATTTACTGAAAATAGCTGAACAACACACCAAAATCTAATTTCGCCAATTTTATTCGCTATCGCTCATTCCTAACGGATCATCTATTTTTTGAATTTGGTTTTATCAATTTCTTTTGGATGATTCCCTTACGGGATTAGTTTTGCTCGCACCCTATAAGGGTAATTATCTGATATACCCCGTGAGCCACCAAAGTAGAAAATCACAACTAAGTAATTAAGCGTACAAGTTAAATTGTTTTCCCACTTCATTCCAACTTCTCTTTACACTGTCAATAGAGCATTCAGCACGAATAGAAACAGACTTTTGGGTGATTGGTGTTCCTTGCGCCTTTAACTCTGCTACAGCTTGAACAATCTTTTCTTTAACTGATTGGCTTCTTACTTTATTGGTGTAGCAAGCTCCCAAAGATTCCTTTTGTTTTTGTGGCATATCTTCAGGAAGTTGCATAATTCCTTTTCTTCTAAAATCACCATACCTGTTCCTCCAAGTGTAGCCACTTACAGAGGTTGCTGTTGAAAGCACTTCTTTATGAAGCAATGAGCCTTTATCAGATTGGGAAATAAATTGGCTGTTGATTTCAAATGCTTGTTCTTCAACTGCTGATATGAAGCCTGCGTGATTATTTAGGTAGTGTTTGACTGTGGGATAAGCCCAGAAACGAAGATTGTTAAACAGAGTGCTGTTCCTACCTAAAGCATCCCACACAAGGTTCTGACGCTTTCTGATGGGTGTGGTATCGATGTATTCTTTGAAGTCTTCAAGGTCATATTCAGCATTGTGGCGTATGGTCTTCCAGAAGCTCGACAACGGGTTCTTTATGAACTTGCCTACATAGGCTGGATCTGCACCAGGTAGTGACCTGGTAAGGCTACAATCCACGTTCTCATAGAATTGTTGTGGTTTCCTTCTTCCACCTTCTGTGTAAATTACTGGTGCTCTCAATTGCCACAAATAATGGCAATGGCTGTTCTTTGGATTTACGACAATGAAGGTTGGTGGTGGTAGTCCGTGCTTTTCCCATAAAAAAGCACTCTCTGGCTTATCTACGTCAATGGCAATGTACTTCTTGTATAGCTGATTGTGTTCAATGTAGGGGAAAGATAAGGCTTTATCTTTCTTCCTGTGCTTTGTTCCATTTTCAAAGCTATCTGTGCATCTTACTTTTTCTGGTAGGCTTTCTATAAACTGCTCAATCATAAAATCTCCAATTTCTAATTATTTTTATTAGATTGAAGATTTTTGATTTACCAGACTATTGACATTTAGATTAATTTGATTAATAATATTATCACTTTCTGGTTAAAGGCTTCCAATTCTTCAACCGTTTTACTAAAAGACTCAATTTTGCGATTGGGTCTTTTTTCTTTTCTGTTTTATTTATAATTGATTTTCGGTAATTGTCAAATTGTTTATAACTCAAAGCCATTCCATTAAAATTATAAGGCATTGACAATAAGATAGAAAAAGCTATAGTGATAATGAAACTCCTGTTTCTTATTGTTATTATGAAGTTAGCCCCGATCTCGTATCGGGGTTTTCTTTTGCTATTTGATAAGCGGTTAATTGTGGAGATGGGGTATTGACAATATGAAAAAATGATTTATCGTAAATTCATAACAACAAAAACTATATAGGAGATGTTATGAAATTAAATACGATAAAAACTAAAGCACAAAAAGGTTTTACATTAATTGAATTAATGATTACCGTTGCAATTGTGGGTATCTTAGCTGCTGTTGCTTTACCTGCTTACCAAGACTATACAATTCGTGCTCAAGTAGCTGAAGGACTTTCTTTAGCTTCTGGTGCTAAAGTAGTAGTTGCGGAATATTACGCAAACAGAGGTGAATTACCTACTGATAGCGCTGCTGCTGGTTTTGGTGGTGCAAAAGGTAAATTCGTTGATACAGTAGAAATTGCATCTGGTGTTATTACTGCTACATTCGGTGGTGACTCAAACGCGAAGCTAAAAGAAGCTGGTTCAAATACTTTAGCTTTAACTCCAACGGAAGATGCAAGTGGCGTTTTAATTTGGAATTGTGCAGGTGATATACCTAATAAGTATTTACCTTCAAGCTGTTCAACTCCTGGTGCTGTAACTCCTCCTCCTCCAGAAGAAGGCTAATTGATAGCTAACTATCCAAAATAATAAGAATAATAAAATAGCCTGCGTAAGCAGGCTTTCTCTTTTCTATTTCCCTTTAGGTCTTCCCTCTTTAATCTTAATATATGGTAGGTTATTCTCATTAAGAAGCTTGCGAAGTGAGCCAGCATGACCTTTATAGTCTATCAATTCGAGCAGTTCTTCTATAGTGTGTTTGGAGGTGTCAATGCCCTCGATCTTCTTTATTGCACCTGTTAATGGTTTCTTGAATTCAATTCCATAATACTTAAGCAATCGCATGAAGGCTATTTTCTTACCCTGAAAGTCTGCAAGCTCCATTAGCTCTTCTACAAAGTATCTTTCTGTGCGAACATCTTCAAGCCGCTGTATATAATCTATTCTATGATCGCTTTGTAAATTATTTTCTTTTAGAGTTCTATGAACATACTGTTTTGTCACTCCTAACTTTTCCGCAATTAGTTTATTAGTGATTACCAAGCCTTCATTTTCTATCTCTTTGATTGCTTCGTTGATCTCAGTAATTATTGGTCTATATTTTTTCCTGCCGACGTATTCATCCATAATATCTCCTGTTGCTTTTTTTTATAAATAACAAAAAACATCAGAAAGTCAACTGATAAACGGCTATAGAGATAGATAAAATATTGACAATAGGTTATTTTTCAATAACCTATTAGTAAGACAACAACAATAAAGGAAAACCGAAATGAAAATAAAAAACAAGGGGTTTACGCTAATAGAGCTAATGGTAACAGTTGCCATTATTGGAATACTTGGAGCCATTGCAGTTCCAGCATATCAAGATTACACAGTTCGATCACAAGTCACTGAAGGACTTTCATTAGCCAGTGGCGCTAAGGTACAAGTCGCTGAATATTATTCTAATCACGGTGAGTTTCCTGAAAGTAATGAGGATTTAGGATTTAATGGAGCAACAGGCTCATTGATTTCTAAAACAGAAATTCACGAGGAAGGTGAAATAAGAACCATATTTGGCTCTGGTGCTAATAAAGCAGCACAAGGAAAAACCTTGTCTTTATTTCCTTGGCCTACTGAAAGTGAAAACCTTAAATGGGATTGTGAAGGAACTTTAGACGAAAAACATATGCCTACTGGTTGTGGACAGCAGGCAGAACCAACTACAACAATTGTTCAAAGAACTGTTGAATGTTCAAATGGCTGGACAGGTAACATTATTCAGGAGAGAGAAGAAATAATTCCTTCACGTGGTTCTCCATCCTATGGAAATTGGACAGAACTTTCCAATAATTGTATTAGACCACCCACGACCACAAATGAAACAGAAAACTTATCCTGCACAACCCATCTAAATGACGGCAATCAATACAATGGCAATGCAACCAGAACAAGAACCAAAACTATTTATTATGACGGAACTGCCACAACCTACGGTAATTGGGGCAATTGGAATACAAGTAAATGCAGTGAAAAACCTTATGACATTCTTTACTTAACCTTAGCCATAACACCATGTAACTCTCCTTACTCTTTAGTGCCTCGTGAGATTTGGTCAACATATAATCAGAGCAATAGAATTACTTGTGGCGGGTCTGGACCTTATGCAGGGCAAACTGTGACAGTATCTTATACTAGGGTATTGCCAGAACAAACGATGAAAAGATATAAGTAATCAAACTGGCTTAAATTTACCTGCTTTTAAATTATTACCGATTTCTGATCTAGGCTCATACTTTTGTTTGAGCCTTTTGTTTTCATCTTCTCAAATAGACCGAACCAAATAAGGAAGCCAGCGACAAGCTGGTTTTCTTATTTGGTTTGGAATGGGCTTATTAAGGGTGCGGCCCTTAATGAAGTTTTGGTGTTATGGACTGATAGCTTCTATCTAATCTTAATTTATTTTCAGCATTTTCTCTTTCAACTAATGCTTTCGCAATAGCAACAGCTTTTTGTGCTTTTGCTGTTTCTGTTGGTGTTCTGGCATTAGCTAAATCTGATAAAGCATCACTTAATCTTTCCTGTGCTGAACTTCTCATTACTGGTGAAGCATTGTTTGCTGGTAGCTTCTGATTTATTGATTTAGGTTCGATCTGAACTTCAATCTTGCTATCATATCCTTTGTGGTTCGATATAGGTGCAGGGCTGTTATCTATCTTCACTATTGGTAATGGTTTATACCCTAAAGGATTATCACTCACCTGATAGCGTTTTGAGTTAAAAGAAACACGCTTTGATAGTTCCTCATAGTAAGTGTGCAAAGTGGTTTTTCTACAATAGATTTTCCTTTGGCTTTTTTCTTTGAATAGGTCGATGATGTCCTGATAGTCTTTGCCCTCGTTATGAGCATAGATCCCACCTCGGAACCTCATATTTCTACCATTGTCATTCTTAATGCTTATATAGTCATCACCAATTCTGGAAAGAGTGTGCCCACTACTTTTCAGAATGTCTATTAGTTCTTCTCTGTTCTTTATCTCACCACTTTTAACCATCTTTCTCATCGCTTTATCAAGCTCGAATTTTGTTTTTAGGTTTTCAAAGCCGTGCTTACCTGCTCTGATTGCTTTTCTTTCTGCTCCTGTGTATTTGGTTTTTAAAATGGTTTTTTCTTCTACTTGTTCAAATCCATATTCTTCATTTTTTAAAGCAACAAAACTATTGGCTAACTTCTCATGACCAGGTGGAAATGGGTTGAAGTGCTTGTGCTTACCATTTTCCATTATGGCAACACGGTTGATCACAAAGTGAATTTCTAAATTACCTTTATCGTAATGCTCTACAAAAAAGGAGTTCACTTTTTCTTTCATTTCTGAACCGATGAAAGTATCCTCAAAATCGTCTAATAATTTTTCTTTTTGTTCTGGGGTTAATGTTTCATTGTCCCTAAAAGCAATGACACCAGACACGATTTGATGAGCATACTTTTTCGTTAAACCATCGAGGTCTTTTGTGTATTGGGCATCACCTCTTAAAATCTCCGGTTTAACTTCACGCAAATTACCTTTGTGATCTTTCTTTGAAAGAAAATAATTTACTGCTGACGTTGCACCTCCCTTGGTAGAAAAGATTCTAATTATCATAGCTATTCCTCAATGTTTTTAGAATGGCTTGCTGAATGGATTTTAGTTCTTGAATTTCTTTCAGAACCTGAGCATCTATTTTTCTGTTAGTGTTAGTTCGCTTCGCTATTTGATTGAGATTTGTTCCCTGCTTTTTTAACTCTGCTGAAATGACATAGTAAAGATTTATATAGGAGTAATCTTTATCGATAGCCATTCTAAAAAGATCACTTGCATTTAAGCCAAGTTCATTTTTTAGCTTGGTTAATTTTCTATCTTGTTCCTCTGAAACCCAGAGATGTTTTTTCTTATTATGATTCCTCATTTCTTCCTCTCTAATTATTTTTTTAGAAGAAGTTAAGCAAGGTTTTTCAGGGGGTTTGGGGCTCGCCCCATATGGGTTAAGGGCTTAGCCCTTACAAGGCTCCGTTATACCCCGAAGTGGGTATATAAGGAGTGACCTTGCTTAGATTCTTATTTTAATCATAATTGATAGATTTTGAATGTCAACAAACCTATAAGAGTAACGGGGTCTTCAATAATTAAAATCTGGCAAAAGTTGACATTGTTTCTCCATGCGTTATGTTTATTGTATGAACTACAAAGGGGTGATTTATGAACAATAAAACAATAAACAAAAGCACTGCACAAAGCACTACACAATCTACTACAAAAGGAACTACACATGCCCAATGGATGATCGAATTAAAAGCATCATTAGACAATCAAAGGAACAGTAAAAAAAGTGTGCTTGACATAAACTGCGTTTATATTCTTGCACTGAAAAAATTAGGTTTTACTTGGGACGGTGTTGCTAACGAGGTTAATAGAATATTGGATCTAAAAGGAGATCAAATTACTAATGGGCGTATGCTTAGTTTAGCGTCAAAGAAATGGCGTGAAGATGGTGAGATAGAGCAGAGGATTGATAAAATTGTACAAGAACTATTGAACACTGAACAAAAAAATGTAGATCCTAATGTGGTTAATAGCATTTCTCAAAGCGCAAACAATTTAGATCCTAATGTATCTAATGATAAAGAATATAAACCAATACAAGAACAAAAAAATGTTGTTCCTGACACATACAACAGCATAGAGGAATTTACTGCTGATGTTATGAAGTCACCTGATCAAAGATTTCACAATAAAGATAGAATTGCACAAGCGTTTAATTCTTCAAAAGGCAAACCAAAGAAAGAAATGCTTAACGCATTACGTGACATTGTTTTGAAGTCAATGGGAAATGTTTAATCTCGTCGTTGGTTATCCTTCGGGAGAGTAAAGGGGACGGTGCCCCTTACCCTAACGGGTTGGCGTTGCTGTGGTAGGATTTTTGGTTTTCCTGCGAGGCACTATGACACTCAACGAATTTCTTGAACACGGAACACACTTCATCAACTTTCCTGCTGAACAGCTTGAAGGGATGTTCAACCGTGAGGCCATTGAAGAACTACCAAACATTGAGCTTTACCAGAATGCAGCTTTTATGCTCTCACAACTGCTTGTAGGAAACGTTGGTGAGCCGTTGGAAGAGTTGCAGGGTATGGATCGTGCTGATCGTGTGCGTGTGCTCACAACCTGGCTGGATGTTCTTGATGAACCTTCCCATACTGAACACGTAGCACGGTTTATGCTGAACCTTGTTTGAAGATGCTTTTTGGTGGTGAACGTGGTACCTTGGTGTGTCAGTATTTTTTATCAATCCGACTCGCACCGAGGCTAAGGTGTTGATGGCAAAGAGATTTTATTTTTTTGGTGAAATCTCAGGGATGCGCCACCAGGAATACCAAGGGCCTACGTTTTCACGTAGGCCCTTATTTTTTGCGATCTTTCTCATCAATGATGAAGAACCATGAAAGGCCGCAGCGCCCATGAACCTCAAGCAGCGATCTTGACCGGTTCCACTCCAAGATCATTCACCTTGGGCTTCAACTGCCAAAGGTCGTACTCAGCCTGATGGCCAAGCCAGCTTTTTGCGCTCTTGCCAAACGCGATCTCTAGACGCATAGCCATCTCGGAGGAAACGGACGCACGGCCGTTCACGATCTCGGAAAGTGTCTTGCGCGACACATTCAGATGCTTCGCGGCATCAGTGATCGACAGGGAAAGTGGCTCCAGCCATAAGTCATACAGCAGTTCGCCTGGGTGGGGGGGGTTGTGCATCGTATTCATAATATTGCCTCAGTGGTAGTCCACATAGCTCACGGCATACGCATCGCCATCTTCAAAGCGGAAGGTGACACGCCAGTTCGCTTGAACCGTCACAGCCCAGTGCTCTTGCAGCTTACCTTGAAGCTGATGCAATCGAAGCCCTGGAGCGTTCATGTCGTCAATTGTTTCGGCCTGCCCGAGCAGAGCAAGAATTTGCCGGAGCTTCCGAGCATGGACGGGCTGAATCCCTGCCTGGTTTCCGGTTCGATGAAATTGCTCAAGCCCCTTGTGGGCGAAGCTTTTTATCATGACGAAATCGTAACCCATAGGGTTACAAAAAACAAGAGCTAATATGTCAGCATTGTCAGCCATGCATCGGCACGCGACAAGAAACAACAGGCTAATTTCGCCCTCTCCGTCGACCAGTCAAATCACCTTTATTTCCGACCAAAACACGGCCAGAAAAACCCAGCCCGCAGCACCCAAGCCCGGTTGTCACACTGACTTCTGTTCTGCTATTCTTGCCCACTTGTTTCAGATAACACAATAATACCGGCGGGAGACAACCAGTGGCACAGTGCAAGGCCATGATGGTGTGGATGCCCCTGCAGTAAGGAATTCCGATGTCCGCACTCACAAAACTTCTCGACGGCCCCGGGCTGATACAGGCTCCCGGGGCGTCGGACGCCCTTACCGCAAGGCTGGTCGAACAAGCCGGTTTTCCGGCGGTCTATATGACGGGGTTCGGCGCCACCGCGACCACCCTGGGCATGCCCGATCTGGGTCTGATGACGGGCAGCGAAATGATAGACCACGCGCGCCGCATGGTTCGCGCCACCACCCTGCCGGTGATCGCGGACGCCGACACGGGCTATGGCGGGGTCAATAATCTGCTGCGCACCGTTCAGGACTATGCCCAGGTCGGGGTGGCCGCCATCCATATCGAAGATCAGTTGCTGCCCAAGAAGTGCGGCCAGTTGGGCGGCATCCGCCTGGCCGAAGCCGAGGACCAGGTGCGCAGCCTGCGAGGCGCCGTGCGCGCCCGGGGCAATGCCGACCTGCTGCTGATCGCCCGCACCGACGCGCTGGGCGTGCACGGCATGGACGAAGCCCTGCGCCGCGCCAATCTGTACGCGGAAACCGGGGTGGATCTGGTATTCGTGGACGGGGTGCGGACCATAGCTCAGGCCGAAGCGATCGCGCGCAGGGTGGACGCCCCCAAGGTCCTGAGCATCGTCGACGGCAACGAGACGCAAAAGCTCACCGCCAAGGACATCGAAGATATGGGCTTCCGGGTCGCCTTCTATGCCCTGACGACGCTGCTGGCCGCCGCGCGCGCTTCCGCCCGCGCCCTGGCCGCTTTGCGGCGCGACGGAAACAGCCTGGCCGCCGCCGGCGACATGGCAAGCTACGACGAGTTCATGGGCATGGTAGGCCTACAGGATTTTCACGATTTCGAGCAAGAATTCGGCCAGCCATGAAGGCGCGCCGATAACAAACCAAGTACAAGGGGAACATAAGATGAAACGTATCGTTGCACTGGGCGGCCTGGCGCTGGCTCTGACCATGGGGCTGCAGCAAGACGCCAACGCCCAGGAGCGCACGCGCTGGCGCATGCACTCGGCCTATCCGCAAGCCATGCCCGTGGCCGGCGCCACGGCCTTCGAGATCGGCAAAGAGATCAAGCTGCTGACCGACGGCAAGTTTGACATCCGTGTCTATGAGCCGGGCGCGCTGGTGGCCGGCACCAAGTACTACGAAGCCGTGTCCGAAGGAGCCCTCGATGCGGCCTACGGTTCGCCCGGCTTCAACGTCGGCAAGAACTCGGCCTATGCCTTCTTCGCGGCCGTGCCTTTCGGCCCCGGCGCCGGCGAAATGCTGGCCTGGCTGCGCCACGGCGGCGGCCTGGCATTGGCCCAGGAAATGTACGCCAAAGACAATATCCACATGCTTCCCTGCGGCATCCTGCCGCCCGAAAGCGGCGGCTGGTTCCGCAAGGAAATCAAGTCGCTCGACGACTTGCGCGGCCTGAAAATGCGCTTCCTGGGCCTAGGGGCCAAGGTCATGGAACAGTTCGGCGTATCGACGCAGTTGCTTGCCCCGGGCGAGGTTTACCAGGCGCTCGAACTGGGAACGCTGGACGCCGCCGAGCAATCCGTTCCCGCCATCGACCGCGGCCTGGGCTTCTATCAAGTCGCCAAGTTCAATTACTTTCCGGGCTGGCACCAGCAATCCACGGTCCAGGAGCTCCTGATCAATAAAAAGAGCTGGGACAAGCTGGGCAAGGCCCAGAAGCTCATGATAGAAATGGCCTGCGACCGCGCGACGGTTGCGCAATTGGCGGACGGTGAAGCCGGCCAATACGCCATCATCAAGAAGAACGAGGCCGACGGCGTGGCCACCAAAGAGTGGTCCAAAGACATGCTGGACGCCTTCCACAAGGCCTGGAAAAAAGTGATCGCCCAAGAAACCGCTCAAAACCCCGATTCCGCCAAAGTCTGGGCCAGCCTTAGCAAGTTCCGTGACGATTACAAAGTCTGGGGCACGCGCGCTTACCTGAAGTAAGCCTGCTCTTGCGGCCCCGCCGGGGCCGCAAGGCGCCTACCCGCCCCCTGCGCCCTGCGGCTTTCGCAGCAGCGGGGGCGTCGTCGATTCCACCCTTATCACAGGCATCCATGATGCGACCGATCCTGGCTTTTTCGGATTTTTTGGAAAAAATCTGCACGCTATTCGCGCGTGCCGGCGCGTGGCTGATCCTGCCGCTGATCCTGACCATCGTCTATGACGTGGTGACCCGCAAGTTCATCTTCATTCAGCAATTCGTGATGAACAGCTGGCTGTATCAGTACATTTCCCCCACCAAGCTCCAGGAAATGGAGTGGCACCTGCATGCGGTGATTTTTCTTCTTGCCTATGGCTTGGCCTACTTCGTCGGCGCCCACGTACGGGTCGACATCTGGCGCGAGAAACGCGGCGAACGCACCCGGGGCTGGGTCGAGCTTATCGCCATCCTGCTGCTAGCCATGCCTTTTTGCGCCGTCCTTATTTACCACTCCTGGCTGTTCACGGCCAAGGCCTTCCTGAACGGCGAGGGATCGCCGTCCATGACCGGCCTGCCCAGCCGCTGGGTCATCAAGTCCTTCCTGTTCTTTGGAACGACGCTGCTGTTCGCCTCGCTGCTGTCCACGATGCTGCGCCTGCTGGTGTATCTGTTCGGACCCAAGGCCATACGCCCACAGGCGCTGGCGCGCCTGGGCATGGTTGCCCTGCCCGCCGCTCCGTCAAACACAGATCCGGCCCGCCACGACGAATCACCAAGGGGCGCCGCATGAGCATGCTGTACGACCATCTGTACGACTACCTGGGCGGCTATATGTTCATCGCCCTGGCCCTGCTTATTTTCAGCGGCTTTCCCGTCGGCCTGACGCTAGGCGGAATCGCCCTGCTGTTTGCCCTGGGCGGCATCGGCCTGGGCACCATGCACACCGCCGAGCTCTATCTGTTCGTTGAGCGCCTTTGGCAGAACGCGGCCAGCAACCAGATTCTGGTTGCCGTCCCCTGCTTCGTGTTCATGGGCATCATGCTGGAAAAAAGCAATGTGGCCGAACGCCTTCTGCACGTAATGCAGATACTGCTGCGCCGCGTGCCCGGCAGCCTGGCATTATCGGTGGCCTTGCTGGGCACCATCCTGGCCGCCATGACGGGCATCATAGGCGCATCGGTCGTGATGCTTACCATGATGGCCTTGCCGGCAATGATCGCCCAGAAATACGACGCCCGGCTCAGCACCGGCGTCATCGCCGCCAGCGCGACATTGGGCATCCTGATCCCGCCCTCGGTCATGCTGATCGTCATGGGCGACCTCATGTCCATTTCGGTGGGCAATCTGTTCCTGGCCGCGGTCGTGCCGGGCTTGATGCTGGCCGGCCTTTACTGCCTGTACGTGGTGCTTATCTCGCTGATCCGGCCCCAGCTTGCGCCGCCGCTGGAGCGCAGCCGCGACGAAATCGGCGCCCTGAACCTGATCGTCATGGTGATCAAGGGCTTCGTGCCGGTCACCTTCCTGATCTGCCTGGTCCTGGGTTCGATTTTCGCGGGCTGGGCCACGCCCACCGAGGCCGCCGGCATCGGCGCCTTCGGGGCCATCCTGCTTGCCGGCTTGAACGGCCGGCTCAATCGCGGCATGCTCAACCAGGTCTGCATGGAAACCGCGCTGACCTCGGCCATGATCTTCCTGATCATAGGCGGGGCCACCGCCTTTTCCTACGTGTTCCGGGCGCTGTACGGCGAAGACCTGATCCTGGACTTCATCCAGTGGATGGGCCTGAGCCACTGGGGCTTGCTGGTGTTGCTGCTGGTCGTCATCTTCCTGCTCGGCTTCTTCTTCGACTGGCTGGAAATCACGCTCATCATCCTGCCGGTCTTCGCGCCCATCATCGCCGGTTTCGCGCCCGATTTCGCCCAATCCCTGGGCCTGGAAGGCCTGGCGCCCGACGACCAGCGGTCCTTCGTCCTGCTGTGGTTCGCCATACTGGTGGCCGTAAACCTGCAAACCTCCTTCCTGACTCCGCCCTTCGGATTCGCACTGTTTTTCATGAAAGGCTCGGCGCCGCCCTCTATCAGCATTCGCGATATCTACGGCGGCATCATCCCCTTCGTATGCATACAGCTGCTGGCGGTGGGGCTGCTGATGGCGTTCCCGGCCATCGTGCTGCATCTATTGCGTTGATCCGGCGCCCTGCCGGGGCGTAGATTCCCACACCCGCATACAATGCAGGGTATATAGGGGAAGCTACGCCCCCGTCCGCAGCACTTCCGCAAACAAGAGATGTCTCATGATTAAGGCAACGCCTGCCTGGCTTGTGCCCATAGCAGCGATTTTCATCCTGCAAACCACCACATCCTTCCTGTCACGTTTCATCCCCATCATCGCCCCCGCGGTGTCCGAGGAATTCGGCTGGAGCGGCAGCTCCATCGGCTACCTGACGGCAAGCAATTCGCTGGGCGGGCTTGCCATACTGATCGCGGGCTCGTCCCTGATGAAGCAGGTGGGCGGCATGCGCACCCTGCAGGTCTTCCTGATGATCGGAGCCTGCAGCATGATCCTCTTCCTGAATTCCAGCGTCGCCGTGGCCCTGACCGCCTGCTTCATCATGGGCCTGAGCAGCGGCACCGCCAATCCGGCCGGCAGCGAAGTCCTGCAGCGGTATTCCCCGCCCGGAAAGCGCAATCTGGTTTTTTCCATCAAACAAGCGGGCGTCCCCCTGGGCGGCGCCATCGCCGGGCTGATCATCCCGGCCATGATCCTGCTGGTCGGATGGCGGATCGCCCTGTTCGCTTGCGCCATCCTGGTCGCCCTGCCCACCATCCTGACATGGCGCATGAGCGCCGCGGTGGACCAGAGCGAGGATCTCGAAGGCTGGCATTTCTCCTTACCCGGGCGCAAGACGCTGCATACCTTGCAAATACCGCTGCAATCACTGACGAGCAACCGCGGCCTGATGAATATATCCATCGTCGGCGGCCTGTTCGCCGTGTCCCAAAGCTGCTGGTTCACCTTCACCGTCATCTACCTGATCGACGGACTGGGATTCTCGCTGGGCATGGCGGGCGCCGTGTTCGCCGTCATGCAGGCCGGCGGCGTGCTGGGGCGCATTGCGTGGGGATGGCTGTCCGATCGCATGCGTTCGGCCAGGGCGACGCTGTCCATCGTTGCCGTCCTATCGGCGCTCACGACCATATTGTTGGGATTGAGCAGCCCCCAGTGGCCGCTATGGACCATCGTGACCTTGGCTTTCGTGGCCGGCGGCACGGCGGCCAGCTGGAACGGCGTGCTGATCGCCGAGGTGGCGCGTCGCTCGCCGCCCGACCTTATTTCGGAAACCTCGGCGGGATCCAGCATTCTGGTCAACCTGATGAACATGCTGGTGCCGACGGCTTTCGCGGCTTTTGTGGCGTTCACCGGCCGCTACGATTTCGCCTTCGGCTTCGTGGGCACCTGCACCCTGCTCGTGCTGGTGTTCCTGCCGCGCGACAAACAGGCCGCAGCGGCGCAGTAGCCGGCGGCGCCTGCCTGCCCCGAACGGGAACAAAACCATGAACCCCGACGACCTGGAGCTGCTGCTGACCCGCAGCATGCCCTATGGCAAATACAAGGGGCGTCTTATCGCCGACCTGCCCGGCCACTACCTGAACTGGTTCGCCCGCACGGGCTTTCCCAAGGGCGAGATCGGCCGCCTGCTGGCCCTGATGCACGAACTGGATCACAACGGGCTGACCGCCCTGCTGACGCCGCTCAGGACGCGGCGCTATCCGGCTCCGCCCGCGGGCTCCGCGCCGCCCCCGGCGACAGGCGCTTGATAGACCTTCATTTCGCTACGCCCGAAAGTCAGTCCGCGGTCCGCCACTTCGCGCATAATGCCCAGATTGATCGTTTGCTGAATATCCATATACCGGTTGTAGTCGGCGCTCAGCACGTAATAGACCACCTCATATTCCAGCCCCCGCTCGGTGAACTGAAGCAGATGCGCCCGATCGAAACGCGTGCCGTCCTGCGCCTGGATCAAGGCCTTGACGGCGTGGGCGATCTCTTCCGCCTGCCCCGCGTCCGCTCCATAAGCCACGCTGAAGCGGAACGCGATGCGGCGCAGGTCCATGCGCTTGTAGTTCTGTATGGTTTGCTTGAGCAGTTCGGTATTGGAGCACACGATCTGCTCGCCGCCCAGGCTGCGGATGCGCGTGGTTTTCAGTCCAACGTGTTCGATGCTGCCGGCGATGCCGCCCACCACAATGAAGTCGCCGGGCTCGAAAGGCTTGTCCAGCCCTATCGACACCGACGCGAACAGGTCGCTCAGCACCACCTGCGCCGCCAGCGCGACGGCCACGCCGCCTATGCCCAGGCTGGCGATGAAGGCCGTGATGTTCACCCCCAGGTTGTCCAAGACCGCCAACACGGCGACCACCCATAGCACCGCCCTGGCCGTGAACGCCACGATGCTCATCGCGACGGCATTCAGGTCGGCGCGGCGCTCCAGATACCGCGCCAGGCCAAAGGTAATGGCTCCGTTCAGCCACAGGGCCACCTGCAGCACCACTGCCACGAACCACAGCTGCGACATGCCGGCGCGCCAGGCCGGGGGCATGTCCAGGAATTTCACGCCGATCAGGATGGACAGGACAAGCAGGGCGAAGGAGCTGGTGCTGGCCGCGATCTGGAAAAACATGCGCATGAACACCCTGCGCTCGTGCTTCGCGTTTTGCCCGGCGCGCCGCCGCACCCATTGCCTGACCAGCAGCAAAGCCATGAATACCAGGGTGGCTACCACGCAGGCCGACAACCAGTTCCAAATGGGAATAGACAAGATTTTGGTTTCCAGCCACCACTCGCGCATCGGTCCGCTCCTTTCATCCGGGTACAGGCGTGGAGCGGCAGCAAATTCCATGCCCCTGATGCCGGGAACGCCGGTTGCTGGACCGCCATGCGGTCTGCCGCCGCAGTCCGCCATTCAACATGCAAGGAAATCGCCATGACGAACCGACCTGATCAACCTTCCGAAAGCCTGCAAAAAGACGACCGCCTTCGCGAGGAGCAACGCAGCCATCGCGATCAGCAGAACCGAAGCAAGAAAGACGGCCATACCAGCCAGATCGGCACCGGCCAGGACCAGAACAGCCAGCGCAATCGCGGGCAGGGCGCGCGCCGCCCCTGAAAGCCTCCTACCGGATGTGGCGCACAGCCACAATCCGGGGATTAGTGGAAACACCGAATTACTCCGTGATAACCCTGGCAGACAATTCAGGAAATACAGGCTCCTGAAAATATCGAACTTTCAAGTTCCTTTCGAAACCCTTGTAAACATTGGCTTTCAGAAAGATCAAAGTGCTCACGGGCATTCATGGTACTGAAAATCGGCCGGCTTACAAATTGTTGACTCGCTTATTTGGATAGCCTATAAAAGCGACGGAAGTTGATGGTCCGTACTCAATCGCAATCAATAATACGTAAATACGTAGTCACATCTAAGCCAGGAGACACACAAATGAAAAGC
This sequence comes from Burkholderiaceae bacterium, assembly GCA_049646585.1. GTDB lineage: Bacteria > Pseudomonadota > Gammaproteobacteria > Burkholderiales > Burkholderiaceae_B. The sequence continues at coordinate 14,286 of JBARWC010000017.1, read as the reverse complement.
AGTACCAAATCGGATAGCCTCGCCCCCGTCAAGTCGCGTCGTCAGTTTCTCGGTGGCGCCGCCGCCGGCACGGTCGCCGCTGTCGGCATGGGTTTTCCCGCCATCGTCAGCGCGCAAACCCCGATTAACTTCCGCTTCCAGAGCACCTGGCCGACGGTTGACATCTTCCACGAATACGCCCTGGACTTCGCCAAAAAGATCAACGACATGACCGGCGGCGAACTGAAGATCGAAGTGCTGCCGGCCGGCGCGGTCGTGCCCGCATTCGCACTGCTCGACGCCGTGTCCAAGGGTACCCTGGACGGCGGCCACGGCGTGCTGGGCTACAACTACGGCAAACAGAACGCCCTGGCCCTGTATTCCTCGGGCCCCGCCTTCGGCATGGACGCCAACATGGTCCTGGCCTGGCACAAGTACGGCGGCGGCAAGGAATTGCTGGTCAAGCTCTATAACGAAATCGGCGGCAACGTCGAATCCTTCCTGTCCGGCCCCATGCCCACCCAGGCCTTCGGCTGGTTCAAGAAGCCCGTCACCAAGACGGCCGACCTGAAAGGCCTGAAGTTCCGCACCAACGGCCTGGCCATTGACTTGTTCACGGCCATGGGCGCGGCGGTTAACGCGCTGCCCGGCGGCGAAATCGTTCCGGCCCTGGACCGCGGCCTGCTGGACGGCGCCGAGTTCAACAACGCCACCTCGGACCGCCTGCTGGGCTTCCCCGACGTGTCCAAGGTGTGCATGCTGCAAAGCTTCCACCAGTCGTCCGAAACCTTCGAAATCATCTTCAACAAGGACAAGTACAAAGCCCTGCCCGACAAGATGAAAGCCATCATCGCCAACGGCGTGGAAGCCGCTTCGGCCGACATGTCCTGGAAAGCGGTCGACCGCTATTCGCAAGACTACATCAAGCTGCAGAAGGAAGACGGCGTCAAGTTCTACAAGACACCCGACGCCATCCTGCAAGAGCAGCTTACCGTCTGGGACGGCATCGTCTCCAAGAAGGGCGAAACCAACCCGCTGTTCAAGGAAATCGAACAGTCGCAACGCGCCTTCGCCGCGCGCGCTGTGTCGTGGGACATGGACACCAACAACAACCGTCGCATGGCCTACAACCACTACTTCAACAAAAAGGCCGCTCCCAAGAAGAAGGCCTAAGCCGTAGCAATGCTGCGCTAAACACTACCCAGCTGTACGGGTAGTGTTTTTTAAATCCGCAGCCAGGGGGCCGCAATACTCAGCTCGCGGCTCCACCGCTTCTTTCCCCAGCAAGGTGAATCTACCATGCAAAAATTTTTGCAAACCATAGACCGGGTCAATACCTGGATAGGTCAGCTTTTCGGCTGGTTTGTCCTGGCATTGACGCTGTTCGTGACATACGAAGTGTTTTCGCGCTATGCGCTGGGCGCTCCACACGCGTGGTCGTTCGACGCCATGAACATGATGTATGGCGCACTGTTCATGATGGCCGGCGCGTACACTCTGTCCAAGAACGGCCACGTCCGCGGTGACGTGCTGTACGGCTTTTTTCCGCCCCGCCTGCAGGCAGGCCTGGACCTGACCCTGTACATCATATTCTTCATACCCGGCGTCGTGGCGCTGGCCTGGGCCGGCTACAACTATGCGCTGGAATCGCTCATGATCAACGAGCATTCCACCATTACCGCCGATGGCCCGCCCATCTACCCCTTCAAGTTCATCATTCCCCTGGCCGGCGTCACCCTGCTGTTCCAGGGCTTCGTCGAAATGGTCTATTGCGTCCAGTGCCTGAAGCAGGGCGATTGGCCCAAGCGCGACAAGGACGTCGAAGAAGTCGACGTGGACAAACTCAAAGACATGGTGCACGTGGATACCAGCGAAATCAATGCGCTTGACTCCATCGTCATCGAACAAGAAAAAGGGAAGCAACCATGAAGAAAGAGATATGGTTCGGCCTCTCTATATTAGTGGCCGTCGTCATCGCCTTGATAGTGCTCATGCCCTCGCCGGCGGACATTACCAACGGCCACCTGGGCCTGCTCATGCTGGGCCTGATCGTCGTCACCATCATGTTGGGGTTTCCAACCGCCTTCACCCTGATGGGCATGGGCGTCATGTTCACCTACCTGGCCTACCGGGGAATGGGGCCGCAAATCGCCATAGAACAGACGCTGGACTTGATGGTGCTGCGCACCTATGCCGTCATGACCAACGACGTGCTGATCGCCGTGCCGCTGTTCATTTTCATGGGGTACCTGGTCGAACGCGCCAACCTCATTGAAAGACTGTTCAAAAGCATGCACCTGGCCATGGCCCGCGTACCGGGCTCATTGGCTGTGGCAACCGTCATTACCTGCGCCGTGTTCGCCACGGCCACCGGCATCGTGGGCGCCGTGGTCACGCTGATGGGCTTGCTGGCGCTGCCGGCCATGCTCAAGGCGGGCTACAGCATACGCCTGACCGCCGGCTCCATCACCGCCGGCGGCTGCCTGGGCATCATGATCCCGCCATCCGTGCTGCTTATCGTGTACGGTGCGGTGGCCGGCGTATCCGTGGTCAAGCTGTATGCGGGCGCTTTCTTCCCGGGCATCATGCTGGCCCTGCTGTACGTCCTGTACATCATGATCGTGGCCAAGGTCAGCCCCAAGTCGGCCCCCCCGCTGACCGAGGAGGAACGCCGCGTAACACTGCCCGAGTTCGCCCAGATCGTCAAGGACACCGTCAGCAACCGGGCCCTGCCCGGCCTGATCGGCGCCATCAAGGGCAAGCGCAACGCTCACGTGCCCATGCGCACCTTGCTCAACCACTTGCTCATCGCCCTGCTGCCGGCGCTGGTCTTCTCGGCCGCCATGCTGCTTAGCTACGAAATCGTCACCAAGCCCGCCCCCGTACAGGAAAGCGGCTTGGTCGAAATGGGCTTTGCGGGCGCGTCCGACTCCAGCCTGGACAGCGGCGGCCTGGCGGAACCCGAAGGGGCCGGCGGGCTGGCCGAGCCTGAAGGCGCGGAAACCGCCGCATCCACCGCCGATGCTTCCGCCACCGCTGACGCGGCGGACAGCGCGGCAGATGAACAGGCGGCTGATTCCGTGCCGGCTCCCAACGCCTTCTGGATCACCCTTGCGGTGGGCACCGTCCTACTGCTGATCTTCTACGCCTTCTTCACCTTCGCGCGCCTTGAAGTCTTCAAGATGCTGCTCAGCTCCTTCTTCCCGCTGGCCATCATGATCCTGGCGGTATTGGGCAGTATCGTGTTCGGCCTGGCCACACCGTCCGAAGCGGCGGCCATGGGTTCCTTCGGCGGCCTCTTGCTGGCGCTGGCCTACCGACGCCTGAACATGGACATGCTGAAGGAGTCGGTCTACCTGGCGGCCAAGACCAGCGCCATGGTGTGCTGGCTGTTCGTGGGTTCCAGCATCTTCTCGGCGGCCTTCGCGCTGCTGGGCGGGCAGGAAATCATCAACGCCTGGGTGCTGGGCATGGACCTGACCCCGGTGCAGTTCATGATCCTGGCGCAGATCGTCATCTTCCTGCTGGGCTGGCCCCTGGAATGGACCGAGATCATCGTGATCTTCATGCCCATCTTCCTGCCGCTGCTGGCCCACTACCAGATCGACCCGCTGTTCTTCGGCCTGCTGGTGGCGCTGAACCTGCAAACGGCCTTCCTGTCGCCGCCGGTCGCCATGTCCGCCTTCTACCTGAAGGGGGTCGCGCCACCGCACGTCACCCTGAACCAGATCTTCGCGGGCATGCTGCCGTTCATGGGCATACAGATCGTGGCCATCATACTGCTGTATATGTTCCCCGCGATCGGCTTGTGGCTGCCCCAGGTCCTGTACTAGGCAGGTAAACAACAAGAAGGGCTATCAAAGCCCCGCCATACAGTACAACCGGCTCCGCAAGGAGCCGGTTTTTTTTATGCCCGGCATGCTCGCCGTAAATAGCACGCATCAGCGGCTACCCCCGTTCATGCTCAAACCTCGACGAGCCGCAAGCAGTGGCTGCAATACGCGCCAAACATGATCCATATCAAATCGATCCTGGCGGCGACTGCCTATCATCCCCTCAACATCCGCCATCTTCTGCCGTAAACCCGGGTATCCGCGCCTAAACGGCGGCCCTTAAGACTTACTTTCAGCCCATGCGTGTCAATCTACCCGTCAACAACGTCGAAACCAAACTCCGGCCCGATCAGTACCTGATCTCCAAAACCGACAAGAAAGGCCGGCTTACCTATGCCAACCCGGCCTTCGTGGAAATCAGCGGCTACACCCGCGAAGAGCTCATCGGCAAGCCCCACAACCTGATCCGGCACCCCGACATGCCGCCTGCGGCCTTTCAAGACCTGTGGGACACCCTGCAAGCGCGCAAACCCTGGCTGGGCCTGGTCAAGAACCGACGCAAGGACGGCGGCTACTACTGGGTGCTGGCCAACGCAGCGCCCGTCTACGAGCACGGCGAAGTCACCGGCTACGCCTCCGTGCGGGTCCAGCCCACCCAGGAGCAGATCGATGCCGCCCAGGAGTTCTACGACGACATCAACGCGGGCCGCGCCGCCGGCTACACCATCCGGCACGGCCAGCGCGCGCGGGCCGGATGGCGGCGGGTCTTCGACATCGCCGCCCTGCCCTTCGCCAAAACCCTGAAAGCCGGCATGTTCCGCATGGCCGTGCTGTCCACCGCCACCATCGCCGCCGCCACCTGGCTGGCCCTGGGCGGCATCCCCGCCGCCTACCAGGCATGGGCGCTGGCCGGCATCGGGGCCGCCACCCTGGCCAACCTGGCCTATGGCTGGCGTATCGCCCAGGGAGTCGTCAAGCCGCTGGAGGGTGCCGCCAAAATCGCCCGCCAGGTTGCATCGGGCAACCTGCTTGTCGACATCGACACCCAACAACAGGGCGAGGTCGGCAACCTGTTCTTCTACCTGGACATGATGCGCAAAAGCCTGCTGGGCATCGCCACCGACGTCCACGGCGGCGCCCATGCCACCGCCCGCATGGCGCAGATACTGGATGCCAGCAACACCAATCTGTCGGCCCGCACCGAAGATCAGGCCGCATCCCTGCAGGAAACCGCCGCCAGCATGGAAGAACTGACCGCCACCGTCAAGCAGAACTCCGACAACGCCCACCTGGCCAGCCAACTGGCCGACGACAGCATGCGCACCGCCCAACGCGGCGGCGCCGTGGTCGGCGACGTCGTCGCCACCATGCAGGAAATACACGACAGCTCGCAAAAAATCGGCGACATCGTCTCGCTGATCGAAGAAATCGCCTTCCAGACCAACATACTGGCCCTGAACGCCGCCGTCGAATCGGCCCGCGCCGGCGAAGCCGGCCGCGGTTTTGCCGTGGTCGCGGGCGAAGTGCGCAGCCTGGCGCAAAAAAGCTCCTCCGCCGCCAAGGAAATCAAAACCCTCATCGACGCATCCGTCGACCGCATGGCCGTCGGCTCCGAACACGCCGCCCGCGCCGGCGAAACCATGCAGGAAATCGTCGACTCCGTGCGCCGCGTCACCGACATCATGGGCGAAATCTCCACCGCCTCGGTGGAACAGTCCAGCGGCCTGGAGCAAATCAACCAGGCCATCGCCCAGATGGACGGCGTCACCCACCAAAACGCCGCCCTGGTCCAGGACCTGGGCAACACTGTGCGGGCACTGACCGGCGAAGCCGGTAGCCTGCGGCAGGCCATAGAGGTGTTGAATACGGGGAAAGGGGCGGGCGCGCCGAGCCGGCCGCGCCCTTCCCGCATACCGCAAAACCAGGTAGGAAGCACATTGCTTGCAATAAACGCATAACACTCCCTAAAGTTCCTCGACCTAGGGCCGTTAACGCGAGTGAACAGGAAGAAACCGGCTTTGCTTTACCACGGACCAGGCAGCACCCCGTAAAAACAGGCTTTTTTCTTCTTGGCAACCAGGCGGAGCCAGATTCGCCGTATTTATTCCTTCCAGGAGTTATCCATGTCAGTCATCAACACCAACTCGCTTTCCCTGGTTGCCCAAGGCAATCTGAGCAAATCGCAATCGGCCTTGGGCACCGCCATCGAGCGTCTGTCCTCCGGCATGCGCATCAACAGCGCCAAAGACGACGCCGCCGGTCAGGCCATTGCCAACCGCTTCACGGCCAACATCAAGGGCCTGACGCAAGCCACCCGCAACGCCAACGACGGTATCTCGATCGCTCAAACGACCGAAGGCGCGTTGAACGAAATCAACAATAACTTGCAGCGTGTTCGTGAGTTATCGGTCCAAGCAGCCAACGGTACAAACTCGGCATCCGATCTGAAATCGATTCAAGAAGAAATCACGCAACGCCTATCAGAGATCGACCGCGTTTCGGAGCAAACCCAATTTAACGGAGTAAAAGTACTGGCTGAAGGCGCTAAGTCTCTGAGTATTCAAGTCGGCGCAAATGATAACGAAAAAATTGATATCGGATTGACAGAGATTAGTTCCAAAACCCTCAAACTGGACAACTTCACTGTCGAAAAAAAAGACGTACAAGTTGGCGACGCACTAAACCTAAGTCAGCAGTTGCCTGGATCTTTGGGGGGGGCCGGCATTGACATTAGCGCCGCAGTTACTCAACTTCAAGCGGCCGGCATTACGATTGACGCCAGCGACGTGACAGTACACCAGCTCCGCAATGCCGACAACACCGCGAATGTCACTGATGCATTTGTCATCAAGGCGGGTAACGACTACTATGCAGCGCAGTACACAAAAGGCGCCGCTGCTGCCAATGCTGACACTGTGAAAATCGCCTCGGCAGCAGGCAACTACACGGCAGCCGACGGCACCGTTACAGCCTACTCCAATGCTCTGGTCAAGATCGCTTACAACGAAGACAAATCAGTACAAGCATACGTAACATACGCTGGCGAAAATCTCAAAGCAGGTGGCACCCCAACCTTTGTGACAGCGACAGGCGTCGCCGACCTTGCTGGACAAGCCCTTAATCAAGCCACTGGTGCTTTCACTGGGCGAGGCACCTCGATGGCACTGGATAAGCTAGACACTGCACTAGCCAAAGTTGACGCTCTTCGTGGCGAGCTTGGTGCAGTGCAAAACCGTTTTCAGTCTACCATCGCTAACCTGAGCAACACCGTCACCAACTTGTCTTCCGCACGTTCGCGCATCGAAGACGCTGACTATGCTGTCGAAGTGTCGAACATGACGCGTGCTCAGATCCTGCAACAAGCTGGCACCTCGGTTCTGGCCCAAGCCAACCAAGTCCCGCAAACTGTGTTGTCGCTGCTGCGTTAATCGCAATAAGGCGCTCTTTAATGCTTATATTTTCGATGGTATTAAAGAGGTACGGCGCCTCATAAGAGGCGTCGTACACAATAACTGCCTGAAAGCCGGCCCTAAGGGGCTGGCTTTTTTCATGCAATCTGCAAGAGCCTATTCATTCAGGGTTAGTCCCGGCGTACTCCTTCCCTCAAGCTTCCAACTTGTTCCCTCTATTTATCGCAGCTACAATTAAATTCCACCATGAGCGAGGTGTCCCGACTACTATGTCTCGCAAATTGATGCGCCCAACTGATCTCGAAGATCAGGCGATTACAGCCGCTGCTTTAACGGATACGGATAATCCACCCTTTAGCGATATGGAATTGGCCGCCTTGCGGCCGCGCCGTGGGCGCCCTCCTAAAGCGCGCCCAAAAATCCAGGTATCCATACGTTATTCCGCCGACGTTATAGACTTCTTTAAATCCGGCGGCGAAGGGTGGCAGGCACGCATGGATGATGTGCTCAGCCAGTATGTGAACGCGCAGAAAACAAAGTTATCTGGTTGACTCCCGAAATCGCACTTACAAGGATTAAGCAATGACCATTGCATTTATCCTGGCTACCGGTGGCCTGTTTATTGGCTTCATGGCTGTAGCCAGCTATGTCTTTTATTTTTCAGACAAAATCCATTCAGACAAGTCGAAGCATTGATTTCCTGCTGCAGCGCAGTCTGTATCAAGCACTCATTGCAATTTGTTGGGCTGGCCTGCTTGGCCGAGCGGATGAGTCCATCAATGCTTGCATGCCGTATTTCCCCACCCTGACAAAACCGCTCACCTCTTCATCCGCTTACTGCCGCCCGGGCCTATAGTGCCCTGACCTTTTACTTTTGGCCTGCGGCGCATGTCCACCAAGTTTTCAGATTACGACGGTGCCTGGAAGGACGCCCTGGATGCCTATTTTCCGCATTTCACGGCTCTGTTCTGCTCCAGTATGCATGCCCAGATTGATTGGGCGCATAAACCGGTATTCCTCGAGAAAGAGCTGCAGGCAGTATTGCGTAGCGCCAAGCGCGGCCGGCGCCATGTGGATAAGCTGATATCGCTGCGGCTGCTGGGCGGGGAGGCGGCCTTGGCGCTTATCCATATTGAAGTGCAGGCCAGGCATGACGCGGGCTTTTCGGCCCGAATGTTCATTTATCACACCCGCTTGCACGAAAAGTATCCCGATCACTCCCTGGTCAGCGTGGCGGTCTTGACCGGGCGGGTACACGGTCCGCCCCAGTTGTCTTATGCTTATCAACGTTGGGGATGTTCACTGAACTTCACCTTTCCCGTCATTCGTCTGGAAAGCTGGCGTAAGCGCATGCCGGAACTGATATCCCTGGCGCCGGCCAACCCCTTTGCCGTGGTGATTTTGGCCCAATTGGAAGCCAACGCCACGCGCGACGGCCTTGCGCGCCTGGCCCGCAAGACCGAGCTAATGCGCCGCCTGTACTATTGGCGCTTTAGCCCCGATAATGTCATTCAGTTGTTCCGCATTATTGATGCGATGATGGCGCTGCCTGAAGCGCTGGAGCCAGCGTTTGAACAAGCCATCAGTCAACTTGAAGAGGAAACTCAGATGACCTATATCACCAGCGTCGAACGCGTTCAACTAAAGCGCGAGCGCGAGGAAGGCATAAAGATAGGCGAGCATAAAGGCAAGGAAATTGGCAAGGAAATAGGCAGGATGGAAGGCATTGCCGGACTGCTTGCCACGCTTATCACTCGCAAGTTCGGTCAATTACCCGACTGGGGTCGAATCCGCCTGAACGAAGCCGACGAGGCCACGCTGAACCGCTGGGCCGTGCAAGTGCTGGATGCCCAGCGCATCGAAGATGTATTTGCCTAGCCGCCTCTTCACGACGCCTCGATCGCCGGATAAAACTCGGTGTTTTCCTTTTGCATGCGGGTGTGCAGGGTCTTGAGCACGGTGTTGGCTTCCTGGCGGAATTGTTCTGCTTTGTCGGCGACGGCGGCGACTTTGCTCCATTTGCGGGCGAAGGCGATGTAGGCGTTGGCGATGCCCTTCATTTCGTCTTGATAAGACCGGCTCATTTCCGCCAAATGTTGGTCCTGCCCTTTTTGCAGGGTGGGATACAGGATCCGATCCTCGATAGCCAGATGCAGGCTTACCACCGATGTCAGTTTGCCCAAATGCTGAACGATCTCGTTGGCGTTTTCCTTGATGCCGGCGTGGGCGAACTTGCGTAGCTGAGCAATCCCTTGCAGGATTTCCACATGCTGATGTTTGAAGCGGTCGATTTCCATGGTCGGCTTTCTGTTTACGTTTAAAAGTGAGCGATAAAATCAATAAGATTCATATTAAATACATCTTATATAAAACTCAAACTTTTCGTAAAAAATCACGCTTCTTCTGTGTATTGAATGCTGCAGCGCCCTAAAGCAAAGCCTGAAACTCCGCCTCGCCCGGGCTGTCGTGCCAGTCGGCGTGCGCCAGGGCGGCGCGTATCCGCGCGACGGCCTGGGAACGCAGTTGCGACACCCTGCCCTCGGTAATGCCCATGACCGCGCCGATTTCTTTCTGGTTCAGGTCTTGTTCAAATTGCAGTGACAGCAGCAACTGCTCGCGCTCGGGCAGGCCTTTGATGGCGGACACCAGGGCGCTGCGCAGCCCTTTGGACACCAGTTGGCTCAGCGGATTGCTCCAGTGGGCGGGCTGTTGATCAGGATCCTGGCGCGGCTCCGGCGCGGCTTGCGATTCGTCGGCGTGGCGGGCCAAGTCTTCGTAGTGAATGATCTGTACGCCTCGCGCTTCTTCCAGCAGCTGCTGATATTCCGGCAACTGCATCCCCATTTCCTCAGCGATTTCGGCCTCGGTGGGGGCTCGCATCAGGCGGTGCCCCAGGGCGTGGACGGCCTGCTCGATGTTCTTGGTCTTGCTGCGCACGCTGCGGGGCAGCCAGTCCTGGCTGCGCAGCTCGTCCAGCATGGCGCCGCGTATGCGAGTTATGGCGTAGGTTTCGAATTGCGCTTCGCCGGTTTGCTGGTAGCGCCGCACGGCATCCAGCAGGCCCATCATGCCGGCCTGCATAAGGTCGTCAAGCTCCACACTGGCGGGCAGCTTGGCGATCAGTTGCAAAGCCAGGCGGCGAACCAGCGGAGCGTGTTGCCCGACCAGGATATCTTCGGAACTAGGCATGCGGCATTAACAAGGCAAACGGTCAAAACATGAATGGAGGCTGCTTATTGTGGCGCCAAGCCGCGGGCGGCGGTGGATGGATCAGCGCGACATTTGCTTGCTTATTCGCCGAATTAAAGTTTTCTTCGACCTTGCCGTTAAAAACGCCTATAAGGCGCCCGCGCCGGACAAAAAACTACTTTCGGAGCAATCCAATGGTCAATCCCATTGCATCTGGCGTCGCCGCCGTGCCGTTTGGCGCCCCGTCCGCCGAGTTCGAACGCCCTGTATCGCTGCCCGAGCCGGCCGTGCAGGTAACAAAGTCCAGCGAAACCCTAAGCAACGGCAGTTCCACCAGTGCCCAGCGCGACGGCCAGGATCTGCCCGAAGGCCTGGACCCGCTGGCCAAGGCGCTGGACATGCTCAACAGCAATATGGAAGCCTGGTCGACCGGCATGCGCTTTGACGTGGACCCCGAAGCGCAGCGGGTGGTGGTGTCCATTATCGACGCCCAGACCGGCGATGTGCTGCGCACGGTGCCCACCGACGCGGTGATCCGGGTCGCCAAGATGATAGTACAGCTTCAGGGCCGCAGCGTGGACACCCGGGTTTGACGCAACGGCGGCGGGCGGTTTGGCGTAAACGCCCAAACAGCCAATACTAATACCCGCTTTCGTCCACATTGAAGCGGGGGTTTTTGCAGCACAATTACCCTAATCGGGAGTTTCACATGGCTATATCTTCTATCGGCGTCGGTTCCGGCCTTCCTTTGGACGAGCTGCTGGGCAAGTTGCGCGCCAGCGAAAACCAGTCGCTGACCCTGATCGAATCCAGGGCCAAGTCGGTGCAAAGCCGCCTGACCGCCTATGGCACCATCAAAAGCTCGATCGAGGCATTGAAGACGGCATCCGACGCGCTGGGCAAGGCGGAGACCTTTGGCGCGCTTAAAACCAGCGTCAACAGCGAAGCATTTTCCGCCACGGCCAGCAACAAGGCCATTGCCGGGCAGTACGGCATCGAGGTCACCCAATTGGCGACCTCGCAAACATTGACCAGCAGCACGGGCATGGCCGACCGCAAGACGGCGCTGGCGGACGGCGGTGTGGACATCGCCTTCACCATAGGCGGCAAGACCAAGACCATCAGCGTCGCTCAAGGCGAGACCAGCCTGGAAGGCATCGTCAAGGCCATCAATGGCGACTCCAGCTTGGGCGTTTCCGCCACTATCGTCAACGACGGCTCCGGCACGCCGCATCGGCTGCTGCTGACAGCCAAGAACACCGGCGAAGACGCCGCCGTGCAAACCATTACCGTGACGGCAAGCGATGCCGGCGCGGGCACCGACATCAGCAAGGTCCAGGACTTGATCGGCTACGACAGCACAGCTTCAGGCACCAACCTTAGCGAAAAAGCGGCCAAGAACGCGACCCTGCTGATCAATGGCATACCAATCCAAAGCCAAAGCAACACCATCGAAGACGCCATCGAAGGCGTCACGCTGACGCTGACCAAGGAAAGCGAGGCAGGCAAGCCCAGCATGCTGTCGGTGACCGCCGACGACTCGGTCACCAGCAAGGCCGTCAATACCTTCGTAACGGCCTACAACAACCTGCAGAACATCATCAAGACGCTGACCACGTACAACGTCGACAACCAGCAAGGCAGCGCCCTGACCGGCGACAGCCTGGCCCGCCAGGTGCAAAGCCAGCTGCGCAGCGCCTTGAACGTCGCGGGATCATCCGGCGTGGTTCGCACCCTGAGTCAAATGGGCATCACCACCAACCCCCGCGACGGCCTCCTGGAAGTCGACAACACCAAGCTGGCCGCGGCGCTTAAAGACAATATGGTCGATGTGCAAAAGCTGTTCGCCGGCGAAAACGGCGTCAGCGCGAAAATGGCTGCGGCAGCGGATGTCTTCGTGAAAAGCGGCGGTTCGATTGCATCGGCCACCGACAGCATGACCAACACGCTGAAAGACCTGGAAAGCCAGTACACCGCCATGTCGGACCGTATCGACGCCAAGATGGAAAACTACCGCCAGCAATTCAGCAAGCTCGACACCATGATGGCGCAAATGAACTCCGTCAGCAGCTACTTGTCCCAGCAACTGTCGATGCTGGCCAATATAGGCAAGGAAAAATGAACTATTCCCCCGTACGCGGAGCCAGGCGGCAGCACTCCGTACAAGCCTATGCCCACATAGGCCTGGAAACCCAAGTGCTCAGCGCAAGCCCCGAACACCTGATCACCCTGCTGTTCGACGGCGCGCGCGCGGCCGTCATGAAGGCCAGGCTGCACATGCAGAACAACAACATCGAAGGTCGCGGCAGCGCCATTTCAAAAGCCATCGACATCGTGGATTCAGGCCTGAAGGCCAGCGTGGACCAGGCGGCCGGCGGGGAACTGGCAAAAAACCTGGTGGCCAGCTATGACCTGATCATACGCAACCTGCTGCTGGCCAACCTGAACGCCGACCACGAAGCGCTGGACCTGGCCGAACGCATGCTGATCGATATCGGCGACGCCTGGCGCCAAGCCGTGGACCCGGTGCGCAGTGATTTGGCCTTGGGCCAAACGGCCTAGTGCATCCGGTTGATGTGCAGCAAGGTTTTCTTTATTAATCTCAAATACATACCGGCTTCTTTCGGCGTGAAGCATTATCCTATCTTTATAGAAACCCGTTCCGCACAGACCAACGACCCCACTCTATGAACAACCCGCCATCCATCCTGCGACAATACGAAGTCATTGCGGGAATATCCAGCCGCATGTTAAGCGAAGCGCGCGCCAACCATTGGGACGAAGTCATTTCATTGGGCGAGCAATACCAGGCGGCCGTGGAGTCCCTGCGCGGCTTGAACCAGCTTAGCAGCGAAGACCGCATAGCCCGCCGCGACCTGCTCATCCGCATACTGGACGACGACGCCAATATACGCCTGCTGGCGGCGCCTGAACTCAGCCGCCTGGGCATGCTGCTGGGCAATATGAAGCGCCAGCACACCGTGCTGCAAGCCTATTGCGCGCCGCTGATTAAACAATGAGCGTGAACGGCCCCTCGGCACTGGGCACGCTGCTGGTGCAGCGGGTCGATGCCGCACTGGGCGCCACCTTGTCGCAACAAGCCAATCTGGTCACGGGGGCACGCCCCGACGCCGTCACTCAGGCGACCAACCCGGAGCGGCCCGACGCGGCCCGAATCGAAACCCAGCGCCATCCACGCGAAATCATAGACCGCGCAACCGCCCAGGCCGAGCAGCAAGGCCGGGGCGCCGTGGACAGGGCGCGGATGGATGTCCGGACCGCCGCCCTGCTGCTAAGCGGCAAGCTGACCGATTCCGCCGCGACGCCCTCGGCACCGACCACCCTGGGCCGGACGGCGCGTACCATTTTGGCGTTGCTGGCCAACTACCCCGAACAGGCCGCCGCGGTGCAAGGCAGGCAGCCTTTGCTGCAAGCCCGCCCCAACCCCACCGATGCGCAGGCGCAAACAGCTGGACAAGGCCAGGCCGGCGCAGGCAACGCCGGGCAAGCGGGCGCTCCTGCGGCAAGCCTCGCTTCGCCAATGGCGGCGCCCACGGCTGCATCGACATCGGCATCCACCGGAAGCGCGGCTACCGCTACGGGCGCCAATACCGCCAGCTCCGGCCCCGCCGGCGCGGCGGCGGCAAGCGCCGCAAGCACATCCCTGCAAGCGGCGATCGTGCCGGCGCAACTGGCCCAGGCGCTTGCCCAGGCATTGCAAACCAGCGGCATGTTCTATGAATCGCATTTGGGCAATCTGGCTTTCGGCAAGCAGACCCCGGCTCAGTTGATGCAGGAACCGCAGGCCCAGGCGGGGCGTGCGGCACAGGCGCAGCCCAACACGCCGACGACGCCCGCCACGGCCGGCGAACAGG
>JBARWC010000016.1:0-23226 GCA_049646585.1 Burkholderiaceae bacterium | reverse complement strand
CATGGTGAAATTGCGATCACGTGTGTTCACCGCCTTGAACTTACTGCCATCGATAGCGACCAGCGCTTGGCTAAATAGCTTGAGCTCTCGGCATAGCACCACGAATTGACGGCAGACATTACGGATACCTGCGCCGTTGTCTCGACGGAAATCGGCGATCGTCTTGAAGTCGGGGGCCAAACGCCACGTCAGCCACATCAGCTCGAGGTTGCGCTGACACTCGCGCTCCAAGCGGCGACTGGACTGGATACGATTGAGGTAGCCATATATATAGATACTCAAGAGAACGGCCGGATGATAAGAGGGGCGACCGGTATTGGCGGGCGTTGCCCCTTGAAACCCCAACGACGCCAAGTCCAATTCGTTGACAAAGGCCTCAACCACTCGTATTGGGTTGTCTTCGCCGATGAAGTCATCCAAGCACTCTGGCAGTAGCGTCACTTGCTGTCTGTCTTGACCCGTGATGTATCTGGGCATATTGAATCTCCACTCAACATACCTAGAACGCTACCTCGAGCTGATGAAACAGAAAATCGGGGTTTTCACACAGCCTGGGTCGGTTTCAGCCAGTGGGCGACATTCGTTGATCTACTCGAAAACGCACGCTCAGCATCTCTATAAGACCGATCACACCACAGTGCCTACTCAGGAGCGGAACAAGATCGCAGCGTAAGATTCAGGATGTCCATGGATCACTACGGGAGAAAACTTTCACCGTTCGACTAGCTCATAGCACCACTACACACTAATGAGACAGCAAGTGCCAATAAGCGATGGCATTAGGCTTGCCTAAATATACAAAATATTGTATAAATTACGCATGCCACTGTTCAAGCCTGTCGAGTTCCTCGGAACCTCACTTGATGATCTTCGTGCTTTCCCGCCTTCTGCGAAGCGCGCAGCTGGCCACCAGATCGATCAGGTTCAGAACGGTTTTGAACCGGATGACTGGAAGCCTATGAATATAGTGGGCCAAGGTGTCAGAGAAATCCGCGTTCGCGATAGTGCCGGTGCTTTCAGGGTCATCTACGTTGCCAAACTCGCCGATGCCGTCTATGTGATCCACTGCTTTCAGAAAAAGACAGAGCAAACCAATAAGGCGGATATAGATCTGGCCTCGAAACGTTATCGAGACCTATTGCAGGAACTAAGCAAATGAGCAAGCAACGGTTTGCCAGCGTCTGGGATGCCATCGAAGACACCCAAGAAGAAGCTGAGAATATGAAACTTCGTTCAGCCCTCATGACAGCGCTAAAGCAGCACATAGTCCGCGTCAAGATGAGCCAGGCCGAGGCCGCCAAAATTTTTGGCGTGACACAGCCCCGTGTCTCCGACCTGATGCGCGGAAAGATCAATGTTTTTGGTCTTGATGCACTGGTAAATATGGCCGCTGCCGCTGGATTGCACATTGAGATGCGTGTGCTCGAATCCGCCTGAAGGCATTCAGCGGAGTTGACCATGAAGACCTTGAAGAAACTGGATGTGGGCAAGGTAGCCGCCGCAATTGAGGCCGACGCCCGCCAGGCGCTGCCAGGACTACGTGAGGCACTGGTCGAAGCCAAGGCGGGCAGATTCGCTCAGACTCATACGCCCGAGCAGATATCCAAGCGTCAGGGGCGTCCCGTGGGAAGCACTTAGCTTGTGACGAAAGAAGCCATGAAGCTGCGTCTGGATGCCGACGTGCTGGCCGCCACCAAGCCTCCAGAATCCATTGCCGTCCAAGTATCCTCCGCCCTATCCATTCTAGAAAATCATCTCGGCGAAACGGTTTTGGCGGTCCACTTGTTTGGCTCGGCGATTGACGGCGGGCTAAAGCCGCTTAGCGATATAGACTTGTTGATCACTGTAAGCACCCCTTTAAGCGAATCGGCAAGAGCGGCATTGATGTCCGATCTGTTGTCGGTATCGGCTTTTCCCGGTACCGACACTACGCTCCGTGCTCTTGAGGTGACTGTGCTGGCACACGAAGATGTGGTGCCATGGCGGTACCCGGCAAGGCGGCAAATGCAATTCGGCGAATGGTTGCGTGACGACATCAATGCGGGGTTTTTTGAGCCGGCGATGACGGACCACGACCTGGCTATCCTGTTGTCAAAAGTGCGACGGCATAGCGTTGCCTTGTATGGTCCGGCAGCTCAAGAATTTTTTGACGAAATTCCCACTATCGACGTTCACCAATCACTGCTGGAAACCTTGGCGCTCTGGACGACGGAAGCGGACTGGGAAGGCGATGAAAGAAACATAGTTCTTGCCTTGGTACGCATTTGGTACACAGCAATGACCGGGGATATCGCCTCCAAGGAAGTCGCTGCGAACTGGGCTCTTGAACGTCTGCCGAACGAGAGCAAGCCCATTGTCATTGCCGCAAGAGATGCCTACCTTGGACTGGGTGCGGTCGATCCAGCAGCCTATCCGCAAGAGCGAGCAGAGCTTCTGAACTCCATTCGGTCCAGCGTAATGGCAAAGCTTCTATAGTTGAATCGATTCAGTCGAATAAATTTCCGCTTCATACCAGCCGTTCCGGCACCCCCGCAGCCACCTGTTTGGTGGCTTCTTTCAACGCCTCCAGCAAGGCCGACAGTGCCTCCGGATCGGCCGCCGTGCCCTGGCGGGTAATGAAAGATACTCCGGGAAGCTCGACGACGGGACTCACCGGCAGCACTTTCACCAGCCCAACCTGGACATCATCCATGACCTGGTACGCTCGCGTCAGCGCAAGCAAGGTGGGGTCACTGCGCAGCAGCCACCGAAGCGATTTGAAGGAAACGCACTCGATGGCCGGCCGTGGCGGCGTCAGCCCCTGATCCAGGCAAACCGCCACGAACCGTTGCCGGGTCAGTCCATCGGGTGGCGACAGCACCCATTGCTCCGACACCACGTCGCTCCAGCGCAGCTTGTCGCGCTGGGCAAGCCGGTGATGGGGCGAGGCAACCACGCACATCCAATCCGAAATGACAGGCTGCAAGCGCAAGCCGTCCACTTCCAACGATGAAAGAATATCCGGCGGCAGCGGCGCAAGGGCGCAGTCAATTTCCCCGGCCATGAGCCGCGCAATCAATTGGCGGGGCGGTTCATCCCATAACCTGAGCAACAGGGACGGCATCTGCTTGCGTAGCATTGCCACGGCCAGAGGCAGTAGGGGCATGGTGGACGAACACCCCACATTCAGCAGGGCCGAAGCACCAAGCCGCATTGCCTGCAACTGCTGCCCAGCGGCATCAAACTGATGCACGGTCAAGCTTGCGTGCCGGATCAAGAGCCTGCCCATCTCCGAGGGCTCAATACCGCGGCGGCCGCGATAAAAGAGCTGCGCCTGGCTCACCTCTTCGATTTCCTGCAGCATTTTGCTGACCGCCGGCTGCGACAGGTTCAGTTTGGCCGCCGCCGCGCTTACCGTGGCAACCTCGCCCAAGGCCTGCAGCAACTCGATGTGCCTGAGCCTGAGCCGTCGTAAAGCCTGATTGGTGAAGTTTTTTTCAAGCGTTGGATTCATGTCTTAGCGACAGCCATGTGGTATAGCGATTTGGAATGGAATCATCACTATATTTGAATTTTGAAGAATATATTTTCTCCCCATAATAGCCTCTGAAAAATAGGTCTTAGCAGCGCGGTCCAAGGACTGAAGCGCTTTCCATACCAAGGAGACAACAATGAAACGGATCAGTCACACACGACGGGGCCTTTGTGGGCTAGCCATGGCAATGGCGGCGCTTGCCAGCCCCCTTGGTCATGCGCAGGACAATGCCGAGAGCTACCCCAACAAGCCCATTCGCATGCTGATGGCGCAATCGCCGGGCGGCGCCCCGGACATCCTGGCCCGAACACTGTCCGAGCAGCTAAGCAAGAGATTGGGCGTTTCCATCATCATGGAATACAAGCCTTCCGCCGGCGGCGTCATTGCGCAGAACATGACCGCAAACTCACCCGCGGACGGCTACACCATACTGTTTGCCACGCCATCCATGCTGGCGGCCACCCCCTATCTGAACAAATCCCTGCCGTTCGATCCGTTCAAGGATTTTCAGCCGATTACGATCATCGGCGAGAGCGCCAACATCCTGGTAACCAGTTCCAAGGTGCAGGCAAATAGTGTGGCGGAACTGATCGCCCAGGCAAAAGCCGACCCCGGTGCCATACGCTATGCCTCTTCAGGCCTGGGCACCCCGTCGCACCTGGCCGGCGAGCTGCTGAGCGCAAAGACGGGAGCACAAATGCTGCATGTGCCATACAAAGGTGCGGGCCAGGCGCTGAATGACCTTGTTGGCGGAACCGTCGATTTCATGGTCACATCGCCCGCCGCCGCAAAATCCTATTTAAGCAGCGGCCACCTTAAAGCCCTGGCCACCACCGGCCGCGTGCCCGATCCCCTGCTTCCCAAGCTGCCGTTGATGAGTGCAACCGTACCTGGCTATGAGATCACCCAATGGTGGGGTTTGGCGGTCAGGGCCGGCACGCCGGAAGCCATCGTCAACAAGATCCATACCGCAGTCGTCGAATCGCTGAAAGACCCGAAGATTCTCCAGGCCTTCAGCCAGTTGGGGGTTACGGCCCGCTCCATGTCCGTCAGCGAGTTCAGCAACTTTATCGACTCCGAGCGAAGCCGCTACCAGGAACTCATCAAGCTCGCCAAGATCAACGTAGAACACTAAGGCCGACAGCCATGAAACCAAGCAATCTGCTTTTTATTTTTTCTGACGAGCACAACAAGAAGGTGGCCGGCTGCTACGGTAACGACGTCATCAAAACGCCGAATATCGACAAGCTGGCGGCAAGCGGCACGCGCTTCACGCAAGCCTACACAAATTGCCCGATTTGCGTCCCCGCGCGCGCAAGCCTGGCCACCGGGCGCTACGTGCATCAGACCCGATGCTGGGACAATGCCATTGCCTACAAGGGCGAGCAGCCAAGCTGGGGACACCGTTTGATCCCGCAGGGTCACGATGTGGTATCCATCGGCAAACTGCACTACTCGGGGTCCAATCCGGCCCAGAATGGATTCTCGGAAGAAATACAGCCGCTCCATATTGTTGACGGCCTGGGCGACCTATTGGGCCTGATCCGCCAAGAGTGCCCGCTACCGGTACGCACCGGATCGGCGCAGCTTGGGCCGGAGGCCGGCCCGGGCGAGTCGGACTATACGCGCTACGATCGCGCCGTGCGTGACGCGACCATACAGTGGTTAAAGAATCGGACCAGGAACATGGGCGATAAACCATGGGTGCTTTATGTAGGCTTCGTTGCGCCGCACTTTCCGCTGATCGCTCCGCAAGAGTTCTTTGATATGTACCCTGAGCATCTGATGACGATGCCCAAGCAATATCCGCAGGAAGAGCGGCCCACCCACCATCCCTTCATCCAGCAGCTACGAGGGTCGCAGATCTTCGACCAAGGCTTTACCGGGCAGGATATGGTGTGGCAGGCACTGCGCGCTTATCATGGCCTGGTCAGCTTTCTTGACGACAACATCGGCCGGATTCTATCCGCGGTAAAAGAGTTCGGCCTGTCCGACTCGACCCGCATCATCTATAGCTCGGACCATGGCGATAACCTCGGCGCACGGGGGCTATGGGGCAAATCCACCATGTATGAAGAGTCCGCGGGCATTCCATTGATCATCTCCGGGGAAGGCGTGCCCAAGGGTAAACAATGCGATACGCCCGTCAGCTTGGTCGATCTGTTTCCGACCATCGTGCAATGCGTGGGCGCAACGCCCAAGCGCGAAGACGCGGACCTGCCCGGCCGCTCGCTGTGGGATATCGCCAACGGCAAGGCAGAGACGCGCACCATCCTGTCCGAATACCATGCGGCGGGCTCATCCACCGGCACCTTCATGATCCGTCATGGCAAGTACAAGTACATCTACTACGTCAATATGCCGCCCATGCTCTATGACCTGGAAAACGACCCCGAAGAACTCCAGGACCTGGGCCCCGACCCCGCATACGCGGACATCTTGCAAACATGCGAACTGGCCCTACGCAAAGTGGTAGACCCGGAAGCGGCCAATGCACAATGCATGCGGGACCAGACGCTAAGGATAGAAGAAGTAGGAGGGGTCGAGGCCATCAAGAAGCGCGGCACTTTCCGGTTTTCACCACCTCCGGGGGAAAATCCGGTGATGTTCAAGTAGCTGCCGTTTTCGTTTATGGTTTTTGGTGGGTATTCCTACCTCGGATGAATCGTTGCGGTCGGATACCTGTCTCATTATTCATTTCGGTACACGGGTAAGAAACTTGCCGGGAGCATCAATCTCGCAAACCGAAGAAGGCCATAGATCAAGCTCGGCTTGCACCCATGGCGGATACACCCAAGAAGGGTCCAGACGCGGAGCCATACGATAGTGCCGCCAGGGACCAGGAAAGAAAGTGCCGCTCGATCCCATGGCATCGGGTAAGACGCACTGGGTGCGGGCCATTTCCCGAGCCTCATTGCAACGAAAATAGCAGTATGAAAGCGAAATAAGCAAGTAGTCCGCAACGGACCGCATGTTGTTGCGGTGATGCTGCAGCAGGCATATATAAGCCGCCGCCCTTGATTCATATGGTTCCGGGTCCGGCGGCAGCTCGGCGGCGTCCTCGAGAGCCAGGAGGATGTCCAATGGCTGCGTATCTTCCGGAGCAGCCAGTTTTCTGGCCAAGGGATGCGCTCTGTCTTCAGAATCACCATATGGAGAATGATCGAGGCGAGTGCTGTAGCGTATGATCTTTGCTTTACGCTTGACCAGCTTGGCATACAAATACGCGAACAACCTATCGACGTCCCGCGGGTCGCGAAGGTTTATGGGGGCTCCATCCGGCCCCCACAACTCGGCTAATAGCCATGCCTCAGTTTGCACGTCATCGGCGGCATACTCCCGACCGCTTGCATTCGCTATTCGTTTGAACTTACTTCGGTATTTTTCCGAAAACAGCAGAAAATCAGCAAGCCTTTCATCGTCCATACGGCGATCTCCAGTCAGTGTGATCAAGCTGCTGGGGTTTGAGCCGCACAGTGGCCGCCGTCACATCTCAACAAGCCTTGCGTCTCTAACCAGCTTCCTATATTTTCTATAATTGTTGCGTGATGCGCAACACACTACAATAGATTTACAAAATTTTTCTAGAAAAGCAGCCGCGGACTAATAGTCGCAAGGATCATCACCAATGGGCATGCACAACCCACCTCACCCTGGCGAATTCATTGCAGGCGCCTATCTTGAACCCAACGATATCAGTGGGCGCGAACTTGCCAAGGCGCTAGGGGTGGCAGCCTCCACACTCAGCCGGGTGCTGAATGGTTCGTCCCGTGTCACACCCGAGATGGCACTACGACTTTCCAAAGCGATTGGGCGCAGCCCGGAGGCCTGGCTGGCCATGCAAGACACACACGACTTGTGGCTCGCCAGAAAGCGCATAAATCTACGCAGCGTCCACAAGCTTCGACTACCTACGCTTTAATACGTCACACTTATAAAGTGTCACATGTCAAAGTGAAGGAAGGAGAGCATGGCAATATGATTTCCAGCGCAAAAGAGGACTGCTACCAACGTCAATTGCACGAACTCGTCCTAGCCTCTTCGCCGCTGATGGATGCGTTGAAGACGGTACGCTCGCTGGGTCTGTCATCGTGGTGCATAGGGGCCGGCGTCATTCGCGCCCTGGTTTGGGATAGCCTGCATGGCTTCCGACAACCATCGAAGGTGGACGATCTGGATGTGGCCTACTTCGATGCTCAGGCGTCACTAGCTCAGGACGAGCGCCTTGCACGGCAACTGAACCTGTTGCTTCCGGACCGCAACTGCGAGGTCACCAACCAGGCTCGAGTACACGAGTGGTACGCCAAGGCCTTCGGACGGCAAGTGCCGGCCCTGAACTCGCTGGAGGAAGGGCTGGCCTCGTGGCCGGAATATGCCACTTGCGTCGGTGTCTTCCTGGATGACGCCGACACGCTGCACGTCATTGCACCCTATGGGTTAAGCGACCTATTCCAGATGCGCGTGCGCCACAACCCGCTGCGGGCGACGCCCGAGATGTACACGCGGCGTGTCGAGTCCAAGCGCTTCAAGGAAAAATGGCCCAAGCTGATTATCAGCAAGCCGTGAACCGCCGTGCACTGTTGCGGCGGTTCACGGGTCGCGGCAAACCGGCCCCGGCATGACACCGAGGCCGGCTCCTGAGTCCCGCGCTTAACGGCCCCGGTTGGCGTCAATCACCGTCAGTGCGGCCATATTGATGATGCGCCGCACGGTGGAACTGGTGGTCAGGATGTGCACGGGCGCGTTGGCGCCCAGCAGGAAGGGCCCCACCGCCACATTGCTGCCCGCCGTCGTCTTGAGCAGGTTGTAGGCGATGTTGCCGGCATCCACGTTCGGGCAAACCAGCAGGTTGGCGGAACCTTTCAGCTTGGACGAGGGCAGGATGCGCGAACGCAGGCCTTCGTCCAGGGCGCAATCGCCGTGCATTTCGCCGTCGATCTCCAGTTCGGGGGCCTGTTCTTGCACCAGCTCCAGCGCCCGCCGCATCTTGGAGCCCGAGGCCGAGCTGCCCGACCCGAAGTTGGAACGCGACAGCATGGCCACCTTGGGCTCCAGATCCAGCAGACTCATCTGCTCGGCCGCCGCAATGGTGAATTCGGCGATCTGCTCGGCGGTCGGGTCGTCGTTGATGTGGGTATCGACCAGGGCCACCGTGCGCTCGTCCAGCAGCAGCACGTTCATGGCCGCATACGTCTGGGCGCCCGGCTTCTTACCGATGACCTGATCGACGAAGCGCAGGTGATCGTGGTAGCCGCCCACCGTGCCGCATATCATGCCGTCGGCGTCGCCCAAATGCAGCATCATCGCGCCTATCAGGGTCAACCGGCGGCGCATCTCGACACGCGCCATTTCCTTGGTGATGCCCTTGCGGCACATCAGCTCCCAATACGTGGTCCAGTACTGATGGAAGCGTTCGTCATATTCCGGGTTGGTAACTTCAACGTCCTGGCCCAGGCGCAGGCGCAAGCCGTATTTCTCGATGCGCGACAACAGCACCTGGGGCCGGCCGACCAGGATGGGATGAGCGAGCTTTTCGTCGACAATAACCTGCACGGCCCGCAGCACGCGCTCTTCTTCGCCCTCGGTGAACACGATGCGCGCCTTGCCGCCGTCGCGCACCAATTGCCGGGCCGCCGAAAACAAGGGCTTCATGAAGGCGCCGGAGTGGTAGACGAAATGCTGCAATTGCTCGGCATACGCGGCCAGGTCCGGGATGGGGCGCGTGGCAACGCCGCTATCCATGGCCGCCTTGGCCACGGCCAGCGCGATGCGCACGATCAGGCGCGGGTCGAAGGGTTTGGGAATGAAGTAATCGCGCCCGAAAGACACGCCATAGGTGCCATAGGCGGCGGCCACCACTTCGTTCTGCTCTTCTTCAGCCAGGCCGGCAATGGCGTAGGCCGCCGCTTTTTCCATTTCACGCGTAATGGTGGTGGCCCCGACGTCCAGCGCGCCGCGGAACACGTAGGGGAAGCACAGTACGTTGTTGACCTGGTTGGGGTAATCGGACCGGCCGGTGGCCATGACCACGTCGTCGCGCACGGCGTGAGCGTCCTCGGGCAGGATCTCTGGATGCGGGTTGGCCAGCGCCAGGATAAGCGGACGATCCGCCATCCGCGCGACCATCTCGGGTTTGAGCACGCCGCCGGCCGACAGGCCCAGGAACACGTCGGCGCCGTCTATGACCTCACCCAGCTTGCGCGCCTGGGTTTTTTGCGCAAAACGCTCTTTCTTGGGGTCCATGAGCGCCTGGCGACCTTCGTAGACCACGCCCTCGATATCCGTGACCCAGATGTTTTCCATGGGCAGGCCCAGGTCGACCAGCAACTCCAGGCAGGCCAGGGCGGCGGCCCCGGCGCCGGAGGCGACGAGCTTGACCTTGGAAATATCCTTGCCCACGACCTTCAGGCCGTTGATGACGGCGGCCGACACCGTGATGGCGGTGCCGTGCTGGTCGTCGTGGAAGACGGGTATGTTCATGCGCTCGCGCAGCTTGCCTTCCACAATGAAACACTCGGGCGCCTTGATGTCTTCCAGGTTGATCCCGCCGAAGGTGGGTTCCAGCCCCGCGATGATCTCGACCAGCTTGTCCGGATCGGTTTCGTTGATCTCGATGTCGAACACGTCGATGCCGGCGAACTTCTTGAACAGCACCGCCTTGCCTTCCATGACGGGCTTGGACGCCAACGGGCCGATGTTGCCCAGCCCCAGCACCGCCGTGCCGTTGGTGATCACACCCACCAGGTTGCCGCGCCCCGTGTAGCGGAAGGCGTTGAAGGGGTCTACCGCGATTTCCTCGCAGGCGGCGGCAACCCCTGGCGTGTAGGCCAACCCTAGGTCGCGCTGGGTGACCAGGGGTTTGCTGGCATTGACCGAAATCTTTCCCGGCGTGGGAAATTCGTGATAGTCCAAAGCCGCCTGGCGATCTGACGTACTCATAGTCCTGGGTTCTCCTGGTGCGCAGCGTGCGCGTGAATAATGAGATCATTCTAAGGACTAAACATAATCATAAAATTTTAATTTAATATCGTTATATAATAATTAAGTTATATTTATTTGTTTTCAATTGCTTATGGATGATTTCAACTCAGCAGACGTGGTCCGCAAGCTGACCTCCAGGCTGAAGATGCGCCATCTGCAATTGCTGCTGCGCATACGGCAGCACGGGTCGCTGACGCGCGTGGCCGAAGAAATGTCCACCAGCCAGCCGGCCGTCACCAATGCCCTGGCCGAAGTCGAAAGCATGTTCGGCGCGCCGCTGTTCGACCGCTCCACGCGCGGCATGGCGCCCACGGCGCTGGGGGAAGTGGCCCTGGCCCGCGCCCAGGCCATGATCAACGACCTGGAACATCTTGTGCGGGACATGGAAACGGTCGCCAGCGGCAACGCCGCCCACCTGCATATCGGCGTCATTCCCTTTATTTCCGGGCAGATGCTTTCCGCCGCCGTGCAGCACACGCTGCCGCAGGGCGGCGGGCGGCTGACCCTGACCATACATGAAGGCACCAGCGACCAGTTGATGCAGCAGCTGCGCGACCACACGCTGGATATCGCCGTGGGCAGGCCCTCGACCGCGACGAATATCGACCAATTGGAATTCGAAGCCCTGTACGATCAACAGCCCCGCCTGGTGGCCGGCCGGCGGTTGGCCGCTCAGTTGGGCCGGCGCCGCCTGAACTGGCGCCAACTGGCCAAGCTGGACTGGATCCTGGGCGCCCCGGGTACGCCCATACGCGAGCAGGTCAGCGATATCTTCCTGAAGGCGGGGGTCGCGCCGCCCGCGCCCATCATCGAAAGCTATGCCACCAAGCTCATGGGCGAACTGATCGTCTCCAACGACAAGGCCGTATCCATCGTGCCGGCCGACATCGCCGATGAACTCGTGCGGATCGCCGGCGTTGCCATCGTGCCCTACTCATTCGACTGGACATTGCCGCCCATTGCGCTGTTCACGCGCCGGCAAGGCCCGCAACCCGAAGCCGTGCGCATGTTTGCCAGCGCCCTGCGGACAGCCTGCAAGCTGGCGCCCCACATCCGCGAACGAGAGGCCCAATACTGAAATGCGCGACGACATTCCCGAATCCATCGCCATGGCATTCCAGGCGGCTCGCTATCTGGTGTTCGCACCCGCCGGAACCATCACATTGCGCATAGGGCAGCACAATCCGGCGCTGCAAACCCTGATGTCGGCCCGGCAGCGCGAATCGCTGGCCATCGTCACCGCCTACAACCCCGGTGCCCGACAGGCCGGGATAGCCGCCAACCACCGCGCGCAGCGCGCCTTGCTGAAAGACGCTTCCGCGCTGGGCCTGCCCTGCTTCTATGGTCGCAACCTGGCGGAAGACGACAACGGCCCCGCCGAGCCCACCGTGGCCATATTGGGCGCCCTGCGTGAACAAGGCAGCGACCTGGCCGGCCAATACGGGCAGCTTGCCTTTGTGTTCGTCCAGGAAACCGCCGTGCCCGAACTGGTATGGCTGTAATGCGAGCAGCAATGGCGTGAAGCCGCCAGCCCGGCCATCGCCGTCACAACACGAAACAAATTAAGCGTTTCCGCGTTTGCCCCGGCCTTCATGACCAAATAACACAAATAAAACGAAATTAGACTAAATATCGGCAATATTTTATATATTTGAGCGACGAAGCCGACAATACAGCTATTGCCCTTATTCCTATCGGCTCCTACCATGCGGCCATCGTTCACTCATGCTTCCCGATTGCCGTGCCTACCGAAATATCCCAGCCTGCCCCCTCTGCCGCCACGAACTGGACCCTGCGCGGCATTCTCGCCCTTTATGACCTGCCCTTCCTCGACTTGCTGATGCAAGCCCAGGAGGTGCATCGTCGGCACCACGAGGCCAATGCTGTGCAACTGTCCAGCCTGCTCTCAGTGAAGACCGGCGCCTGTCCGGAGGATTGCGCCTACTGCCCCCAATCGTCCCGCTACGACACCGACATCCAGAACGAAGCTCTGATGCCGCTGGAAGACGTGCTGCAAGCCGCCCGGCAAGCCAAGGAAAGCGGCGCGCAACGCTTCTGCATGGGGGCAGCCTGGCGCTCGCCCTCCGCGCGCCAACTGGACTCCATCGTGGACATGGTGGCGGCCGTGAAGGCCATGGGGCTGGAAACCTGCGTCACGCTGGGCATGCTCAAGGACGGCCAGGCCGAGCGCCTGCGCGACGCGGGCCTGGACTACTACAACCATAATCTGGATACCTCGCCGGAGTTCTACGGCAGCATCATTTCCACTCGCAGCTACCAGGACCGGCTGGATACGCTGGCCCGCGTCCGCGCCGCCGGCGTGAACGTGTGCTGCGGCGGCATCGTGGGCATGGGCGAATCGCGCAGCGAACGGGCGGGCCTGATCGCCCAGTTGGCCGCCATGTCGCCGCATCCGGAATCGGTACCCATCAACAATCTGGTCAAGGTGCCCGGAACGCCGCTGGCCGGCACGCCCGACATCGACCCCTTCGAGTTCGTCCGGACCATAGCGGTCACGCGCATCGTCATGCCCGGCGCGGTGGTAAGGCTTTCGGCCGGCCGCGAAGCCATGAGCGACGAGCTCCAGGCCCTGTGCTTCATGGCGGGCGCCAACTCGATCTTCTATGGCGACAAGCTGCTTACCACCGGCAACCCGCAAGCGGTCCAGGACAAGCTCCTGTTCCAGCGCCTGGGGCTGCAAGCCGCCTTGGGCGCTGCCGCCGATACCGGCTGCGATACGGAAATCGAAGCCCAAACCGCACACTGAACTCACTCAAGGCCGATCATTACATGTATACCCTGATCACCAGCATTGCCTGCAGCGTCGCCGTATCGGTGCTGCTGAAGATCGCCCGGCGCAAGAACCTGCAAATCGACCAGGCCATCGCGGTGAACTATGCGGTCGCCGCCAGCCTGTGCCTGCTGATATTGCGCCCCCAGCCCGCGACGCTGCTCAATCCCAGCACACCGTGGTGGATGCTGGCCGCGCTGGGCGTGCTGCTGCCCACGATTTTCCTGGCCATGGCGGGTGCGGTTCGCCACGCGGGCATCGTGCTAAGCGATGCCGCCCAGCGCCTGTCCTTGTTCATCCCGCTTATCGCCGCCTTCCTGCTCTTCGGGGAAGCCGCCTCGGGCGGCAAGCTGGCCGGCATCATCGTCGCCCTGATCGCCCTGGGCTGCCTGCTGTACCGCCCCCGCCCCCAAGAAGGCTCGGGCGAAACCGGCAAGACCATCGCCCTGCTGCTCGCGGTATGGGTGGGCTACGGCACGATAGATATTCTGTTCAAGCAGATGGCCAAGAGCGGCGCCGTGTTCTCCAGCAGCCTGTTCGCCGCCTTCACCTTGGCCGGCATCGTGATTTTCGCCTACCTGTTTGCCAAGCGCAGCGTATGGCAGCGGCGCAATGTCGTGGCAGGCGTCGTGCTGGGCCTGCTGAACTTCGGGAATATTTATTTCTACATCCGTGCCCACCAGGTCTTTCCCGAGAACCCGACACTGGTGTTCTCGGCCATGAACATCGGGGTCATTTCGCTGGGCACCCTGGTCGGGGCGGGCTTTTTCAAGGAAAAGCTACGCTGGGTCAACGCCCTTGGCATCCTTCTGGCCGTCAGCGCCATCGTTATCCTGATCCCCCGCTAAAGCCTCTTCCTCCACCGGCTCGAAAGACACATCGCTTTCCGGATCGACCCGCGGGTCCAGGGCAGCGACCACGTTCGAGCTTTGCAAGCTGTCGGACATGGGCACGAAATGGGTGGGCGCGTCCTGGCTGAGGTTGGCGCCGGTTACGCGCTGGGGCCGTATCACCGCGACCAGCACGGCGGCGCAGACCGACACGAAGACAAAGTACATGCTGGCCTCCAGTTCGCGCATCAGCAGGCCGGCCACCAGTGGGCCCACGCAGGCGCCCAGACCATAGACCATGTAAAGAATGGCGCTAAGCCCCACCCTGCGCTCCTGCTCCACATTGTCGTTGGCGAAGGCCGCGCCCAGTGGATACAGGGTGAACTGCAGTACGCCGAAAGCGCAGGAAAACAGCAGCAGCGCCCAGAACGGAAACACCCACCAACCCCACAAGGGCACGGCCAGCAGCAGCAATATGCATGCATTGACGCGTATCATGCCGACGCGGCTGATACGGTCGGCCAGCCAGCCCAGCGGCCACTGCGCCACCAGACCGGTGGCCACGGAAGCGGCCAGGAACACCGCCACCTGGCTATTGGACAGGCCCTGCTTCAGGGCATACACGGGGGCCAGGCCGTAGAAGGCGCCGGTCAGCGTGCCCGCCACGAACAGGACGGTCAGCGACATGGGCACCCGCGCCATGTAATACTTGACCTGTATGGGGGCCGGCACCAGCAGAGCCGGGTGCAGGCGGCGTGTCAGGGCCACGGGCACCAGGCACAGCGCCGAGCACATGGCGGCAAAAATAAGCGGTTCGTAGTTCAGCGTGGGAAACAGCGTCAGCGACAACTGGCCCAGCACCGTGCCGCTGCTGGAAAACACCATGTAGAAGGCAAAGACCCTGCCCCGCTGGTGATTTTCCGTCTGTTCGTTCATCCAGCTTTCTATCACCATGAACTGGGTGACCATGGCAATGCCGGCAATGAAACGAAAGCCCAGCCAGATCCACAGATTGTCCAGCAGCGCCAGCACCAGTATGGTAACGGTGACAATCGCGGCGGTGGCCGCATAGGCGCGTATATGCCCGACCTGTATGATGATTTTGTGGCCGATGCGCGCGCCGAACACCAGGCCCAGGTAATACACGGCGATCAGGCCGCCCACCCACAGCTCGGATACGGACTGCGCCGTCAGGCGCAAGCCCATATAGGTGTTGAAGAGCCCGGAACCGACCAGAAGCAGCAGGGTGGCAAAGTAAAGCGAAAAGAATGCCGCCAGCACTTGCATCGTTAACGATTCCGGGCTTTGACGCCGGGCTTAGCCCAGCTGGTCCAGCATGGTCTTGGCGTCGCTGACTTCGTACTGGCCGGCTTTCTCGATGTTCAGCTTCTTGACCACGCCGTCTTGCAGCAAGGCGGAATAGCGCTGCGAACGCACGCCCATGCCGCGCGCGGTCAGGTCCAGTTCCAGGCCCATGGCCCGCGTCCAGTCGGCGCTGCCGTCGGCCATCATGCGAACCCGACCGTTCACGCCCTGGTCGCGGCCCCAGGCACCCATGACGAAAGCATCGTTGACCGCCACGCACCAGATTTCATCCACGCCCTTGGCCTTCAGTTGATCGTGCAGCTCGATGTAGCCGGGCAGATGCTTGGCCGAACAAGTTGGCGTGAACGCGCCGGGCAAGGCGAACAGCGCAATCGTCTTGCCCTTGACCAGATCGGCCACCTGGAAATTATTCGGCCCTATGGCGCAGGCTTCAGTGGCCGTTTCGATGAATTCGCCTAGAGTGCCGTCGGGCACCTTATCGCCAAGCTGAATAGACATGATGTTCTCCGCTGGTTGTTGAGTCGGTTGTAAGAAACCTTAATCATACGATGCCCGGGCTCAACGCGTCGCCGGGCACCTCGGCTTGAAACAACTGCACACTTTTCCTTCATATCGCTGAAGCAATTTTGCCTCACAATTCAGCCATCGACACGCCATCAAGGGGAGCCGATTTGATACTGCCCAAACTATCCGCCGCCATACTGGCGATGGCCATGCTGGGAAGCGCTTACGCCGCCTCCAGCCTGGAACGCGATATTTCCCTGGATCAATGGGTCATGATGTGTGGCGCCGCCAACGGGGCGGCCGATGCCGCCGGCGCCAACCCGCTGGACAGGCAGGCCCACAGGCTTAATGTCCGGGAACACCTGATGCGCTATGCCCTGGAACAGGGACTGGCACTTGACGAATTCGACGCCCTGTTCGACCAGGGCGTCATCGAGGGCAGGCGGCTGCTGGCTCGCGGGCGCAGCATCGACGACGACAAGCTGCAAGCCCTGATGCAAGGCTTCATGCGCGATACCAATATCGCCTACCGCGATGTCAGGAGCGCGCTGGACGCCGCCTGAACCGCCCTGGCGTCGGCATCTGCCGGCGCTAAATTGCGTATATCATAGGACCATCGCTACATCAGCAGGTCCACTACGCAATGAGCATCATTTCTTCCGACACCACCGCATTAAGCCACCTGGACGAAACCGGGCAGGCGCGCATGGTCGACGTCGGCGGCAAGGCCTCCACCTTGCGCACCGCCGTGGCCGAAGGCCGCGTGCGCATGAGCCCGGCCGCCTACCGCTTGCTTTCCGCCCAGGCGAACGCCAAGGGCGAAGTTTTAAATACAGCCAGGGTGGCGGGCATATTGGCGGCCAAACGCTGCGCGGAACTCATACCGCTATGCCACAGCCTGCCGCTCAACTTCGCGGGCATCGAGTTCCAGCACGACGACGCCACGCACAGCATCGCGATCAAGGCCACGTGCAGCACCGACTACAAAACGGGGGTCGAGATGGAAGCCATGACGGCATGCAGCATTGCGGCGCTCACCATCTACGATATGTGCAAGGCCGCCGACAAAGGCATCGTGCTGGAAAACATACGGCTGCGCTCTAAAACCGGAGGAAAAAGTGGCGAATGGCACAACGATTAAGGTCCTGTACTTTGCGCAGGTCGCCGAACTGACTCGTGTGCGTGAAGAAAGCTGGCCGCTGCCGGCGCCCATCCGCGGCGCCGACTGGCTGTCTGATCTGCAAACCCGCTACCCGCAACTGGCCCCCGCGACCCGCCTGAAGCTGGCAATCAACCAATACCACGTCGGGCACGACTGCATGATACAGCCGGGCGACGAGCTGGCCGTCTTCGAGCCCGTTACCGGAGGCTAGTTTGGCAAGCACTGAAACCCGGCCCGGACAGGGCCAGAACAGCATCTTCGTGCAGGAAGCCGACTTCGACGCGGGCGCGCTGCTGGGCCAGCTGCGCCAACAGGTCGCGGGCACGGCCGGCGCCATCGTCAGCTTTACCGGCTACGTGCGCGACTACGCCCAGGGCGCCTCCACGCAGTCCCTGTTCCTGGAACACTACCCGGGCATGTGCGAGCGCGAAATCGAAACCCTGTGCACGGACGCGCAAGCACGCTGGGACGTCCAGGGCTGCCTGGTCGTGCATCGCGTGGGCGAACTGCGCAACAGCGAACAAATCGTTTTCGTGGCCGCCGCCAGCGCCCATCGCGGCGACGCCTTCAGGGCCTGCGAATACATCATCGACGCCTTGAAAACGCGCGCCCCCTTCTGGAAGCGTGAAACGCTGGCCAGCGGCGAACGCTTCTGGGTGCAGCAAAAAGACAGCGACGCCGCCAAAACGGCGCAATGGGAAAACCCCACCGAAACCTGAGATCCTCATGAGCAAAGCCGATACCCAGAAACCGCCGGTTTCATTGAACTGCGCCGTCCTGACCATTTCCGACTCGCGCAACGCCGACAACGACACTTCCGGCGACTATCTGTCGGAAAGCCTGTTGGCCGCCGGCCACCGCTGCGCCAAGCGCGCCATTTCCCCGAACAATCCGTACCAGATACGCAAGGTGATCAGCGACTGGATCGCCGACGATTCCATACAAATCATCCTGACCAACGGCGGCACCGGTTTCTCGCATGGCAAATCCACGGCCGCCGCCATCACTCCCTTGCTGGACCAGGTAATTTCCGGCTTCGGCGAACTGTTCCGCCACCTGTCCTTCCTGGAGATCGGCAGCTCCACCTTGCAGTCCGACGCCTTCGCGGGCGCGGCAAACGGCAGCCTGGTGTTTTGCATGCCCGGCTCGACGGGCGCCTGCAAGACGGCCTGGGAAGGCATCATCAAAGAACAACTGGACAGCACGCACCGTCCCTGCAACTTCGGCTCCCTCTACCATGCTTGATTTCGATTCGGCGCAGGCGCGCCTTTCCACGGCCGGCAAACCGCCCGCCGCCACCGAGACCTGCCCCTTGCATCAGGCCATGGGCCGGGTGCTGGCGCAAACCCTGGTCGCCACCCTGGACTTGCCGCCCGCCGACAACAGCGCCATGGACGGCTACGCCATACGCCATGCCGACTACGCGGCGGGCAAGCGCCTGCCGGTGCAGCAGCGCTGCTATGCCGGCGAACAGCCCGAAGCCCTGAAGCCCGGCCACACCATACGCCTGTTCACGGGCAGCCTGGTACCGCAAGGCGCCGACACCATCGTCATGCAGGAAGACGGCAGCGAAACCGACGATCAGTTCGAAATCCTCCAGGCTCCCGTCCTGGGCGCGCACGTCCGCCATCAAGGCGAGGACGTGCGCAAAGGCGGCCGGTTGCTGGCCGGCGGCACGCGCCTGGGCCCCGCCCAGATCGCCCTGCTGGCATCGCAAGGCTATGCAAGCATTCCGGTCTTCGCCCCCCTGAAAGTCGGCATACTGACAACCGGCGACGAACTGGTCGAACCCGGCCAAGCTCGCGCCGACGAACACATTTACAACTCCAACGGTCCCATGCTGGCCGCCCTGGCCGAGCAGATGGGCGCCAGGCCAGTGCACGTGCTGCATGCGCGCGATACGCAGGAATCCCTGCGTGAAGCCTTTGCCATACTGCTGCGCGACTGCGACCTGATCCTGACCGTCGGCGGTGTCTCGGTCGGTGAAAAAGACCTGGTCAAACCCGTTATCGAGGAATTGGGCGGTGCCCTGGATCTGTGGCGCGTCCGCATGAAGCCCGGCAAGCCCGTCGCCCTGGCGCGCATCGGCGACAAGCCCGTGGTTTGCCTGCCGGGCAATCCGGTTTCGGCCTTTGCCGTATTCACCCTGCTGGTCACGCCCCTGCTGCGCACCATGCAGGGGCGCAATCAAGCCCTGCCCGCTGTCCAGTACGGCACCCTGGCCACTGATCGCATATTCAATGAAAAGCGCGACGACTTCCTGCGCGTCCAGGCGGCTTTCGGGCCGCAGGGCCAAACCACGCTGACGCCCTACGGGCAGCAGGGCTCCAACATTATCAGTTCCCTGCCCTGGGCCAGCGGCCTGGCCAGGATTCCGGCCGATACCCCCATGGGCCAGGGCGACACGGTCGCCTATTACGACCTGGCCCTCTGGCTGGCCTGATCGGCCAGACGCAAGTCCTCGGGCGTGTTGATGTTGAAAAAGGCTTCGCCCGTGCCGTCGAAAAATACCGGCACGGCCCCGTGCCGCTTCTGCCATAGCTGCACCTTGCGATCTCCCGCCCGCAGATAATCCCGCAAGCCGTCCGCCAGGCTGGCATGCAGCACCATGCATAAGGGATGGGCGCGCCCTTCCCGTCCAGATCCTCCCTGGCCATCGGGCACGCTGTCCACTTCCCGCGCTGGATCCGACGTACTGGCGTAGGCAATCAACGCCCCAGCCCCGTCGGCGGCCAAGGCCAACCGCGCCACCATGTCTTGCGGAAGATTCAGGACATCCACGGGCATGACCGCCAGCCATGGCGTGGACACGACGGCCAGCGCGCTGGCCACCCCCGCCAGCGGGCCCAGATCGCTGCCCAGCGCAGGGTCGTCGGCCAGCACCCGGCCGTAGTCGGCGTAGTCTTCAAGATGGCGATTGGCGCTGAAAAGCAAGGTGCCCACTTGCGGCGCCAAATAACGCTGCGCGTGCGCGGCCAGCGGAATGCCGTCCAGGCCGAGCAGGCCCTTGTCGACGTCCAGTCCACCGCTGCGCATGCGCCGGGCCCGGCCGCCGGCCAGTATCAGCCCGGTGATGTGCGCACGCGCGATCATCCGCCGATGTAGCTCATTTCGATTTTCTTGTTCAGCATCGTTTCGCGTCCCCGCAACTCCGAATAATGGTCGTCGCGGCCCGACCAGATCGCGGCGATGCGCGCGGCAAGCTTATCGTCGCCGGCGCCGCTGCGCAGCAAGGCGCGCAGGTCGTGGCCCTGGCTGGCGAACAGGCAAAGAAACAGCTTGCCCTCGGGCGACAGCCGCGCACGCGTGCAATCCCCGCAGAACGGCTGGGACACGCTGGTGATGAGTCCGATCTCGCCGGCCGCATCGGCGTAGCGCCAGCGCGCGGCCACTTCGCCCCGATAGGCCGGCTGGGCCGGTTCCAGCGGGAACTCGGCCCCCAGCTTTTGCAGTATCTCGGCGCCCGTCAGGACTTCGGTCAGATTCCAGCCGTTGGTGGCGCCGACATCCATGAATTCGATGAAACGCAGAATGTGGCCCGTGCCGCGAAAATGCCGTGCCATGGGAAGAATTTGATCGTCGTTCCAGCCTTTGCGCACGACCATATTCACCTTGACCGGGGCCAGGCCCACGCGCGCGGCCTCGTCTATGCCGCGCAACACGGTCTGTACGCCGACCCGGCTGTCACTCATGCGCTCGAAAATGTGCTCGTCCAGCGCATCCAGGCTGACCGTGACGCGCGACAGGCCGGCCTGCTTGAGCGCCGCGGCTTTCTTTTCCAGCAGCGTGCCGTTGGTCGTCAGGGTGATGTCCACCGGCTCGCCCTCCGGCGTGCGCAGGCCCGCCAGCATGCCGATCAGGGTTTCGATGTTCTTGCGCAGCAGCGGCTCGCCCCCGGTCAGGCGCAGCTTGCGCACACCCTGCCGCACCGCCACGCTCGCCACTTGCGTGATCTCTTCGAAGCTGAGCAAGGCGGAATGGGGCATGAACGCGTAATCTCCGCCGAACACCTCGCGCGGCATGCAATATGTGCAGCGGAAATTGCAGCGGTCCGTGACCGAGATGCGCAGGTCGCGCATGGGCCGGCGGCGCGCGTCCCGTAAAGGTTCGCCCGGCGTGGGCCAGGCGCCCGCGCCGCCCGCCGGGGCGACGGAACGAGGGTCGTCCGTCAAAAATCTTACTTTGCTCATACGCTAATCATACCCCCGCCTCAAGCCTTGATGGCGGCCACGATGGCCGGGCCGAATGCTTCTTCCAGCGTCTGTACCTGACCCATATGGGTGGCGTCGTAGCCCACCAGTTGCGACACATAGGCCTGGTATTGTTCGCCGCTCATCAAGGCGAACAAGCGCTGCATCTGAGGTGTTTCCAGTGTGTCGCGATGAACGGCGAAAAAATAGCGTTCCTTGACCAGCGGTATGAAAGCCAGGCCGCAGCGCCAGGCGGCCGTTTCCACGCCGATGCCGACATCGGCCATGCCGCTGGCGATATGGGCGGCAATGGCCATGTGGGTGAACTCGCTGCTGTCGAAGCCCTGGACTTTCGTGGCGTCGATATCAAGCTGGGCCAGCATCAGGCTTACCAGGAAGCGCGTGCTGGACCCTATCTGCCGATTGACGAAACGCACATCGGGATTGATAAGGTCGGCCACCGATGCGATGCCCTTGGGGTTCTCGGGCTTGACGAACAAGCCGGTGTTGCGCACCGCCAGATGGATGAGGCGGTGCCTATCCGGATTCAGCCAGGCGCCGTAGCGCTTCAGGATGGGCAGTTCGTATTCCCCTTCGGACACCTGGAAGCCGGCCAGGTCGCATTCCCCGCGATCCAGCGAAGCCAGGGCCTCGATGGCGGTGCGATAGCGCAGTTCCAGCGGCGACATGTCCATGCCGTTGGCCAGTTGCATCAAGCCTTCGACGGCAAAGCCGTGGCTGGCATGCAGGCGCAGGCGCTGCTGGCTTTCCGGGTACAGGCGCTCAAGCTCTTCCTGCAATTCGGACGCCATGCTTTCCAGCGTGGGCATCAAGCGCGCGTCCACGCGCCGGTTCGCCCAAATAAGATGCTGGCCGAAGTTCGTCAGCTTGGTGCCCTGCCGCCGCGACGTTTCGATAAGCGGCGCCTCGAACTCTTTTTCGGCATTGCGCAAAATACCCCAGGCATGGCGATAAGAAAGCCCACAGGCCCTACAGGCCCCCGCTATGTGTCCGGTGGCGTCGACGGCCGCCAGCAATCGCAAGACTTCGCTTAGCGCCAGCACCGTTCCGCTGGGTTTTTCCAGCACCCACTCGGAGCTCAATCGCGCCTTGAATTTGTATGTCATTTGTCGTCCACCAAGCTTTTAATATGTTTTCTATTTCCTATTTGAAAGCCTCTGGAAATTCTTTATATGTCTATTTTTTCCTATTGATAGATTGATTTATCGCGGTTAGATTACCCGAAATACAGAAATTATATATATGCAAAATTAAACATATAAGAGACAAACATCAATCGAGCTCGCGCTCGCCACCCTGGAAGGAAAGCGCATGCATACGCCGCAAGACAGCCGTGAATTCAATCCGTCCGACGACGCCGTGCAACAGGCGGTCGAACAATCCCTGCAACGCTACGCGGGGCAAAAAGGCAATTTGCTGCCGGTGCTGCACGCCGTCCAGCACAAGCTGGGCTACATTCCGTCCAATGCGGTGCCGCTGCTTGCCAAAGCCTTGCAGTTGTCGCGCGCCGAAATCCACGGAGTCATCAGCTTTTATGCGCACTTTCGCGACCAGCCCGCGGGCGCGGTCGTGCTGGAAGTCTGCCAGGCCGAGTCCTGTCAGGCCATGGGCTCGGACGCCCTGGCCCGGCATGCCAGCCAGCGCCTGGGCTGCGAATTCCATGCCACCACGCCCAACGGCGCCGCCACGCTGGAACCCGTCTATTGCCTGGGCTTGTGCGCCCAGTCGCCGGCCGTCATGATCAACGGCCGACCGCATGCGCGCATGACCCCCGAAAAACTGGACAGCCTGCTACAGGCCGAGGGGGTATAGCACATGGATCCCATCACCGTTTACGTGCCCAGGGACAGCGCGGCGATTGCCGTCGGCGCCGACGCCGTGGCCGCGGCCATTGAAAGCGAAGCCGC
>JBARWC010000015.1:0-40786 GCA_049646585.1 Burkholderiaceae bacterium | reverse complement strand
GTCTATGGTCGGGCTGCCGGCCTGCGCAGCGGCGATGGTGCCGCCAGCCTTGACCAGGGTCGTTCCCGCAAGCCCGGTGCCGCCCAGCCAGCCACCATCATCAACCGTTACCGTACCGCCCAGCTTGCCCGTGTTCGCCAGCACGAGCGAACTGTTGGATAGGGTGGTATAGCCAGTAAATGCCGAGCTGTCGCCGGCAAGCTCGGTTGTTCCGCTCAAGAATTTCAATTGGCCAAAACCGCTGAACGGAACCGCGAACGCATAGTCGCTGCTCGAATGATTGAAGACAAGCGTAGCGGCGGGCGATTCCAGCCTGATGGCGTGTGCTTGGACGATACCCGGGGAGCTCGCGGCCATGCCGGCGACCGAACCGATGTTCATTGTCCCTGCGCCGTCATTGCCCGCCAGCGTAATATCGCCTTGCCCGGCATCCACAGTGGCTCCATCGCTAACGGTAAGCGCCCCCGTGCCGCCGAAGTTCGTTCCGCTGGACGGCATGCCGATATACATACCGGTATTGTTCCAGCGGGAACCCGCGCCCGAGACCGTCACGCTACCGCTGGACCCAGAGTACGCGCCAATTACCGCCGTACCGGAATCCAGACTCGCGCCATGGCTTATCGTCAGCGTGCCCGTGCCATACCGGCCTACGAGCACCGGAGAATTGGCCAGCGCACGCCAGCTTGAACCGCTATCGGTCAGCGTCACGCTGCCGGATGCGCCGCTTCCGCCGCCTACCGTCAAGCCGCCGTAAACCCTGGAGCCGCCGCTGACGCGCATTTCACCCGCGGCGGCATCGCCCACAATGATGTCGGACGCGGATAAGCCGCCGTTTTGCACATCAAGCACGCCGGCGCCCGGCCCGCCCACCGTCATGCCGCCTGTTTGCCATATGGTGTCGCTCGGATTGCTTCCCGCAATGCTTAGCGTGCCGGTATGACCCGCTGCGCCGCCCACCACGGTCGAGGCGGAAGAAAACCGCCCCGTGCTGGTATAGGCCAGCGTCCCGTCGTTAATGCGAACCAGGCCATTGAATGTGTTCGAGGGCGTGCTGCTTGCCAAAGTCCATGTGGACGTGCCGGTCTTGCCCAGCGTGGCGAAACCCTTGTACAAGGAATTCAGGCCCGCCGGATCAAAAGTGCTGTTGGCGTTTCCGCCGAGCTCCAGGATGCTGTTGGCGCCCATGCTTATTGAGCCGTTGAATTGAGCGCCGGCGCGCAGCTCCAGAACGTTGCCGCTTCCGTGCCAGTCGATGGCGGCCGCGCGCGTGCTGTCGGCATTCAAACCGCCCTGAATCAGGCCGGCGTTGATGATTCTGGAATTGCTGGCCCAGCCCGTAATGCCTATGCCTGCGCGGCCCGGCGCGCCATAATGCCTGGGTCCCGCGCCACCGCCGCCCTGGCCCGCATTGCCGCCGGATACGCTGGCGTACTCGGCAATGTTGATTTGACTGGCCGATGCCCCCGTGATGGCAATGCCGACGCCGCCATCGCCACCCGTGCCGCCATTGCCGTTGTTGTTTGAGACATTGCCCTGGCCTTGTGTAAAGCCGGACCCGCCGCCATCGCCGCCCTGTCCGCCATCGCCCCCGGCGATGACACCGTAACCGTCAAGATAAAGTTCGGTTATCGCCCCCGTAACACCCGCGCCGCCCATTCCTCCGGCGCCGCCATTGCCGCCATTGCCCTGGTACCAGGTCGAGCCGTCTGCTCCCGTATCGCTGTTGCCGCCGTTGCCGCCCGCGCCACCGGCACCTCCCACGCCACCCGCAAGCTGCGCGTATCCGTCGAAGTGCATGCTGCTCACGCTGGCTGACGCATTGACCCCGGCGCCGCCCCGGCCGCCGCTGCCACCGGCGCCGGCATTGCCCCCCAATGCGTCGGCGGTGCTGGCGTGCCGCTCGCCGTTGCCGCCATCCGCGCCATTTCCACCGGCTCCGCCCGCGCCGCCTTGGACGGTCGCGTTGAACCCAAAGTTCACAGCAGTGGTGTTCGGAGACGACCCCGAGCCAGGCATGATGGCATAGGCATCGCCCCCGCCTCCGCCGCCGCCTCCACCCCCACCGCCGCCGCCGGTGCCTACCAGATACGCGCAGTCGAACGGGTAGCAAGCCGCCGAATAGCCAATGCCGCCCGTGCCGCCAGCGCCACCCGCACCGCCGCCAAAGCCAAGAATCTGCGTAAAATCGGCGACGCTGCCGATCTGGCCGGCCATTTGCCACATTCTGGTGGAACCGCCGCCACCGCCTCCGCCGCTACCGCCATCGTGCCCATAGTTTGCCGGCGAGGGCGCCCAGCCCTTCCCACTGCCATTGGCCCCATTACCGCCTATACCACCGGTACTGCCAGGCCCGCCGAACCCCGGAGCCCCTCCGGCGCCGCCGCCATGTGCATGTTTGCCGCTACCGCCGGTGCCGCCCGTGCCGCCACTGGCGCTGGTGGCATTGGTTCCGCCTCCGCCACCGCCCCCGCCGCCCGAATAGGGTGAGCCGAACGCGCCCGAGCCGCCCCGCAAAGGCGAGCTGGCGCCATGCGCGCCTCCGTCGCCACCCAGGCTTTGCGCCAAGGCAAGGGCGGGATTCAGCACTCCCACACAGCATGACATCAGCACCGCTGCCAAGCAGTTCGAGGCCTTGCCTGTCGTGGGCGAGCTTGATTTTTCCCGTTCGCGAACCGGTACGCCAGCCACCAGCCATGTACCTTGTTTATGGTGGAACGCCAACCTCCGGCTGCGATTCATCGTGCTTCCTCCCGGCCTGAGCCATAGTGGGAGGTAACGATGCCATCGTACGATAGGCTCGGCATCGCCACCTGCAACGCGGTGGCATTTGGCGAAGTTTTCGCAGGCTAAGCTGCGTTATTGTTTTCTTGCCTTCTGTTTTATTTTATAACTTTAGTTACTTGGGGCACCAGAATTTTTATGGGCAGGCGGCCGGACGATACGAGCTTTCGGCCACCTTGGCACGTGGGAGGAGGCGCCCCGGATTTACGCTGACTGCACAGAGGGCTTCCCGGCCCTGGTCTGCTTGCGGATCAGGGCGATGAATGCCAGGCTGGCCGGCGTTTGGGCGTGTTTGTCCAGGAACAGCAGGCCGTGCGTGCGCAGGGGCGTCGGCCCTTCCAGCGGGATGATGCGCAGCGGCTTGTTGTGCTCCG
Source organism: Burkholderiaceae bacterium (assembly GCA_049646585.1). Classification (GTDB taxonomy): domain Bacteria; phylum Pseudomonadota; class Gammaproteobacteria; order Burkholderiales; family Burkholderiaceae_B. Next base: position 37,631 of record JBARWC010000015.1, on the reverse strand, counting down.
CGATAGCGCTGGGCGCGGCTATGGTGCCGACGGCCTCGCGCACCATCAGGCCCAGCATGGCGGGAATGGTGTTCATTTCGGCAATGATATTGGGCTGTACGCCGGCGGCGGTAAAGCATTCGTCCAGCAGGCGGCGGGTTGAGAAGCTTTGCGGCAGCAGCACCAACGATTCCCGATGCAGTTCGGCCATGCGCAAGCGCTTGCGCTTGGCAAGGGGGTGGCTCTGCGCAACGACCAGGGCCAGCTCTTCGTTGAACAGCGGTTCAAAACGTATGCCTTCCTGGCGCTCGGGGCGGTAACCGACGCCCACGTCCAGATGCTCCGCCTTCAGGCCGTTCGTAATGTCGTCTCCCGACAGTTCTTCGATGACGATCTTGACGGTAGGGTTGTGCTTGAGAAACAGCGCGATGCTGTCGGGCAGAAAACCCAGGTTGAAGGTGTGCGTGGTGCCTATGCGCACCGTGCCCGTCATGGGGGCGACCATTTGCTTCAGCTCGCCCAGCCCCTGGTCGATAACGGCCAGTGCACGGCTGGCATAGGCAAGAAACGACGTACCCGCTTCGGTCAGCATGACCTGTTTGCCATTGCGGTCGAACAGTTTTTGGCCGATTTCGTCTTCCAGCTGGCGTATCTGGTGCGAGAGCGTGGACTGTGTAACGTGCACGCGTTCGGCGGCCCGCGTGAAATTAAGCGAGCCCGCCAGCGCGATGAAATACCGCAAATGCCTGAGTTCCATGGTTTGCTTGCCTATTATCGATAGCATCGATAGTAACTGACGAAAACAATCATTTCTATCTTTTTTGATGTGCGGCTAGACTGGCCCGGCATTGATGTGAATACCAACTCAAGGGTGCAGTCCGAAACCCTCAACACAGGAAGAGACACTATGAATCCGTTTAAAGAAAAGGCCGGCCGCGGCCGCGCATGGCAGCGAGGCATGGCCGCGTTGATCGCCGCGCCTTTCGTCCTCATGGCCACGCCCGCGCTGTCCTCGGATGCGCCGTTTCCCTCGAAGCCGCTGCGCATGGTCGTGCCTTTCGGCCCGGGCACGACGACCGATACGATTACACGCCTGATCGCGGACAAAATGGGGCAGGAACTGGGCCAGTCCATAGTGATCGACAACCGCGCCGGCGCGGGCGGCACGATAGGCACCTCTCAAGTGGCGCGCAGCGCCCCCGATGGCTACACCATCGTCATGGGCACGGTCGGCACTCATGCGATCAACAAAGAGCTTTACTCCAAGCGCGGCTATGATCCCGAGGCAGATTTCGACCCCATCGCCTTCGTCGGCCAGACGCCCACCATTCTGGTGGTCGGCGGCAATTCGCCCTATCATTCGGTCAAGGACCTGGGCGCGGCCGCGGCAAAGCCGCCGGGCATCACCTTCTCGTCGGCCGGCAGCGGCACATCCGGCCATCTGGCTGGCGAACTGCTGAAAGACACCCTGGGCGGTGAAATGGTCCACGTTCCTTACAAGGAAGGCAGCATGGCCTTGCAGGACGTGATGTCGGGAGAAGTCCAGTTCATGTTCTACCATCCCGCGGCGGTCTTGCCGCATGTCAAGGCCGGCAAGCTGCGCGCCATCGGCGTGTCCAGCAAGAAACGCAGTATTGCCGCGCCCGACGTGCCCAGCATCGCGGACCAGACCAATAGCGATTTCGACCTGGTGGCCTGGTTCATGATGTATGCGCCGGCCGGGGTGCCCGAGCCTGTCATGGCCAAGCTGCAGAAGGCCGCTCAGGCCGCGCTGTCCGATCCGGAGCTGTCCGCCAAGCTCAAGGCCCAGGGCGTGGAGCCGGGCGGCGAAGCCACCAAGGACTTGGCCAAGTTCGAGAAGGTCGAAATCCAGAAGTGGGCCGAGCTGGTCAGGAAGTCCGGCGCGAAGGTCAACTAGTCGTCAGCGGCAAACAATCCCAGGCCGGCGCACGGGCTTAGCAGCCTTGGGCGTCGGCGTAGATGCCCAGAAGGTGTAGCGATGCAAGAGTTCGTGTATACGGCGCAGTCGGTGCGGGTGGTGTTCGGCAAAGACGCATGGAGCGTGCTGAACGCCGAAGCCGGTCTGCTAGGCGCGGAACGGGCGCTGGTACTTTGCACGCCACGCCAGCGCGCCCTGGCCCAGCAAGCGCTCGAGGCGCTTGCTGCGCGCGGCGCCGGCATTTGCGACCAGGCCGTCATGCACGTTCCCGCGTCCGCGGTGCAAAGCGCGAAGCAGGCCGCCAGGCAGGCCGGAGCCGATTGCATCGTGGCGATGGGCGGCGGTTCCACCATAGGCCTGGCCAAGGCGTTGGCCCTGGATGGCGACTTGCCCATACTGGTGGTGCCGACCACGTATTCCGGGTCGGAAATGACGTCCATTTACGGGATCACCGAGGATGGCATCAAGAAAACCGGCAGGGATCCTCGCGTCCTGCCTCGCACCGTCATCTACGATCCGGCGCTTACCCTTCCGCTGCCCTTGGACATTTCAGTGGCAAGCGGCTTGAACGCCATGGCGCACGCCGCCGAAGGCTTGTATGCCCAGGACGGCAACCCGGTCATGTCGCTGATGGCGGAAGAGGGCATACGCGCCATGGCCGACGGGCTGCGCCGGCTGAGCCAAGGGCAAAACGATGCCGAGGCGCGCGGCGCTTCCCTTTATGGAGCCTGGCTTTGCGGCACCGTGTTGGGAGGCACGGGTATGGCTTTGCATCACAAGCTTTGCCATACCTTGGGGGGCAGCTTCGATCTTCCGCATGCCCAGACCCACTCCGTCGTCCTGCCGCATGCCATGGCCTACAACGCCGCCGCGGCCAGCGCCATGCAGCGCATCTCGCGCGCGCTGGGCCGGCCCGGGCAGCCGGCCGCCGAAGCCTTGCACGATCTTGCGCAAGAGCTGGATGCGCCCTTGGCCCTGCGCGATATCGGCATGCGCGAAGCCGATCTGGACAGGGCGGCGGATATCGCCGCGTCCAAACCCTATTGGAATCCGCGCCCCATAGACCGCGATGGCATACGAGCGCTGTTGCAGCGCGCATTCGAGGGCGCGCGGCCGGTCACTTGACCGGCTTTCCCATCATCGTAGCCATCGACCGTTTTTCGAATCATTATTTTTTATCAACGCCCCGCCGGAACTGTGCGGCAGCACGACGTGGCGCCAACATTATTGGAACGACATGAAAATAGGCAAAGAAACCATACCCCGTTCGGCGATCTGCACGTCCAATCCGGAAACCATCGTGGTGCGCGGGAAGGACCTGGCGCAGGAACTCATCGGCAAGATGTCCTTTACGGATTACTTCTATCTGCTGGTCGCCGGCAGCGAGCCCACGCCGGCCGCCACGGCGGTGCTGAACGCCACGCTCGTCGCCATCGCCGAGCATGGCCTGGTGCCCAGCGTGCAGGCCAGCCGCATGACGCTGGCCGCGGCGCCCGATGCCCTGCAAGGCGCGGTGGCGGCGGGCATACTGGGCTGCGGGTCGGTCATTCTCGGCGCCTCTGAAACCTGCGGCGTCTTTCTCGAAGAGATCCGGGTTCGCGCGGGTGAAGCCAAGGATTACGCCGAGGCCGCCAAGCAAGTGGTGGGCGAGTATCGCAGCGCCAAGCGGGCAATTCCCGGCTACGGCCACCCCTTGCATAAAGAGCGCGATCCCAGGGTAACCGCCTTGTTCAAGGTGGCCGAGCAGGCCGGCGCCGACATGACCTATGTCCAGATCGCCGACGTGGTCGAACAGGTAATCCCGCAGGTCGTGGGCAAGAACCTGATGCTCAACGTTTCGGCGGCCATCCCCGCGGTTCTGCTGGGCGTGGGTTTTCCGATCACGGCCCTGAGGGGGGTGCCCATTCTTGCACGCACGGCGGGCCTTATCGGGCATTTGACCGAAGAGTTTCAAAAACCCATCGGCTTCGCCTTGTCCTACCAGGCCACGCGCCAGTATGTCTATGACGGCGAGGTACCCGAGGGCTTTGTCCAGGATCACGCCTAGCGCCCGCATCGTCCATACAAGCCAATTCGTAGAACGAAAGCGTCCGCCCGCGGCGGCGTCGCCCGGTGGCGCTTTCCAGGAGCATTATCATGATCAAAGTGCTGAACGGCATTCGCGTGCTGGAGCAAGGAACCTTCATCACAGGTCCGGCGGCGGGGATGCTGCTGGGCGACCTTGGCGCCGACGTCGTCAAGATCGAGCAGCCGGGCGCCGGCGACCCTTTTCGCGCCTTCAAGGGCGGTTTGTACAGCCCTCATTTTCAGACCTACAACCGCAACAAGCGCAGCATCACCTTGAACACCAAGAATGCCGACGATCTGGCGGCTTTCGACGAGTTGGTCAGCACGGCGGACGTCTACATCCAGAATTTCCGGCCCGGTGCGGCCGAGCGGCTTAATGTCGGCGAAGAGCGCCTGCGCAAGATCAATCCGCGCTTGATCTATTGTTCCATTAGCGGCTTCGGGCCGACCGGTCCGGCCTCGGGCCGGCCCGCCTACGACTCGGTGGCCCAGGCCGCCAGCGGCTTCCTGGGTTTGCTGATCAACCCCGCAAACCCGCGCGTGGTCGGGCCCGCCCTGGCCGACTCGATTACCGGTTTCTATGCCGCCTATGGCGTGCTGGGCGCGCTGCACGAGCGCAACCAGACGGGCGTGGGCCGCAAGGTCGAGGTCTCCATGCTGGAAGCCATGAGCCACTTCAACCTCGATGCCTTTACGCACTATTACTCGGCCGGCGAGGTCATGGGGCCATATAGCCGGCCCAGCGTCTCGCAATCGTATGTCATGAAATGCGCCGATGGAAAATGGCTGGCCCTGCACATGTCCTCGCCTGAAAAATTCTGGCAGGGCTTGGCCAATGCCATGGAGCAGTCCACCCTGTTCCAGGATCCCAGGTTTTCCGATAGAAACGGCCGCATCGCCAATCAGGAAGCCCTGATCGACATTCTCGGCCCCATATTCGCCCGTCGTACGCGTGCCGAGTGGTGCCAGCGGCTGCAGGCCGAGGACGTGCCGCACGCTCCCATGTACGACACCAGCGAAGCCCTGGAAGACCCGCAAGCCAAGCACCTGGAGATACTCGTGTCTTCCACGCACAAAACCATGGGCGAGTTCCGCACCGTGCGTCCGCCCGTCTCCTTCGACGGCCAGCGCAGCACCGAAGTGGTGCCGCCGCCGGTGCTGGGCGAGCACAATGAGGAAGTGCTGGGTGCGCTGCGCGCGCGGATGAGTTCAGACAAGCAGGACTGACACGGCGTGCCGCCCGGCGCGGGACCGGATGCCTCAGTCCAGGTCGAAGCAGTACCGGCAGTCGCGTAGCCGCGCGGCGATGGCGCGCACCGTTTGCGCCATGTCTTCGTGCTTGCCGTCCAGAAGCCGGCGGAAGCAGGCCGCGATGCCGGCAATGTCTTCATCGCTGGCGCCTTGCCGGCTTATGACCTGGGTACCGATGCGCAGGCCGCCGGCCGAGGCCTGCCCGGGAACCCTTGCCGTGCCCACATACAGTCCCGCTTGATCGGCCCGCCGCGAAAGTTCGCGAGCGGTGGCGGCGTCGCGAACCGGAATGATGATGTGGTGGGAAGTAGGCGGTGCGTCGCCCGGCAGGGCGCTGCCCAGCGCGGCGATGCCTTCCCGCTTGAGGGCCAGGGCCAGCTTCCGCGCCGTATCCAGCATGCTGGCGGCATACTCGGGCATGAAGGCGGCGGCCTCTTCCAGGGCCACCGACAGGCCGGCCAGGCGGGAAGCGTCATAGTTGGATGCCCAGCCGCCGACGATCTGCCGGCGCAGCGCGTCGTGGTGGCTTTGATGGCGGCCCAGCAGTATTCCGCCCGGAGGGCCGGCCAGCGTCTTGTAGGTGGAGGCCGTCATGATGTCGAAGCCCATGTCCATGGGGGTTTGGTAGGCCTTTCCGGCGATCAGGCCGGCGACGTGCGAGGCGTCGTAGACCAGGGTGGCGCCGCAGGCGCGGGCGGCGGCCATGGTGGCTTCCACCGTATAGGGGTCCAGCATGACGCTGGCGCCCAGCATCACGATCCTGGGCCGTTCCCTGGCGATGATCTGCGCCGAGGCCTCGTCGTCGTACACGCCGTTGCGGAAGGCAAGCGGCAGGTTGCGCCGGCCAAGCAGGCCCACCGTGCCCGAGTCGTGATGGCTGATGTGCCCGCCTTCCTGAGCGGCTATCGATGCAATGGCGTCCCCCGGTTCGGAAAAGGCGGCGTAGACGGCGGCGTTTGCATACGTGCAGCTTTGCAGCCTGGCCTCGGCCCAAAGGCCGCCGAACAGATCGGTCAGCTGCGTGGTGACCAGCACTTCCAGCGCGGAAATCTCGTCGGTCGCCGGCTGCTGCTTGTCGTAGGGGTCTCCCATGGCCGGCATGGAACCCATGGTGTTTCTTAGCGCCCGCTCGACGGCCGGCGACGGCATGCAGGAGCCCGCATAGAGCTGTATGCCGTTTGCCATTCGATTCTTGTGTATTTCCACAAGCTCCAGTGCGCGCCTTGCGCCGCTGGAGAGGGGATGTTGGGTGCTAGTCATGCCTGCTTTGCTGAAGGTGGGAATGGCTAGGAATGTACCTGAAATGAGGCCATAGCACCGCAAAAGCTCGCCGAGCGAGCGCATGCGCGGGCTTATTCGGGCTTATTGCCTTGGGTCGCGGGCAGCACGTCCGAAGAAGAAGCGAAGAAAACCTGTTGATAGCAGCCGCGTTGTTGCGCTTCGTAGTGAATGGCGGCTTGTCTTAGCGCATCTTCCAATGCGACAAGCGCGTGGGAAGCCTGATGCTTGGAATCGGTATCCATCAGGATGGCCACATCGATCTGCTTGTCTTTTTTTCCGCGAAGCTTGGTTTCAACGCTGGATGCTGGCGCGGCCTGTGGTTCGGCACGCTGTAGCCATTCGCAACGCAGAATGCCTGGCAGGCAAAGCAATCTTTTGGAAATGGCTTGTGCCTTATCGACACTTGAATCGCCTATGCCTTGTGCCTCCAATGAAAAGGCCAATGCAGCGCTCCACTCGCCTCGAGTTCGTCCCGCAACAAGAATAGTTTTGCAGATTGTGCGGGAAAAATTCCGATATAGAGGCATTACCGTGCGTGTCCAGGGCGTTGGATTGTTTACGCATTCCAGGTAGGGGGCGGAAGTCAATATCGATGGATCCACTGTGCGGTACAGGCACATGAAGCGGCGGGTTTCTGCGTCCAGGCTTTGATATCGGCGCGCCTCCAGAAAGCCCGGTATGGACAGCCGTTCAAAATGGTGTTCGGCGTTGTACCAGCGTTCGATATCACCCTCGCCGCCCGGGCTGGCATCGTGCCAAATCAGCAAGCTGCCCCCGCCTGCTTCTGGTTTTTTGGTGCCCGGAATGTTCATACGGCTCCCGCCAACACTTGCTCCAGCGTCAGCACGCTCCTTTCCTCGTATGGGCGGTCGTATTCCTGGCAGTTGTGGCTTTCTATGATGTGAACGGGTAGTTGTATATGTCGCGGCACGGCTTCTCCCTTTAGGTGGCGTACGGCCACTTCCGCAGCCAGGTAGGCCATGCGCATTGCATTGAAGTCGGCCGTCGCAAGCAGCGCGCCGCTTTTCAGCGCGGGAACGGCTTCGGGAATGGCATTGACGCCCACGATCAGCGCTTGCCGGCCGGCTTCCTTGAAGGCGTCGATAACGCCCAGCGCCATGATGTCGTTGGCGACCAGGCAGGCATCGATATGGGATGCTGGGTTGTCGGCCAGCCACTGGGTCGTGTTTGCGTAGGCCGTCGACCGCACATAATCGCCAACCACCGTATCGGCCAATACGATGCCGGGATACTCTTTTGCCGCATCGTTGAATCCGCGCAAGCGCTCCAGGCTGGTTGCGGAGTCCTTGTGGCCGCTGACGGTCAGGATGCGGCCCTGGTTCCCCATTTTGCGGAATAGATGCCGGGCGATTTCTACAGCCAGGCTGTAATCGTCCGAGTTGACGAAGGACACGCAGGGCACCGCCTTGATGGGGCTTACCAGGGCAACGATGGGAAGGCCCGCGGCCTTTATGCGAAGGATGGCGGGATCCACCTTGGTAGGGTGGACGGGGGACAGGATGACGGCGTCGGGCCGCCATAGCAGAGCCTCGTCGATCAGTTGGCTTTGCTGTTCGGGGTCGTCCGGCGTGGCTGGAACGAAGTGCCTGGTTTCGGCACCATGCAGCCTGGCCGCCAGGTCGGCGCCGTGGCGCGCTCCGGCATAGGCGGGATTGCTTCGGTTTTTGGTAAATACGGCCAGTTTCACGATGGATACCTAGAAAGTCTGGGATGGGCCGGCGGGCGACGTCTGCGCAACCTGCCGTGTCGTAGCATGCATTGCCGCGATATAGCCGAACGTCATGGCGGGGCCGATCTGCGCGCCGGCGCCTGGATACTCCCCGCCAAAGATCGAGTCGGCGTCGTTTCCGCAGGCGTAAAGGCCAGGGATGGGAAGTCCATTGCCATCAAGCGCCTGTGCTTGCGCATTGATCGACAGTCCGATGCCGGTGCCCAGTGGAGTGGGGTACACCTTGACCGCGAAAAAGGGCGGCTTGTCGATTTCAGCCAGGCAGGGGTTGGGCTGGTGCCGCATGTCTCCGTTGGCGCGTTCGTACAGCGTGCCGCCCTTGTTGAAGTCCTCGTCTGTGCCCGATCGGGCAAACGCATTGTGGCGTTGTACGGTCTGGGCCAGGGTCGCCGGATCCAGCTTCAGCTTGATGGCCAGTTCGCTCAGGGTTGGCGTGGTGATCAAGTATCCGCTGTCTATATAAGATCGAATGGACAGCGCTTGCGGCCGTATCATTCCCAGGCCGTATTTCCATAAAAACTTTCGGTCGCAGATCAGGATGGCGGGTATGGTCTGGGCATCCTGGTTGGCCCGATACATGGCACGGGTGAACTCGTGGTAGGAAACCGCTTCGTTCACAAAGCGCTCACCCTTGGCATTGACCGCGATCAGTCCGGGCTTGGGGCGGTCCAGTACGATGTGCGGGTAGACGGCGGTGGACCCGTCTTTTCGCTGTGCGATGGAGGAAGGAAACCACAAGGCGTTGTCGGCAGAGCCCTTGCCCATGGCGGCGCCGGCGTTAAGGCCTAGTTGTATGGTTTCCCCTTTGCTGTCGGGGCATGCGGGGGTGTATTGCGCCGTGGGGGCGGGCAGATATCTTTCGCGCATGGCGGGGCTGGAGGGGAACCCGCCGCCCGCAAGAACGATGCCTTTTCTGGCTTCGATGCGCGCCAGCCCGCCGTTCTGCTGCAACGCGATACCGCGTATGCCGCCGTCGGCGATCAGGCTGCGTACGTCCGCATTGAGCCTGATGTCCACATTCTTATCCAGCAGGCTTTTATAAAGTCGAGCAGCCAGCGCGTTGCCCAGCACCAGCCGCGTTCCGCGCCGATGCCCAAGCCTGTCCAGCACGTGGCGGGATAGCAGCTTCACACCCAATGCCATGGCCTTGAGCGAAGTGGCTCCCTTCAGCAGCAAGGCAGCCTCGCCACGCGTCAGCATCATGCCGCCAAAAATCGTCAATTCGGGGATGGGAGGGCGCAGCGTCTCGAAGTGCTTTCCCAGTAGCCGGCCGTCGAACTCCAGCGGCTCCAGCGGGCGTCCGCCCGTGCCGGCGCCGGCAATGTCCTGTCGATAGTCGGGCATCGTCGGGTAGGCCTTGAAGCGCACGCTCGAATGGCCTTCAAGAAAGCTCAGCATTTCGGGGCCTTGCTCGATGAAGGCAAGCCTAAGCGATCTGTCGGCGCGGTCGCCGACCAGCCCGTCCAGGTATAGCGTGGCATGCTGTGCGTCGTCGACCATGCCCAGCTTGCGCATATGCGGGTTGTCCGGCACCCAGGTGGTGCCGGAGGAGAACGCGGTTGTTCCGCCGATAAGCCCGCTTTTCTCCAGCAGCAGGGTTTTCAGGCCCTGTGCCGCGCCAGTCAAGGCCGCGGCCATGCCGCCCGCGCCTGCGCCCAGGACGATGAGGTCGAAGCTGTCGTCCCATGGCGCTTCGGGTGTCGGGTGCCCGGCTTTTTGTTGCGGATCGATAGTCATTCTGGATGCCCTGCGGCGCCGCCGGTCAAACCATTCCGCCGTTGGGCTGATACACCTGGCCATGCACCCATGAGGCGCGTTCGGATGCCAGGAATCCCACTACTTCGGCAACTTCCGAGGGGCGGCCGATACGGTTGAATGGGCTTAGCGCGGCTGAGCGTTGCTTGGCTTCATCTGTTTTTCCCGCATTGAAAAGGTCGGTTTCGATGGGGCCGGGCGCCACGGCGTTGACGCGAATGCCGCGCGCGGCAAGCTCTTTGGCCATGGAGCGCACCAGGCTTTCCACGGCGGCTTTCGATGCCGTATAGGGGCCGCCGCCGGGCACCGCGTGCCGGACCATGGAGGTCGTGATGGCGATGATGCTGCCGCCGTCCCGGACTTGCCGGGCCGCTTCGGACAGAATATTGAAGGCGCCGAACAAGTTCACCTCCATCAGGTCGCGAAACGATGACGGGTCGAACTGCCCGACGGGGGCGGGCGGAACGTTGATGCCCGCATTGGCCACCACGCAGTCTGGCATGAGTCCGAAGTCTCGCTCCACGTCCTTGAAGACTTGAGCCACGGATTGCGGGTCTCGAATGTCGGCCTTATAGGCCTTGGTGTTTTTCAGGCTTGCTGATGTCGGCGCGGTCGATACATAAGTCCATGCAACATGGAATCCGTCTTCAACCAGGCGGTCTATGCAGGAAGCGCCGATGCCTCGGGAGCCTCCGAATATCAATGCGACTTTCTTGCTCATAATAGATAACGATTCAGGTGTTGCGTGGATGGAGCCGGTCGGCGGGTTTGCGCAGGGCCGTAACTTCGTGGTGTATCAGACACAGGGTTCTTCGTCCGTCGGCGGACTGGTGATCACCAGGAACACCAAGGTATCGGTGCCTGTGCAATGGAATTCATGCACGACTCCCGGCGGAATGAAGGTGACGTCGTTGGCTCGGACCAAGCGCCTTTCGCCATCGACGATCAGCACGCCCTCGCCGCTTAGCACGTGGTAGATCTGTTCCTGGACTTTGTGCACATGGCTTTCCACATGGGCGCCAGGCTCGTAGCAAGAGATTCGATGGTCGAAGAATCGACTGCCCGCATTGTCGGGCGTGACAATGGCCTTGGACAGAGCCTGGTTGAAATGGCCGGGGTATTGAGTCCAGAACAGTTCGCCAAGATTGCGGGTGATGGCGGCCGTCTTCCCCGCCGGCTGCCCAGACGTGTTTTTTTCAGTTTGCATTGCTGCTCTCCTTGATTGTCCGGAAGGTGCTTACCTAGGCGATATACGGCTTCCCGAACAAAGGCTCGGGGCTGGCCAAGGGCGGCAGCTGCCAGGTGCCGGTTGAGGGTGGGCGTATATTGGCGTCCACGTGTACGTCGATGACGCAGGGGCGTCGGTTCTTGAGCGCCATTTCAATGGCGCCGCGCAATTCCTGTGGGCGCGTCACGGTCATGCCGTCGGCGCCGCAGGCACGCGCCCATGCGGCAAAGTCCGGGTTGTAGGATTCACCCGTCTTGCCGTTGTAGAAGGCCGTTCCGATTTCGCGGCCGTCGAACAAGCCGTATTGCAGGTCGCGAATCGCGCCCCAGGCAAAGTTGTTCCATACTATCCAGACGACCGGCAGGTTGTATTCCACGGCGGTGCAAAGCACATAGGGCGTCATGGTGAAGCCGCCGTCCCCGACGACCGCGACGCAGGGGCGGTCGGGCGCCGCCAGTTGCGCGCCCATGATGCCGCACACGCCGAAACCCATGGATGAATAGCCCCAGCTATTCAGCATGCTTTGAGCCCGCTTGGCTTTCCAGAACTGCATGAACCAGTTGTGATGCACGCCCGAATCAAGAGAAAGAATCACATCGTCGGGCAGCATGTCCTGCACAGCGCCAACCACGAACTCCGGACGCAGGGGGCTGGTGGAATCAGTGAAATGAGGTTGGACGAAAGAATTCCATTCCGCGTGCCAGCCATTGACCTGGTCGCGCCATTCGCCGTAGTTGGAGGATTGGATATCCTTGTGCGACGGCAATTGACCCAGAAGCTGCTGCATGAAAACCTTGGCGTCAGCGATGATCCCCAAGGTGGGCGGATAGTTGCGGCCCAGTTCGGCAGGGTCGATATCCACATGCACCAGCTTGGTCTTGGGGAAGTTCCAGGAATAACCCGTATGCCAGGTGGACGATGAGCGATCGTCGAAGCGAGTGCCGACCGTAATCACCAGGTCGGCGTATCGGCCCGCCTGGTTGGCCGGGTAGGCGCCGTTACGGCCTATGAAACCCAGGGCCAGCGGGTCGTCCATGGGGATGCAGCCCATGCCGTTGGGGGATGTGATGACAGGAATCCCCAGGCGCTGTGAAAACTCGGTAAGTTCCGGGCCGGCTTCGGCCAAGGTGGCGCCGTGCCCAATGAAAAATACGGGCCGGCGCGCGGAGGCCAGCAGATTCAATACTGCGTCGATATCCTCTTTCGCCGCCCCGGGTTTTGGCTTCTTGTCCAAATGGGAGGGCGGCGGCAACTGCACGTCCGCCTCTTCCTGGAACACGTTGTAGGGGATGTCCAGATTCACGGGGCCAGGACGGCCGGTAACCATGGTGTCCATGGCTTGCCGCAGGGCCAGCGGCAGCATATCGACCCGCGACGGCTGGAAGGAGCGCTTGACGACCGGGCGCAGCACGGAAGCAAAGTCCGCCTGGTTGTGGGCATACAGTTCCTGGAAGGGCGCGCGGTTGTGTTGCGAGGTCGGCACGTTGGCGGTGATGGCCAAAAAGGTGGACGAGTCGGATAGCGCCGTGGCCAGCGACATCACCATGTTCGCCGAGCCTGGTCCGGTGGACGTAAGCGTTGCAACCGGGCGGTGCTTGACGCGGTAGTAGGCGTCCGCCATGTGGCCGGCGCATTGTTCGTGGCGCGGGGCCACCAGCTTGATCTTGTCGCGCACGCTATGCAGCGCGTCGAGTATGCCCACGTTGCCGTGGCCGCAAATGCCGAATACGTAAGGCACTTTCTCTTGTACGAGGTACTCGGCGATTACTTCGCCGCCTTTCATCTTGGACATGCCGTTTGCTCCTTCAAATCCTGATTGGCCTAAGCCAGTAAAGTCACCATGCGCTCTTCGCTCATTTCGCGTATGGCGTAGTGTGGGCCTTCGCGGCCGAAGCCGCTGTCTTTCGACCCTCCGTAGGGCATGGCATCCACGCGTGAGCTGGATGTTTCATTGATGTGTACCCCGCCCACCTCCAGCTGGCGGGCCGCCAGCAAGGCGTCGTTCAGCCTGTTGGTGAACAAGCCCGTGGCCAGGCCGAACGGTGTGCCGTTCACCTTTTGTACCGCTTCTTGCAGTGTATCGAAAGGGATGATGGACATGACGGGGCCGAAGATTTCCTTGCAGCCGACCGGCATGGATGGATTCACGTCGGCCAGAAGGGTGGGGGGCACTACGGCGCCTTCGCGCGGGCCACCCGTCAGACGCCTGGCGCCTTGCTTGACGGCTTCGTCTATCCAGCTCTCGATCCGCTGCGCCGCGGCCAGGCTGATGACCGGGCCGACAACGGTTTTCGGGTCCGCCGGGTCGCCGTGGCGTAGCGCGGAAACCATCACGGTCAGCCGTTCTTCGACTTCCTTGGCGATGGAGCGATGCACCAGCAAGTTTTGTATCGAGGTGCAGACCTGCCCCGCCTTGCGAAAGCCGGCATTGACGATCTTGGGCAAGGCCTTGTCAAGGTTGGCGTCGTCGGCCACGATGGTATAGGCGATGCTGCCCAGCTCCATTTGCGTGCGCCGCAGTCCCGCGTGTCGCTGGATGTGGCGGCCGACCTCGGTGCTGCCGGTGAACGCATAGAAGCGGACGTCAGGCTCGTCCAGCAGCCACTGCGCAACGTCGGCGTCGCCATGCAAGACGGAAATCAGGCCTTGGGGCAGGCCCGCTTCCAGCAAGGCTTCGGCCATGATGACCGAAGGGGTGGGCGTGTGCGCCGAAGGCTTCAGCACCATGGCGTTGCCAGCCGCCAAAGCGGGCGCGACTTTGTGCGCGACGGTGTTCAGCGGCGCATTGAATGGGGTTATGGCACATACCACGCCCAAGGGAACGCGCAAGGTAAAGCCGATACGGCCGCTTTGGCCGGGCGAGCCTTCGATGGGAATCATGTCGCCCGTCAGTTTGCGGGCTTCTTCGGCTGACAGTCGGAAGGTTTGGATGCAACGGCTCAGCTCGCCTTCCGAGTCGGAGCGTGTAAAGCCGACTTCCGCGATGAGAGCGGCGACGATCTGCTCTTTGCGCCCAGCCAGGATGTCGGCGGCGCGGTCCAGGATCGCGCCGCGCTCCCATGGAGTCAGCGTGCTGGCCTGGTACCTCTGTCTGGCGGCCTGGACGGCCTCGCGCACCTGCTCACGGCTCGGCAGGTGCAAGGCGCCGCAAGGTGCCTGGGTGTACTTGTTCAGCACTGGTTTGACTTCGATACCGTCGTGCCATCGGCCATCGATAAGCAGCCGGCAGTCAGGCGCTTCTGGATTTTTGCTCATGTGCTGCGAGTCCTACGTAAGTTGCTTAGTCCAATTGAATCTTGGCGGCTTTGATGACGGCGCCCCAGCGCTCGGCTTCCATCTTGTTGCGTGCAATGGCTTCCGCCTGGGTGCTGACCACCGGGTCGACACCCAGCGCCTTCATGCGGCTTATGAAGGCCGGTGTTTTCACTACTTCGTTGATGTCGGAATTCAGCTTCTTCTGTATGTCGGCGGGCACGCCTTTGGCTACGGAAATGGTGTACCACAAGGTCATGAAATAGTCCGGCACACCCGACTCGGCGATGGTGGGCAGGTCCGGAAAGGTCGGTGACCTGTCTTTTCCTGTTACGGCCAGCGCCCGTGCGCGGCCCGAGCCTACGGCTTGAGTTGCCGTTACGCCGGTTTCAAAGATCAAGTCCACCTGGCCGCCATACAGTGCCGTCAGAGCCGGCGCGCCGCCCCGGAAGGGAATGGCGGTGATGTCGACTTTCGCCAGGTACTTGAACAGCTCGGCCGCCATATGGGTGCCCGATCCTACGCCGGCCGAACCGTAGTTCAGCTTGCCGGGATTGGCGCGCGCCGCCGCCAGCAGGTCTCCTACGCTCTTGAACGGAGATTTGGTGGGGACGATGAGCACGTTCGGCGCTTCGGCGAACAAGGCGACGGGCACCAGGTCGGTGGCGGGCTTGTACTTC
This sequence comes from Burkholderiaceae bacterium, assembly GCA_049646585.1. Taxonomy (GTDB): domain Bacteria; phylum Pseudomonadota; class Gammaproteobacteria; order Burkholderiales; family Burkholderiaceae_B. The sequence goes on along the minus strand of JBARWC010000015.1, from coordinate 22,449 downwards.
AGGTTTTTGTACATCGAGAAGGCGCCATTGTGCGAAATGGTAGCCAGCATCAATGTGTATCCGTCCGCCGGCTGATTAAGCAGGTGGTCCGCGCCAATATGACCGCCCGCACCTCCGCGGTTCTCGATGACTATCGGTTTGTCGTAGCGCGCGGACAGGCCATCGGCCAATAGGCGCGACAGCACGTCGGCCGAGCCGCCGGCCGGGTAGGGAACCACCAGGGTAATAGCGCGTTCCGGGTAGGCTGCTTGTGCGGGGCCGGCGGCGAACAAGGCGGCCATGGCTGCGCAGGCCAGCGATTTAGTGAAGTTGAACATGTATATTCTCCAGTGTGTTTAGTCGAGCTTGATGTTGGAGGCCTCAATCACCTTGGTCCATTTCTTGGTCTCGCTGACGAACATGCTGCTGGCTTCCTCTGGCGTATTCGCCACCAGCGTTATGCCAAGGTCAAGCAGCTTGGCGCGTATCTGCGGAGTCGACATGACCGAGCGCAAGTCCGCATTGACCTTGTCGATCAAGGGCTTGGGCACATCCCTGGCCATCGCGACCGTGAACCACGAGCCGGCGTCATAGCCCGGCAGCCCGGATTCGGCGATGGTGGGAACATCGGGAATCAAAGGGTGGCGGTCCTTGCTGGTGATCGCCAGTATGCGCAGCTTGCCGCTCTTGACGTGGGGATAGCCGGATGGAAGATTGTCGAACATGACATCCACGCGCCCCGCGATCAGATCGATCAATGCGGGGCCGCTGCCTTTATAGGGAACGTAGCTCAGCTTCGATCCGCAAAACTGTTCATACAGCGCGGTGACCATGTGTACGGAAGACCCGGGGCCCGCCGTGCCGTAGTTCAACTGGCCGGGATGCGCTTTTTCGTATGCCAGGACTTCTTCAAAGCTTTTGAAACGTGAATTGGCTGGCACCACGACGATGTTGGGCGAGGCGCCCAGCACAGTGACCGGCTGCAGATCTTTGGCGGGATCATAGGAAAGCTTGCTGTAGACTTTGTAGGCGGCATGGATGCCTATCGTCCCCAAAAGCATGGTGTATCCGTCGGGCTCGCCTTTGGCGACTTGTTGCGCGCCTATGTGGCCACTGGCGCCGACCCGATTTTCGACAACCAGGGGTTGTCCATATTTCTTGCCTAACTCTTCGGCGGTGATGCGGCCAAGGAGATCGGTGATTCCACCAGGCGGCTGAGGCACCACCATCCTTATGGGCTTGCTCGGGTAGCTGGCGGGATCGGTCGAGCCGGCCGCCGGCGTGCTCAGCAAAGCCAGCGTCGTGGTCAGCGCACTGATGCAAAGCTTGGCTTTGAATGTGATTTCCATTTGATTGATGTCTCCCATATTGTCGTGCCGCGCATTGACCCTGCGGCTATTTTTTCAGGTGCTTGCCTGCGTGCGCATGCGCTGTGCTTGAATCGCGGCTTGCGTACCTTTGGGGCGAGGCTGTTCGTGTTGGTTGCCCCGAAACAGCAGGTCATGACAGGGGCTGTTTCAACGGCGATAAGCAACGAGGGGAATTGTAGGAAGAGGCGATCGAGAGGGAAAATACTGTTTTCCGTGGGGGGGTATAAGCGTAAGATATAGCGTCTCGCCCAACACTGTTTTTCCTATCAGAGCGTTGCCATGGATCTTCGCCAGCTGCACTACTTTACCGTCATCGTCGAAAGCGGCAGCATGGCAAAGGCCTCGCGCCGGCTGTACATCGCGCAGCCATCACTCAGCCAGCAAGTTGCCAAGCTTGAGGAAGAGGTGGGCAAGCAGTTGCTGAGCCGATCATCAAAAGGCGTGACGCCTACGGAGAACGGCCTGGCGCTTTATCACCAGGCTCGTTTCATCTTGCGGCAAGTCGACCAGGCGCTGACCATTGCCCGCAGGGATTCGGCCGAGGTGCACGGCATGACGTCCATAGGCTTGCCGGCCACCACGGTAATGGCCATGGGTCTGCCTTTGCTGCGCAGGCTGCGCGAACGCTATCCCAACATCCTGTTGAATGTGGTCGAGGGAATGAGCGGACATTTAGCAAAGATGTTGCGCGCCGGAGAGCTGGACATGGCCATCCTGTTTACTCCGGACGCCGCGCCTGATCTGGTTGCCACCCCGCTGCTCGAGGAAGAGCTATTCGTCCTGTTGCCCAAGGCCAGCCCTTTGGTCGAACAGGGCCGAACCAGCCTGACCTTGACCGAGACGGCGCAGCTGCCCCTTATCCTGCCTACCGGCACCCATGGCTTGCGGCGGCGCATTTCGGCCGAGTTTGAACGTCGCAACTTATTGGCAAAGGTGGTTGTTGAAATCGATTCGTTGTCGCTATTGATGCGATGCGTCTACGAAGGAATGGGCGCAACCATCAAGCCCTTTGCCGCCTTGAATCATGAAGTCGACAGCGCCAATCAGTGGCGGGCGCTGTCCATATCCGATACTCGAATCAGCCGGCGCAACTACCTGTACACAGCGCCTGTGGCCATGTTGTCGCCCGCGGCGTCCCTGGTGGCAACCGAAATTCAGAATATGGCCCGTTCCCTGGCCAGTTCTGGCGACTGGCCGGCTGTCAGGTTGTTGGATTAACAAAGCGCTCGACTTGCTTGAATAATTTCGAGACTATAGGTTGAGCATATACGTGTATAGGAAAACGGTACTTCTCACGTAGAAGATGCGTGGCTAGAATTCATCGCTATCCGGGGCAAAGCCTGTGTGCAAGCCTCGCCGATAGGGATGACAGAGCTCCATGCATATTCGTTTTATCACCAAGAACAATACGAATCCCGCCTATCAAGGCGCGATTACCGGGGCGCTTGCCGTAGCCAGGCAGTACGGCGCCAAGGTAGACTGCCTGGCGCCCGATATCCCGGACGATGTGGCACAACAGAATGAGCTGATAGCGGCTTCGCTTGTAGAACGGCCGGATGCCATCGTGTTGTTGCCCGCTCACGCCACAGGGGTCAATCATTCCATAGACTCCATAAATGCGGCTGGCATACCGCTGGTGCTGATTGTCAGCGAAGCTTCGGCAGGCTCCTGGATTAGTTACGTCGGCACCGACAGCGAGGAAATGGCTTACGAGCTGGGCATGGCCATGCTTGCCACACTGAGCGATGATGCGCATGTGGTGATTATGGATGGGCACCCAGGCTCGATCACCACGCCGGAGCGTCATCGCGGCTTTCAGCGGGCGCTGCGGCGACATCCGGGGATGACTCTGCTTGAAAGCGTATCGGGCGACTACCAGCAGGCGCCGGCACGCTCAGCTGCGCGTGCCTTGTTGGACAGGCACGCACGTATCGACGGGATACTCGTCGCCAACGACTTGATGGCTATGGGTGTGTTGCAAGCGCTTGACGAGAAAGGCCGCAAAGCCTCTGTGTGCAGTATCAACGGTACGCCTGATGCGATCGCCGAGGTACGACGGGGCCGTTTATACGCCACGGCTTCGTTCAATACTCATGCATTTGGTTGCCTTACAACCGAAGCCGCCATCAGGCATCTGAAAGGCGAGAGCGTGCCGCAGCGCCTTCTGCTTCCCACCACCATTATCGATACGACTAATGCTGTTCAGTGGGATATTCCGTATGAAAGGCGCTCGCTTCCCTCATGGCGCGAGGCTCAGATCTATGCGGTATAGCCGCCGCTATATAGAGATAACTACTACAGGAGATGGAAATGCTACGTAAAGTTCGCTATGCCACATTCGCCTTGCTGGCCTGTGCATGTGTTGCTGGAACCGCTATCGCGGCTGAAGATGCTTATCCAACCAAACCAATCAGGCTTATTGTCCCATTCACCGTAGGCGGGGGTTCCGACGCCGCTGCCCGTTATTTCGGCGAGAAGCTCACGCCTTTGTTGGGGCAAACGGTCGTGGTGGAAAATCGGCCCGGCGGCGCCAGCGGTTCGATTGGTTCGATCTATGTAAAGAATGCTCCGGCCGATGGCTACACCGTGTTGGTGGGAAGCAGTTCCCCCATCGTGATAAATCCTTTGGCCGTCAAGGACATGCATTACGATCCCATCAAGGATTTCAAGCCCGTGCATGGCCTGACAAAAAATACGACGGCCATCGTCGTGAGCAGTGAATCCAGCTATAAGACGCTTGCAGACCTGATCAAGGCTTCGAAACAGAATCCGCATATGAATGCAGGTACTGCTTCTGCGGGTTTTCATCTTGCGACCAACTGGTTTGGCGAGGTTGCGGATTTCAAGTTTACGCACGTCAATTACAAGGGCTTAAGCCAGGTATTGACTGATGTGGCCAGCAAGAACCTTGACTGGGCGATCGTCGACCTGGCAGGGGCCACAGCCATGATCCAAGGCGGGCGTCTTCGCGCCCTGGCTGTGACGGACAAGCGCCGTCATCCACGATTCCCCGATGTGCCGACGGTTGTGGAAAGCGGCTACCCATCATACGTGTACAACACTTGGACGTCGTTTCATGTGCGTTCCGAGACTCCCGATAGCGTTGTGAAGACCCTGGAGGCGGCAATAGGCAGGGTGATAGGCAGCGATGACGCCAAGAAGTATGCGGAGCGTGTTGGAACTGAGCTTCTGCCCCTGGACTCCAAAGGCTTTGCCGCATATCAAAAAGAAGAGTTTGAGCGGTTCTCGAAGGTTGCCAAATCAACGGGCTTTGAGCCGAAGTAGTCGATTCAGCCAAGTTTTAAATGACTTAAAGGAAGAACAATGCGTTTGAAAGATAAGGTGGCTTTGATTACCGGAGCCGGGGCAGGAATAGGGGCGGCGGGTGCCAGGGCGTTTGCTCGCGAGGGCGCGAAAGTTGTCGTAGCCGATGTAAACGACGAAGCGGGGCAGTCGTGTGTGCAAGCGATACGCGAGGCGGGTGGCGAGGCGACTTACCTGCATTGCGATTTCACCGACGAGAAGGCCGTAGAGGCAACGATCAAGGCGGTAATCGATACATATGGTGGCCTGGATATTCTGTACAACAATGTGGGCGGCTCCACGCCTCGCGACAATCTCATTACCGAAATGCCCATGGAGGAATTCTGGCACGCCATCAATCGCGATCTGCTTACAACCTTTCTTGCCACACGTTTTGGCTTGCGTGCAATGCAGAAGCAAGGGCGCGGAGGTTCCGTCATTAATACCAGCTCGTTTGTAGCGGTGATTGGGACCTTGGGTTGCGACGCCTATACCGCCGCCAAAGGAGCGATCAATGCCTTGACCCGTTCGCTGGCCTTGGAGTATGGGCCTGAAGGAATCCGGGTCAATGCGATAGCCCCCGGAGCGGTGCAAACCGATAGAATGGCTCGCTTTCAAGCCAGCAATCCGGATCACATCAAGTTTTCCAAAGCCAATCGGCATGGCCGCCCTGAAGTGAAATCGCACGTTCTGGGCCTGGTAAGCGTCGAGGATATCGCGCACATGGCTGTCTTCCTGGCTAGCGACGAATCAAGGCGGGTCACCGGTACGATTCAAGTGATCGATAGCGGGGCATCCGCTACGTGATTTGATCGAGGTGCTGCGTGGAGAACATTGGGCCGCGGTGATTTTGCCGCGGCTCCATTGGAAACGCCCCTTTTACGTTCTCCATGCCTTTTCGAGCTACCGCCAGGCCCGTTGGATGAGCTTTACCCGTGCCGCCATCAGTTCAGTTTCATTCCGGGTATGGGCCAATCGTCGATGGCTATCAATCGTCCGGTACTGCTCAGTGTAATGAAGAGCGTTGTCATGTTCGGCCCGCCGAAGCACATATTGGTCGGATAGCGGTCCGGCAAGGGCAGGTGCTTGCAGATCATCCCGTCCGGGGAGAGGATCGTGATGCCGCCGTGCAGCAAGGTGCCAATGTATAAGTTACCGAGTACGTCCACCGCCATGGAGTCGAAGCGCTGATAGTGCCCGCCCGGCGCCGCCACCACCAGTCTGCCGCCTTGCATCGATGGCCAGGGATCGCGCCTGACGCATCCAGGCCGTTCAATGCCGAAAGCCCATAGGCGCGCACCTTCCGTCTCGGCGTAATACAGCGTGTTTTCGTCGGGGGATAGGGCCACGCCGTTTGCTGTCATGACCGGATAGGCAACGGCCAGCGGCTCGGCACCCACTCCAGGTACGTAAAAGACGCCACCCCAGTCCAGGTTGTGCTGCCTGATTTTGCCAAGGTCGGTAAAGTAGAAGCCGCCTTGTTTGTCGAAGACCAGGTCGTTGGGGCCTTTCAGTCTTTCGCCATTGATTCGGTCAAATAGGCGGTCGACCCGCATGGTGGCAAGATCGATGCGCTCGATTCGGCCTCCAGAGTAGTCCGCGGGCTCGGGGCCTGGGCGTACGGTACCGTCGCTTTGAGTCGTAAACTGCATGCCTCCGTTATTACATACGATGACGCTGCCGTCGGGCGCAAGCGCGGCCCCGTTGGGCCCGCCTCCCAGATTGACGAGGCGCTGGACTTTCCCGCCTGGCGATACTTGGGTGAGCGTGCCGCCGGCGATCTCGACCAACAAGACGGAGCCGTCGTCCAGGGCGATGGGGCCTTCCGGAAAATGCAGCCCGCTGGCGATTTCACGAATTTTCATGGTCGATGAGCGCCGGTTCAAAATGGGTTGAGTCGAATGCCTGCTTTCAGGCGGCCTGTGCCAGGCGTCCGGAAGGCCGTCCCCTTAGCGTCGTCCTATGCATGGTCCGCTGCTCCGTGTCGTCGTAGTCGGCAAGGGCTATATGCATCACGCAGCGGTTGTCCCATAATACCGAGTCGCCCTTGCGCCAGACATGTCGGTAGACGTTTTCGTGGACGGTGCTACGTCGATACAAGTACTCCAGTATTGGCTGGCTTTCCTCTTTGGTCAAACCGTCTATTTGCGAGGTTGTCATTTCGCTGACGTAGAGCGCGCTTTTTCCGGTTGCTTCGTGTACTCGGCGGATAGGCTGATACACACGAGGATTACGCAGAAGAATCTCCGCCAGCTCGGCCGGAGTGCGTTGTAGCTGCGTTTCCCGGGCGATCGTCATGTCGTGGATGGCGTCCCTGTCGGATAACCATTCTTGCAGGAGGGGAGACAGGGAATCCCATGCCTTGTACATATTGCAGAACATGGTGTCCCCGCCAACTTCCGGAAGCTGGATGGCATGCAGCAACGATCCCTTGGCGGGATGCAAGGTTGTGGACAGGTCCGAATGCCACTGCCGGCCAACGGATAGCTTCTTGTTGGTGGCGGCTTCCCGGTTGTTGACCATCAGTATCTCCGGGTACTCGGCGTGGCGGAACTTTGGGATGGCGGCGTGATCGTCCAGTTCACCGAAATATCGGCTGAATGCAATCTGTTGCGCGGGGGTCAAGGACTGATTGCGGAACAATAGAATTTGATATTCCGACCAGGCGTCAAGCAAGGTGGAGACCATGTCCTGATTCAGTGGCCGGGAGATATCCAGGCCGATGATTTCCGCCCCCAGCGCGGACCCGAGCCTACGTACGCTAAACGTCATTTTTCATTCTCCGAGAAGCAGCTTGCTTGCCTATACGCCTGGAATATTGTTCTGGTCGGCCCAGAACAATAGTTTCTTTTGCAGCCAATGCATGATCAGGTGCAAAGTGATGCCTATGCTTGAAAGGCAGACCAGCACCGCAAAGACACCCGCGGTATCCAGGTTGATGTTCATTTGCATGATCAGATTTCCCAACCCTTCCCGCGAACCGACGAATTCACCGACTATTGCGCCGAGCAGGCTGAAGATCACGGCAACCTGCAGCCCGGCGAAGATGATGGGTAAGGCGCTGGGCAGCATCACCATTCTGAATATCTGCCAGCGAGAGGCGCGCAGGGAGCGCATCAGCTCGATGCGCTGCGGATCGGTGGAGCGCAGGCCGGCTATCACGTTCACCAGTACGGGAAAGAAGGCGACGATTCCGGCGATGATCACTTTTGAAGAGATGCCGAAACCGAACCAGATTATGAACAAGGGAGCTATGGCTATCTTCGGCGTCGTCTGGATGGCAATCAGATAGGGGTAGATGACGCGCTCCATGAATCTGGACTGTGCGATGATGCTGCCCAGGACGATGGCCAGCACAGAGGCACCCAGAAAGCCCAGGAATGCTTCGCTCAGAGTTACCAAACCATTGGAAATAAACAGTCCGCTGCTTATTCCGCGTACCAGCGACTGCCATATGGCCGATGGCGCCGGTACCACGTAGGGTGGAATTTCAAGCAGCTTTATGACGGCTTCCCAGCTTCCAACGACGATGACGAACAGCAGCGGTATGCATGCCCATTCGAGCCAGCTTCGAGATACGCGAGCGCGTTCGCTTGCCAGCGGCTCCAGCGCCGTTTGGCGCTTCCGCAGGCTGCCTTGACGTGATGCATTGACGCCTATCATTCGATAGCTCCATGTGAGTTGAAGTGGCGACGTATGCGCCGCGTGTAGGTGCCGAAGACATCGCTCGACACGATGTCCAGCGGGCGATCGTCACCCAGATCGACATCGACAATCTCCGCAATCTGGCCAGGGCGGTTGGAAAGAACCAGCACCCGGGTTCCCAGGAAAACAGCCTCCGGAATCGAATGGGTTACAAAAACCACGGTTTTTCCCGATTCGGCCCATAAGCGCCGAATCTCAAGATTCATGTTTTCGCGCGTCATGGCATCGAGCGCCCCGAAGGGTTCGTCCATCAGCAGAGTGGTCGGGTCGTGCATCAGGGCACGGGCGATTGCCACGCGCTGTTGCATGCCGCCCGACAGCTCATTGGGGTACTTGGCGTGGAAGTCGCCAAGGCCGACCATGGACAGCAGGCTTTGTGCGCGAACCTTGCTGCGCGACGCATCCTGCTTGTTTACCGAGGCAGGGAGCATGACGTTTTCGAGAGCGGTCCGCCAGGGCAGCAGCACGGGCGATTGAAACACCACGCCGATGTCTTGCTGAGGACCGAAGATCGCCTCGCCACGTATGCTGATGTCGCCGGAGCTGCGTTCTATGAGACCGGCCAGGAGCTTGAGCAAGGTGGATTTCCCGCAGCCGGACGGGCCGACTATCGTCAGGAATTCGTGCTTTCGGACGTCCAGCGTTATGGGTCCCAGCGCCCGAATGCTGCCGCCGTCCTGCGAGCGATACGATTTCTCCAGGCCCGTGATCTGGATAAACGGGTCGGTGGGCCTGGAGCCGGGCGTGGCGATTTGCTCTTTTATGTCAAGAGTCATGCGAAGCTTCCATGGATGCGGGGTTGGTCGGGGGCGCGGCCAGGTAGCCCAGGCCGCCGCCGGCCTGGATGATGCGTAGTAGAAAGTCTGGTAGCGGCGGTACGTTGATTTGACGGTTGCTGCTTAGATTCCATATCTGGCCGGTCTCGAAGTTCACGCGCATCCGGTCTCCGTCATTGAACATCTCCAGGGCTTCGTCGTCCGGTTCAAGTACGGGAACCCCGCAATATATGGCCAGGCGAAAAGGGGGGCGCAAGAGCCGCTGCGCCAACAGGCCGAGCCCGATTGCCTTCATGGCCAGGAATGGATGCGTGTGCTGACTTCCATGGGCGAACCTCTTGCCCGCGACGATCAGATCTCCGGCCTTGGCCTCTTGAGCGAAAGCCGGCTGCGAGCCTTCCAGAAGATGCTTGCGCAGTTCCTGAGGGTCATACTGAAATACGTGGCGCGCCGAGATCAGATCGTCGCTGGAGACATCCGACCCCAGTTTCCAGCATCGCCCTTCGTAAACTAGATTCATGCCTGGCCTATTCATGAGAAGGAAGCAGAGTGCGCACATCCGTTATGTGGCCGGTTAGCGCTGATGCCGCCACCGTCAACGCACTTGCAAGGTAGATGTTGGCGTCGGGGCTGCCCATTCTGCCTCTGTCGTTCCGTGTGCTTGTGCTGATGCGTACTTCGCCAGCGCCAAGCTGTGCCATGCCGCCGAAACATGGCCCGCAAGTGGATGGAGATAGTTGTGCGCCGGCCTGCATAAGGATATTCAAGGTGCCGTCCCGCATGGCTTGTTCGTGTATCTTCCGTGTGGCGGGGATGATCAGCAACTGGACGTCGGGGTGTATGCGCTTGTCTTTCAGCAAGCTTGCGGCCGCTTGAAGCTCCGCCAAGGTGCCGGAGGCGCAACTGCCGATATAGGCGTGGTCGATTCGCACTTTCTCCAGTTCTCTTGCGTCGCGAACGTGCGTGGGCGAAGGGGGGATGCTGACCTGTGGCGTAAGCTTGTGGGCGTCGATGTGTATTTCATTGTGGACGGGCGCGGCGCTGTCGCCTGCCAGCATTTCTGCCTTGTCTACGCCCATTGAGCGCAAAGCCCGTATGGTGGCTTCGTCCGCAGGAATGATCCCCCCTTCCGCGCCGCAGTCTATGCTAAGGCCGGCTATGGTCATGCGCTCCGGCATGGACAAGGCGGAAATGGTGTCGCCTACGTATTCTATGACCCTGTAGTTGGCCATTTCCTCGTCAATCAGTTTCAATGCTGCCAGTACGACATCGCGCGCACCGACACCGGCCTGAAGGCGTCCGTGTACGTGCACGCGGACGGTTCCTGGGACGCGAATCCAGATATCGCCTCGAGCCACCGGCATGGTGACTTCCATGCCGAACGGTATGGCAAGCGCCCCGACCCCGCCTATTGCGGAAGTGTGCGTGTCCGCTCCGATCACGAACATGCCGGGCGACACCAGGCCACGCTCCACTACCAGGGGATGGGTGATGCCTTCACCGTCGTAGAAGTGGCCTATGTGAGTAGATGCCGCTAGTTCTCTGGTCAGACGATTCCGTTCGGCTCCGGCTTGGCTGTGCGCCGGCACTTCGTGATCGATGACTACGACTATGCGCTCCGGGTGGGCGAACTTGCGTATGCCTATGTCCCTTAATCGTTTCACATAGGCAGGAAACGAGACCTCGGGAATGGTGATCAGGTCCGGTTTTGCCCAGATGATTTCGCCTTCTTCCACGAAGGGCTTGCCGCTTGCCCGTGCGAGGATTTTCTGTGCCAGCGACATTGCCATGGCCTAGCTCCCCTTCGTCAGTACTTGCGACTCGAACTCGGCGTAGCGCCCGGCCCCCAGAAAGTCGGAAAGCTGCGGAAGAGGTAGCATGGCGTCTACAAAGGGGGCCGTGCTGCCTTCCCGCTTCAAGGCCGATAGAATTGCGCGTTGCGTGTGAACGATGGCCTGGATCAGCGAAATGGGATACAACACCATGCCCAAGCCGGTCGATTCAAGTTGCGATTGGGTGTAGAGCGGGCGGACGGTTTCAGCCACTGTGTGCAGAACTGGAACAGGCGATGCCTGAACCACACGCTCGATGTCTTCCAGAGAGGACAGCGAGGGCACCATGACGGCGTCCACGCCGCTGTCCGCCATGCTTTTACAGCGCCGGATGGCTTCCGGCAGGCCTGCGATAGTCAGCGCATCGGTACGCCCAATGATCAACATTTCACGGCGCGCGGAAATGGCCGCACGTAGGCGTTGGGCCATTTCTTCGTCTGTAACCAAGGCTTTTGACGCCATGGCGCCGCAGCGCTTGGGGTTGAGCTGGTCTTCCAGATGCAGTGCGGCAATACCTCCGCGCTCGTAGTTTCTTACCGTGTCGGCGATGTTGTTGATGCCGCCGTACCCTGTGTCGGCGTCCGCCACCACCGGTAGGGATACGGCTGCGGCAATGCCCCTGGCATGCTCGGCCATCTGGCTCCCGGTGATCAGGCCGATATCGGGCTTCCCCTGGCTGGCGGCGACGGAGTATCCGGAAACCGAAACGGCATCGAAGCCGGCCTCTGCGATAAGCAAAGCCCCCAAGGGGTCATGGCAGCCGGGCGCTGCAATGGCGCTGCGGCCGTCGAGCAGAGCCCTCAGGCGGGCCGTCGGTGTTTGGGTTTGATCGAGCATGGACTAAGCCCCCCTGATGTAGGCTGCAACATTACTTGCCCAGCGATGCCGCTTGCTGCTGAATGGACTGGGCGTCGAACTTGTTGACGGCTGGAATGAACTGGTTGGTATATAGCGTTTCCGGATCCAGCTTGCCTTCCAGGCGTTTGTTGCTGCGCATGAAGTCCACCATGACCTGTGCGGCCTTGGGTGGGAATTCGCCCCAGCGTTCGCCGGCTTCGAGCCGGATGAATTCACTGCGGACCTTGACCAGGTGCAACGCCTGCTTCATGGCTTCCGCGTCGTCCAGGTTCGTCGGCTTGCTGCTGGGGTACACCTTCCAGTGCGCTTTGACGGCGCCCTCGGGGTTGGCCAGGACCAAGGCGGAGCCTTGCGCCACGCAACGCAATACTTTCTCGATGACTTGAGGATGGCTACTTATATAGTCGTCTCGCACGAAGTAGGAGCCGCCAAAGACCAGCTTCTCGGCGTCAGGTGTGGTGAAGCGGCGCAGCTTGATTCCCATGTTTTCCGCAGTGGCGATCTGCGAATCCCACGTGCCCCATACGTCGACCCTGCCGCTGGTCAAGGCAGCGATCGCCTGTGCTCCGGCGCCGGTTTCCACGAAAGTGACATCTTTGCTGGGATCCAGGCCGGCCTCCGCAAGCATGCCCTTGATGATCTCGACCAACTGGGCGCCGTACGATATTACGCCTATCGTCTTGCCCTTGAAGTCCTGGATGGATTTGATGGGGCTGGACTCCAGGACGACCGGGAACTGGAAGTTGCGGCGCATGTTCAGGTATACCGCCTTGATTGGGGCGCCTTTGGCCCGAGCAAGAATCGCCGCCCCTGGCCCCATATTCACGAACTGGGCCTGGCCCGAAAGTACGGCTTGCATTGCCGAAGAGGAATTGGTCGGTTGTATGGTTACGTCCAGGCCTTCCCGCTTCCAGCAGCCGGTGTAGATTGGCACGGATGTGTTGTTGGCCTGAGAGGCGTCTATGACGCTGGTCCCGATGGCGATGGTGACTTTGGTAAGGTCCTGCGCGGCGCAGGCGTTGCCCACGATAAAGGCAGCCGCCAGTGCCGCGCATGCATTGAAGCTTTGTTTTAGATTCATCACGATTTGTCTCCTTTGTGGTTTAAATTCAATCGCGCTGTCGGCCTGGTCAGTGCGTGGCGGAGGCGTCCGCCCATTGGCTGAATCGGCGGCCCACCAGCCAGCCCGCAATCATGGTTCTATGGATGTCCAAGGGGCCGCCTGCGATGGAGTAGCCGCGTACGTATCGATAGCGGCGCTCCACGCCCAAATCCCTGAGGTAGCCTGCTCCACCCATCAACTGGATGGCTTCATCGGCGACGCTTTTGGCGGCTTCGTTGCCGAACACCTTGAGCATCGACGATTCTTGCGCATCGGGCCACCCGCCTTGCGTGTCTAGCGCGTGGTACAGCATCAGCCGCGCCGCCTGGATCTGGATGGCCATGTTGGCAAGCCGCATTTGCACCGCCTGGAAGGAGGCGAGGCTTCTGCCGAATTGTTCACGGTTTGCGACGTGCTCCAATGCCAGGTCGTAGGCGCCTATGGCCGTTCCCAGAACCAGAGCTGTCCCGCCACAGCGTTCCAGGTTGTAGCAATTGGTCAACTCGGCAAAGCCGCCTTCACCGGCGAGCAGATTGCTGGTAGGCACTGCGCAATCCTGGAACAACAGGTCGGCCTGATAGTGGCCGGCCATGTTTTCGCTGAGCCGGTCGATTGAAAATCCCGGGGTTTCGCGCTCGATGAGTATGGCGCCTATGCCTTTTGCTCGCGGTGTGCTGCTCATGCGGCAATAGACAATGAAAAGACCGGCATTGGGCGCATTCGATACATAGTGCTTGCGGCCGTTGATAAGGAAGTGTTCGCCGTTCTTGGCGGCGCGTGTCGTCAGGGCGGTTGACGCGGTGCCGGCCCCGGGTTCGGTAATTCCGATGGCAACTGAGTATTTTCCGGCGCAGATATCCGGTAAGTAGCGCTTGCGATGCTCTTCCGTGCCGAAGGCGTAGATGTAGTAGGCCTGCCCCAGGCTGGCGGCCGACATGAAGCCGGCGGCATCAAGGCTATGACGTGCCATTTCTTCGATGCACATGGCTGCATCCAGGTGAGGAAGGCCCGTGCCGCCGTAGCTTTCGGGGATATTGAGCCCCAGCATGCCTGCGGACCCCAGTAAGGCTAATAGTTTGGAGCCGTAGTCAGGGGCGTTTCTTGTGCTTTGCTCCAAGGGAAGCACTTCGCGTTGAGCAAAGCGCTTAACTTGCTCAACAAGCGCTTGTTGTTGCTCCGTCAGGCGAATGGTCATTGGATATCCTCAGTTAGCCTATTGATGTGGTGATGTGTTTATTCATGCCTGGCGGCGGCCTATGATTCCCTCGTGGCCCAGCCGATCCAGATCGCTTTCCGAGTAGCCGAGCAGCCCGCTCAGCACTTCGTCGGTGTGCTCGCCGAGCAAGGGAGGCCTGTGGTAGGTATCGATGGGGTCGTGCGCATAACGGATGGGGTTCGCAATTACGTCAAGCGGGTCGCGGCCATCGTCGTGCACCGGGACACGCAGTCCGCGTGATACGGTCTGCGCGTCGGCAAAGACCTGTTCCATGTCGTTGATGGGGCCGGCGGGAATGTCCGCCGCTACCAGCGCCTGCAAGCATTCGTCCGTGTGGCGGCCCGCAAAATGGGCTTCCAGGATGGGGATCAGGATGTGGCGGTTCCGAATGCGCATGACGCCGGTCGAGAAGCGCTCGTCTCTGGCCCATTGGGGGTTGCCCAAGGCTTGGCAGAACCGCAGGAACTGTCCATCGTTTCCCACGGTAAGCATGATGGATCCGTCCCGGCATCGGAACACCTGGGACGGGACTCCGCCATTGCCCGAGTTGCCCCGGCGGGGAAGCATCTGCCCCGAAATAAGGTAGTGCATGGCGTAATGCGACATGGCTGCCACCGTCGAGTCCATAAGGGCAAGGTCGATATGGTCGCCTTGACCGCCGTTGTTCGCGCGGGCGTGCAAGGCGGCAATGATTGCCACATCCGCGTACAAGCTCGTGATCACGTCGGTGATGGAAAGGCCGGTGCGCAAAGGGCCGCCGGCCGGGTGGTCGTCCGGGTAGCCGATGCTGCTCATCAAACCGCCCATGGACTGGAATATGGCGTCATAGCCCGGTCGCTGGGCATAGGGGCCGGACTGGCCGAAACCCGTCAATGAGCAATAAACGAGGCCGGGCTGCCGTGCCGACAAGGTGTTGTAGTCTAGGCCATAGCGCGCCAGCGTGCCGACACGAAAATTCTCAATCACCGCATCCGATTGGCTTATCAATTGCTGCACGATGCGGCAACCCTCGGGTTTGGAGAAGTCCACAGCCACGGAGCGCTTGTTGCGGTTCGCAGCAAGGAAGAACGACGTTCCGCCCTCGCCCTCATCGCCCAGGAAGGGCGGGCCGTATCGGCGAGCCTCGTCCCCTGTTTTGGGCTGTTCGATCTTTATGACTTCGGCTCCAAGGTCGGCCAGCATCTGTCCGGCCAGAGGACCAGCCAACACCCGGCTCATGTCGATGATGCGGACGCCGTGCAGCTTGCCCATTGCCTGCCTCCAAGTGTTTTGTCGGAACGATCGCATCGCACCGCTTCTGATCGGCAAAGTGTCGAACCAAACAAAGTTTGTTGTCAAGCCATATTCTTATATGAGATAATAAAATTCTCTATAGAGAATTAATATGAATAAAACTGAGCTATTCGCGGGGGCAAGGAGTGCGGTTCGCGAGCCTGAGTCCCTGGATTTGGCGGCCGGAAAGGTGGTGGGCGCGGCGTTTCAGGCTACTCGGATCATGACTTTTGCCGCCAATCGCCGCGCTCCCTGGACCTCCGCGGATGCCGCCCGCGAACTGGGCCTCAACCCAAGCACTTGCTTCAACCTGATTCAAACCTTGCTTGCCGTTGGGTGGGTGGCGGCTGCGGACCTTATCGGCCCTGGCAAGCGTTACGTCCTGGGCGGGAATTTCGTGAATCTGGCGCATCAAACCGCTACGCGGACGCTGGACATGCGCGCCGTCATGCCGCGCTTGCAGGAATATGCCGATCGCTGGAAGGTCACGGCAACGATCTGGCAGCGTCTATCCTTGACGCGCATGGAGCTCGTTGCTGTTGCCAGCTGCCAAACGGCCGTCAATGTGCAAATGCCCATAGGTCAGCGCTTGCCGGTGCTCATGGGCGGCATGGGGCGGGTGATGGCTTTGCAAGGAGGGCTGGACGATGCAACGCGCGAGGCGATTTTCAACGAATTGCGTTGGGACAGGTCGCTGACCTATGCACAATTCATCGCGCAAGCCCGGAAGGCCAAACGCATAGGGTGGGGCGTGGATGACGGGTATATGAACCGGTCGGTGGCGGCGCTGGCCGTTCCGGTTTCATCCGGTACGGACGACATGGTGGAATACGTATGCAGCGCAACCATGTTTCGCCATCAGTATGCCGCGGCGGTGTTTCCTACGCTGGCGGATGCTTTGATGCCGATTGCCGCCCAGGTGTCGGAGCTTGTCTACGGCAAGCCGATCGATCCCGATTAATGCGGAAGAGATGCGCGGCGCATATGGGCGAAGTATTCTCGGCTGTGTTTCCGACCGGCCTACGCTGCCGAGCCCACATTAAAAACCATAAAGCTCTTGCGGATTCCAGCGCAGTATCCTTTCCTTGACCGTCGCAGAGGGCGCCCAGTCGTCCAGCAAGGCCAGCAGCCCGGCGTTGTCGGGGCGTTGCAACTGCCCCGGATGCGGCCAGTTGCTGGCCCATAGGCAGCGCTCCGGGTAGCGGCGGGCCAGGTCGCGGGCTATGGCGCTAACGTCCTCATAGCTGGGAGGCCCCACCCGCGAGGTTTCGTAGGGCGCGGACAGCTTCACCCAGAATCTGCCCGTATCCATCAGGCCGCACAGGCGCAGGTAGCTTGCGTCGTCGGTGGTTACGGGTTCAAGGAACTTGCCATTGTGGTCGATGACGACCGGGCATGGCAGGTTGGCAAGCAGGCCGGCGTACCGATGTATTTCGCGCCCGTCCAGTTGAAGGTTGATGTTCCAGCCCAGCCCGGCGATTTCATGCGCCACTTGGGGCAGCATTTCCCAGGTGACCAGGCTGCCGCCGCCGGGCACCATCATGAAGCGCACGCCCCTGACGCCTTGTTCGTCCAGGCTGCGCAGCGTGGCGGCATCGGCGCCGGGTTGCAGCGCGATGATGGCGCGCGCCGATCCGTTTGCCGCAGCAAGGGTTTCCAGCGTGCAGCGGTTGTCCAGGCCGTAGCCCATGGGCTGCACGATGACGCAACGCTCCAGGCCCAGGTCGCGCTGCAAGGCCTGGTGTGCCGTCCAAGGAGCGTCCGGCGGACCGAAGGCGTGGGCTTGCGGCAAGGGGTGACGCTTCAGGTCGTAGATATGGATATGGCAGTCGCAAGCCGGCGGCGGAGTCGTGTCAGGCGACATTGTTGTTTTCCTTGTCATGCTCCAGGCGCTGGCACAGCCTTTGGGTGCGCCAGGCGTCGGCGCCGTTCAGGGCGCCGCGCGGCATGCGCCCGGCCAGTATTGCCTCGACCTGGCGCACGGCGTCCATGGCCTGGTGAGTCGCGGCGGGAGGCGTAAGGCCGCCGATGTGGGGCGTGGCGATGACGCGTGGGTGGGTGGCAAGCGCAGGGCTGGGGCGTTGATCGGCGGCCATGCCCACATCCAGCGCGGCGCCGGCGATTATTCCGGTGTTCAGCGCATGCAGCAGCGCGGCTTCGTCCACCAGTTCTCCGCGCGAGGCATTGATGAAGAAGGCGCTGCGCCTCATGGCCTGGAATTCGCTCTTTCCCATGAGACCTTGGGTTTCTGGGGTGGCGGGCGCCAGGCAGGCGACGAAGTCGGATCGATTGAGCAGGGCGTCCAGATTCAGTTGCGCAATGGCGTCGTTCTGTACGGATGCGTAGGGGTCATGCACCAGCACCTTCATGCCGAAGGCGAGCGCCAGGCGGCTTAGATGCTGGCCTATGGTGCCGTAGCCGATGATGCCAAGCGTGCTGTGCCCCAGTTCGCGCCCCATTGCCGCGACCGGCTGGCCGCCCTGATGGTAGGACGCGTTGTAATCGCATATGCCGCGTGCCAGCCCGAGCATGGCGCCGATTATCCATTCCGCCACGGATGGGCCGAAGCCGGGGGTGGCCTGGGTGACGAGGATGCCGTTACGGCTGGCTGCGGCCAGGTCTATGTTGCGCACGTCGACCGCAACCCGGCACACGGCGGCCAAGCGGGGCAGGCTGTCCAGCACATGTGCCGGAATGGCGGGAATGCGGAATGCAACGATGATGTCGGCATCTTGCGCGGCTTCGGCCAGCTCTTCAGGGCTAGGCTCGCTGTCTCTGGGGTTGCGCAGGACCGTGCCCAGCGTCTGCAGGCGCGCTAGCGCCGCATCGCCGAAGTACAGGTCATGCGCCTTGGTGCCATGGTTCAGGTAGATGGTGGGCATCACGATTTCGGTATCCGTGGTTTGGCTTTCTTGCCGGACGGCGGTGGAGCGGCCACGGACTGGCGTATGGTCAGTGTGGGCGTAAAGTAGAACTGCTCGGCTTTAAGGTTAGGTTCCCGGATGCGCTGCACGGCCCGATCGACCATGACGCGGCTCATTTCCGTGGCGGGCATGCAAACCGAGGTCAATGGGGGCCATGTATAGGCCGACAAGGTCAGGTCGTCCATGCCGACTATGGAGATGTCCTGGGGGATGGACAGGCCTTTTTCACGTATGCCGGCCATCAGGCCCACGGCCATCATGTCGTTGACGGTGACGACGCCTGTCGGGCGCGGATCCAGCGCGGCAATGCTGGAGGACAGATCGTAGCCCAGGCCGGCAAGCTCGGTATCGCCGAATCGAGTTGCCGACTTGCCTTCTATGACCCGGCCTGTCACGCCGGGGCCGGCCTGATCGATGGCCGCCATGAAGCCTTCGATTTTCTGGCGTCGGCTGAATGTCAGCCCCTTGGGCATGGCGAAGGCCAGGCGCTTGTGGCCCTGCTCGATAAGATGGCGCGCGGCAAGCGTGCCTGCCATGACGTTGTCGGGCAGCACGTAGTCGTGCTGGGCGTCGATGTTGGGGTCCACCGCCAAGTCGAAACTGATGACGGCCAGTCCGCGGGCGATGGCGGCTTCGATGTGCTGTTCGTCGCTAAGGGAAGACACCACGATGACCGCGCCCACGCCGAAGGCGATCAGGTCGTCGAACATGGCCGCTTCTTGCTGTTTGTCGCGGTGCGTATTGCACAGGAGCACCCGGTAGCCGTGCTGCTGCTGCGCATGATTTTCCATGGCCATGGCAAGTTGGCCGAAGAAGGGGTTGGCCGTGGTGGGGACGAGCAAGCCCAGTATGGGTATGCGCCCCGTTTTCAACTGGCGGGCGGCCTGGCTTGGACGATAGCCCAGCTTGCGGATGGCATCCTGGATGCGCGCATAGGTATCGGGCCGCATCCGGTCGGCCTTTCCGTTCAGCGCGTTCGATACCGAGCTGACCGAGACGTGCGCCAGACGAGCTACATCCTGGATGGTCGTCACTCTTGTTATCTCCGATTATTCAACTATATCGTTTTACTATATCGATAGTATCAGTGTCTAGCAAGCTAAGGGAAAACACTAACTTATTTCAAGAGATTCATACACATACAGCTATTGCAATGCGAGTTGTATCCATGTTAGTTTTCGATAAACCGATTTACTATAACGATACACAAGGAGATAGTATGAATCAGTCCATACGTAAATTCAGCCGGCGCGCCGGAATGGCTTCGGTGTTGGGCGCGCTTGCCTTGGCGCTGGCTTTGCCGGTCTCGGCTCAAAACAAGCGTGAACTCAAGATTTCCCACTCGGCACCCGGCGTGCCGTCGTCCGAGCTGCATATGGCGGCCTGGGTGTTCAGCAACTACGTCAACGAACATTCCGATACCGTATCGACCAAAATCTACCCTGCCAACGCGCTGGGCGAAGAGCGGGCCGTGTACGAAGCCATGCAGCTGGGCGGCGGGGCTTCCTGCGCCGTCACCGGCACGGCCATCCTGAACAATTTCTCCAAGCGCCTGGGCGTCATCGACCTGCCTTTCGTGTGGAAAGACTACGACCACATGAATGCCACGCTCAATGGTCCGGTGGGCGAAGCCTTGGCCAAAGACCTGGAAGGGGCCGGCTTCAAGGTCGTCGCCTGGATGACCAACTACGGGGCGCGCAACGTCGTCACGTCCAAGAAAGAAGTCAAAACGCCCGACGACCTGAAAGGCCTGAAGATACGCACCATCCAAAGCCCGGTCTACATCGAGGCGCTGAATGCCATGGGTGCGAACGCAACCCCCATGTCCTTCGGCGAGGTCTACACATCCATGCAGACCGGCGTGCTTGACGGCTTCGAACACGGCTCTGCCATCGTGGTCACCCAGAAGTTCTACGAAGTCGCCAAGTACATTGCGCTGACCCGCCACTTCCTGGGGCCCGTGGCCATGGTCTGCTCTCTGAACGATTGGAAGAAGCTAAGCGACAAGGACAAGAAAGTGGTGGCCGATGCCGCCAAGCTTGCCAGCGACGTCAACTGGGCGCTGGCGCCGCGCCGCGAAAAAGAAGCTTTCGACTTCCTGCGCGCCAACGGCATGCAGATTTCAGAGATCGATACCACCGTATTCCGTCAGCGCGCTGTCGCCATGCAAGACAAGTTCGCCAAAGACCGGGGCGCGGAAAGCTTGCTCAAGCAGATTCGTTCTTCTCAATAATCGCAATGCCGGCCGGGGGTGGGCGGCCGGGCCGCCCGCCCTTGAACCGCAACGCCAGGGGAATACGCCATGCGTTATGCCAACAGGCTTGCCGAAGCCCTGCTGACCATTCTTTTTGCAGCCATGATCATCGTCGGTTCGCTGCAGGTATTCAATCGCTTCTTCATCAACGTGTCACTAAGCTGGAGCGAAGAGTTCCAGAAGTACGCCTTCATCTGGCTGGTGTTCATCGCCATCCCGGTGGCCTACAACCGCAGCGCCCACCTGCGTGTGGATTCGCTGGTCGGCCTGTTCCCGAAGGGGCTGCAGCGGGCGCTGGAATTTATTGTGGACATCTTGTGGATAGGCCTGGGCGTGGCGCTGACCATGCTGACCTGGCGCATCATGCAGGTCACGCAGTTCCAGGAAAGCCCGGGCATGGGGCTTAGCATGTCATGGGTGTATTGCGGCATGCTGGTCGGCGGCATCTATTTGATTGCATGCGTCGTGCATCGCCTGGTTTCAAAGACTGCCGAAGGAAACGTAGCATGATCCTTAGCCTGATATTCGTCGGCATCCTGGCCCTGGTCTTCCTGGGCGTGCCCATTCTTCTGGCGATCGCGTCGGTCAGCATGGTGGGCATCATGTCCATTCCCGACCTCGTTCTTGCGCTGATGCCACAGAAAGCCTTCGCCATGCTCGACTCCTTCAGCTTGCTGGCGCTTCCCTACTTCATACTGGCCGGCGCCATCATGACCAGCGGCGGCATGAGCGCGGGCCTGATCGAGTTCTCGCAGAAGGTGGTCGGCCACATACGCGGCAGTCTGGGCCACACGTCCATTCTTTCCTGCGTGGCCATGGCCAATATCTCGGGCTCCTCAACGGCCGAGGCCGCAGCCGTGGGTTCCGTCACCATCCCGCCCATGAAAGAAGCGGGATACCGGCCAGGGTATGCGGCTTCCATCGTTGCCGCGGCGGCCACGGTCGGCCCCATCATTCCGCCCAGCATGACCATGATCATCTACGGGTCGATCACAGGGGTGTCCATAGGCGGCTTGTTTGTGGCCGGAGTAATACCGGGCATTATCATTGCCGTGCTGCTGATGGCGCTGATCTACGGCATGTCCTACTTGCCGGCTTACCCTGAACTGCGCCACACCTTGCCCCGGGCCAGCCTGCGTCAAATCGCCCAGGCCACGGTCAGGGTCTGGCCAGCCCTGCTGGCCCCCGTCATCATCATGGGCGGGATACTCGGCGGCGTTTTCACGGCCACCGAAGCAGGCGTGGTGGCTTGCGTGTACAGCCTGGCGGTAAGCAAGCTGTGGTATCGCCAACTGCGCTGGCGCGATCTGCCGGCCGTGCTGATCGATGCGGCGGTCACCACCGCCATGGTGGCGGGCGTGATAGGCATGGCCGGTGTGCTGGGTTGGCTGCTCAGCTACCTGAACTTCAACGAGGTCGTGCTGGAGGTCTTGCGCGGGGTCACCAGCAATGGCTTGCTGATGCTATTGCTGCTCATCATCATCATGCTGATACTTACCATGATGCTGGACGGCCTGGCGGTCGTGGTGGTCATGGTTCCCACCATCGTGTACATCGGCAACGCCTTCAACATCGATCCGCTGCACCTGGGCATACTGATGGTCATGATCACGCAGATCGGCGGCTTGACCCCGCCTGTGGCTATCCTGCTATTCGTCACCACCAGCATCGCCAAGATCCCGTTCTCCGAAGGCGTCCGCGCGGTGTGGCCGTTTGTGGGGGTGCTGGTATTCACCCTTATATTGGTCATGCTGGTGCCATCCATTGTCACATGGCTGCCAAGCGTGGCGCTGGCCAAGTAGCAATCGCGGGCTATTCGCGGCCCGCCTTCCGCAATGCGGGTTGGCGACGGTTATTC
>JBARWC010000014.1:0-24521 GCA_049646585.1 Burkholderiaceae bacterium | reverse complement strand
AGTTTGCTATCCTGTACGAGGATCGATTCACGCATGCTCATCGCATCAAAGACACTGAGCAGGATGAAGAATAGGCAGACCAATGATTAACACCAACTGCCTGAACACAAAAAAACTGACACTCCCCGATGCGATGTTCGGCGCGCAGGCGCCGAACCGGTCACGAGGAGCAGAGCCCGACCCCAGCCACCCCGCAGGCGTCAATAGAAACATCCACAGACGGCCAAGAACGAAGCACGCTTGAATAGCCAGGGGCGCGTCAGCGCCCCACCAAAACCTTATCCAGAACGGCCCCGAAATCCCCGGCATTCTTGAAGCCGATTACCCGCGCATCCGCCAACTGCCGACCTTGGGCATCAAAGAAAATAATCCCCGGCGGCCCGAACAGATTGAAGCGCTTCAGCAAAGCCCGGTCATCGTCCGTATTCTTCGTCACATCCGCCTGCACCAGCAACAACTTCGACATCCGCCCAGCAACCCCCGGATCACTGAACGTGAATTTTTCCATCTCTATGCACGACACACACCAATCCGCATAAAAATCCAGCATCACCGGCCGGTCGGTATTAGCCAACAGATTATCCAGCTCCTGCACCGAACGCACCTTTGTAAACCGCTGCTTGACCTCATCCATACCCAACGCCGAAGAAGCCCCCACGGACGGCCCGGCGACAGAGACAAACGGCGCCAAAGGCCGCAGCACCTCGCGCCCGCCCGCCGCCATGCCTACGACCAGCACCGCCGCCCACAAAGCCAGCAGCAAGCCCAGCGCCTTGCCAAGCAAATGCCCTGCACCGGCCTCGCCCGACAGCGCCTTGAAGGCCCCCAGCAGCGCCCCGCCCCACAAAGCCAGCAAAGCCCAGCCCAGCATGTTCAGCCAACCCGGCAGTATCGAATTCACCATCCACCAGGCCGTGGCCAGCAACAGGATGCCGAAGAAATGCTTCACGCCGTTCATCCAGGGCCCCGCCTTGGGCAGCAGAAGGCCGGATGTCGCCCCGACCGCCAGCAGCAACAGCCCTTCTCCCCAGGCCATGGCAAACAAGGCCGTGCCGCCCAGCACCAGATCGCCGGTTTGCGAAATGAACAGCAAGACGCCGGCCAAGGGCGCCGCCACGCAGGGCCCCACAATCAGTGCCGACACCATGCCCATCACGAAAACCGCGCCATAGCGGCCCCCGGGCAGGCGCGACAGCCGCTGATTCAGAGCCGATTGCATGGCGGTGGGCGTTTGCAGGGTGAACACATCGAACATCGCCAGCGCCAGCAGTGCCAGCAGAACGGCAAACAGCGTCAGCACCCAGGGGGTTTGCAGCCAATTCGCCAGGCTGGCGCCGACCAGCCCCGCCGCCACGCCCAACGCCGTGTAGACGATGGACATGCCCAGCACGAACATGGCCGCCAGAGACAGGCCGCGCCAGCGTGATAGCTGCTTTTTCTCGCCCGCATTGCCGGCCAGTATGGCGAGCAATATGGGCACCATGGGCAGCACGCATGGCGTAAAGGACAGCAGCAATCCCAGCAGCAGGCACAGCAAAACGATTTCGACCCAGCCAGCGCCGGCCAGGTAGGCCGCGAAGCCGGTATCGCCCATTTGCAATGCGCTGCCCAGGTCCGCTCCAGCTGCGCCGGCCGTCCCGACCCCAAGCTCCGCCTGCGAAAGCGGGGCGGGCACGCTGGCCACCACATGCGCCCCTTGCGCCTGGTAGCCGCCGGCCACGGGCACCAGCTTGATTTCCTTGGTCATGGGCGGATAGCACAGCCCCGCATCGGCGCAACCCTGGCTGGTCACGTTCAGGGTAAAGGACTGTGCATAGCCGGCTTTAAGAGGCACGCGCACCGTGACCTGCTGGTGGTAGACCTCCAGGTCTTTTTCAAAAGTCGGGTCGTACTTGACGATGCCGGCGGGATAAACGGGCTGGCCCAGTGCGGACGCCGCCGCGTCCGGTGTCGCGGCGAACTCGAAACGCTCACGGTACATATAGTACTTGGGGGCAATCTTGAAATGGACGTCCAGCGCATCCGGTGACGTCGTCGCGGCGGACAGCACGAAGGCGGCGTCGGGATCGAGGAAATCTTCCTGGGCCTGTGCCGGCCCGGCTCGCAGCATCAGGGCCGCCATCAGCATAGCGGCCAGCACGGCCAATGCCAGGGCAAACAGGCTACGGGCGCCCCGCCCCTGTTCAAGCGGCATGGTGCCGGCTTGTGCTCGTGTCATGCTGTCGGCCAGCGCCCCATACCGCATACTATTTCCTTTGAACCTGTACTTGCGTCCGCAGCCAATCCAGATAGCCGGCGGAGCCTCCTAGAACCGGCAGCACCAGGACTTCCGGGACCTCGTAGGGGTGCAGTGCCATCAAGCGCTCCATCGCGGCCTGGGCGCCGGATCCGGTCGTCTTGATGGTGATGGGGATCTCTTCTGAGCCCTGCAGTTCACCCTCCCACATATACATGGACAAGCCGGGCGCTCCAAGGTTCACGCAGGCGGCCAGGCCGTCTTCCACCAACACATGGGCAATGCGCTTGGCCAGCAGCATATCGGGTGCGTTGCTCAGTATCACGACGGCGTCGTGCGCCGCAAAGCCCGGCAGTGCGGGGGCGGCCGCGGAGGCCGCATCGGCCTGGCGATCCGATGGCCGAGCCTCGGGCGGCATGGGGGTGCTCACGGATATCAACCTGATAAGTCGTTGTCGATCAAGGATTTTACCGTGCGTGGATAGCATCCATAAAAAAACGGGCCGCAAGGCCCGTTTTTTTATGTACCGCCCAGCCTTTATTCGGCTTCGGTTTCTTCGACTTCGGGGCGGTCGACCAATTCCATGAATGCCATGGGGGCGTTGTCGCCTTGACGGAAACCCATCTTCAGGACGCGCGTATAGCCGCCATTGCGCTCTTTGTAGCGCGGGCCGATTTCGGCGAACAGCTTGACGACCGCATCACGATCGCGCAGGCGGGCGAAGGCCAGGCGCTTGTTGGCCAGGGTGGGTTCTTTGCCCAGGGTGATCAGGGGCTCGACGACGCGACGCAGTTCCTTGGCCTTGGGCAAGGTGGTCTTGATGGCTTCGTGCGTAAGCAGCGAAACAGCCATGTTGCGGAACATGGCAAGACGGTGACTGCTGGTGCGATTCAGTTTACGCAATCCACTACGGTGACGCATGATGATTTCCTTTGAATCTAGTTGGCTGGCGGAATATTCCGCCGGTTATCCGGCTCTTCTATCAGCTGGGCTGCGGGCCGGGAAAGGGCAAGACTTTACCATATTTATAAAGCCTCGTTTACTGCCACCGGCTTGCCTGAGCAAGCCGGCTTATTGCTCTGCTTAAGGACGCTCGAGGCCCAGGGGAGGCCAGTTTTCCAGCTTCATGCCCAAGGTCAGGCCGCGCGCAGCCAGCACTTCCTTGATTTCATTAAGCGACTTGCGGCCCAGGTTAGGCGTCTTGAGCAGTTCGTTTTCGGTGCGCTGGATCAGGTCGCCGATGTAGTAGATGTTTTCGGCCTTCAGGCAATTGGCCGAACGGACGGTCAGTTCCAGGTCGTCGACCGGACGCAGCAAGACCGGATCGATCTGCGGTGCGCCGCGCGACGGGGTATTGTCGTAGGAATCGCCGGCGCCTTCCAGGGCGGCGAACACCGAAATCTGATCCATCAGGATGCGAGCCGATTGGCGCACAGCCTCTTCGGGCGAGATCACGCCGTTGGTCTGGATGTCCAGCACCAGCTTGTCCAGGTCGGTACGCTGTTCCACGCGAGCGCTTTCAACCGCATAGCTGACGCGACGCACGGGGCTGTACGATGCGTCCAGCACGATACGGCCGATGGTGTGGGTGCGGTCGTCGGACAGGGCGCGCACGTTGCCGGGCACATAGCCGCGGCCTTGCTCGACCTTGATTTGCATTTCCAGCTTGCCGGCTTCGGTCAGCGTGGCAATGACGTGATCGGGGTTGATGATCTCGACGTCGTGCGGCAATTCGATATCGCTGGCCAACACGATGCCGGCGCCTTGCTTGCGCAGCACCAGGGTAACTTCTTCGCGGTTGTGCAGCTTGAACACAACGCCCTTCAGGTTCAGCAGGATGTCGACGACGTCTTCGCGCACACCGGCAATGGTGGAGTATTCGTGAACCACACCGGTCATCTGGACTTCGGTGGGCGCATAGCCCGTCATGGACGACAGCAGGATGCGGCGCAGGGCGTTACCCAGCGTGTGGCCGTAGCCGCGCTCAAAAGGCTCCATCACGACTTTGGCGTGATTCTTGCTGATGGGCTCGACTTCGATAGAACGGGGTTTCAGAAAACCTTGTGACGACATGGATGTTCCTTTTCAATACCCTCGGCTCGTTACACCGATAAGGCTGACGGATAAGCCGGCGAACCGGCGCTTGCATCGCAAAGCCCACTTGTCGGCCAATGCCGAAAAAGTGGGCTGATGCGATGTTACGGCAATACTGCGGACAGCGATTAGCGCGAATACAATTCGACGACCATCGACTCGTTGACGTCGCGAGCGACATCAGCGCGGTCGGGGGCTTGCTTGAAGACGCCGGACAGCTTGCTGGCGTCGACTTCCACCCACTGGGGCAGGCCTTGGCCGGTAGCCAGGTCGAGCGATTCGCGGATACGCGACTGCGCCTTGGCCTTTTCACGGATCGAGATCACGTCGCCTGCCTTGACCAGCATGGAAGCGATGTCGGCGGTGTGGCCGTTCAGCTCGATGGCGCGGTGGTTGACCAACTGGCGTGCTTCAGCGCGCGTGGAACCGAAGCCCATGCGATACACGACGTTGTCCAGACGCGATTCCAGCAATTGAATCAGGGTCTCGCCAGTGTTGCCACGGCGACGCTCAGCTTCAACGAAGTATTTGCGGAATTGCTTTTCCAGAACGCCGTACATGCGCTTGAGTTTCTGCTTCTCGCGCAGCTGCAGGCCGAAGTCGGACGTGCGGGCACCCGAGGTGCGGCCGTGCTGACCAGGCTTGGACTCAAGCTTGCACTTCGAGTCAAGCGAGCGGCGGGCGCTCTTCAAGAACAAATCGGTACCCTCGCGACGCGAGAGCTTGCATTTAGGTCCAATATAACGTGCCAAGATGCTTCCCCTTAGATGCGACGGCGCTTGGGCGGACGGCAGCCGTTATGCGGCACCGGCGTGATGTCTGAAATGCTGGAGATTTTGATGCCCAGCGCATTCAGAGCGCGTACCGAAGACTCGCGGCCGGGGCCGGGGCCCTTGATGCGGACTTCAAGCGTCTTGATACCGTATTCCAACGCTGCGCGCCCGGCCGACTCGGCTGCAACCTGGGCTGCGAACGGAGTGGACTTGCGTGAGCCCTTGAAACCGGCACCACCGGACGTCGCCCAGGACAAGGCATTGCCCTGACGGTCGGTAATGGTGATGATCGTGTTGTTGAAGGACGCATGAACGTGCGCGATGCCGTCCGATACGCTCTTCTTGACTTTCTTGCGTACGCGAGATGCGCCGCTGTTGGAAGCTTTCGCCATCTTCTATTCCTCGATTATTTCTTCAGGGAAGCAGCAGCGCGACGCGGCCCTTTACGGGTGCGGGCGTTGGTACGGGTGCGTTGACCGCGTACGGGCAGGCCACGCTTGTGGCGCATGCCCCGGTAGGTTCCCAGATCGATCAAGCGCTTGATCGACAGTTGTACTTCGCGACGCAAATCGCCTTCCACCGTGAACACACCAACGTGTTCGCGGATGCGCTCGAGCTCGGCGTCGGTCAGATCTTTCACTTTCTTGGAAAGCTCGATGCCCGAAGCTTCGCAAATCTTGCGAGCGCGGGTACGACCAATACCAAAAATAGCGGTAAGTCCGATTTCGGCGTGTTGATGCGGCGGAATGTTGATGCCAGCAATACGGGCCATGACTGTTCCTTGTTAAATCCGTTGCGTTTCGGCCGATTAGCCTTGACGCTGCTTATGACGTGGGTCGGTGCAGATGACGCGCACCACGCCGTGACGTTTAATGATCTTACAGTTGCGGCAGATCCGCTTTACCGATGCCATTACCTTCATGGTTGACTCCTAGTTTCCTGTGACCGGCCGCTTATTTAGAGCGGAAAACAATTCTGGCGCGAGACAGGTCATAGGGCGTGAGCTCCACTGTGACCTTGTCACCCGGCAGAATCCGGATGTAATGCATACGCATCTTGCCCGAGATGTGGCCCAGAACTACGTGGCCATTTTCCAGCTTGACGCGAAAAGTTGCGTTGGGAAGGTTCTCGAGAACCTCTCCTTGCATTTGTATGACGTCGTCTTTTGCCATTCTCTGTTTACCGCATTGGCAGTCCCGCGCCCTTGAAGTTGGCCTTCTTGAGCAGCGAGTCGTATTGGTGAGACATCATGTAGGCTTGCGCCTGCGCCATGAAATCCATGGTCACCACCACGATAATTAGTAGAGAGGTTCCACCGAAGTAAAACGGCACATTCCAGCGGGCCTGCATCAGCTCGGGCAACAAGCACACCAAGGTGACGTAGATGGCACCGGCCAGCGTCAAACGCATGAGTATCTTGTCGACATAGCGAGAGGTTTGCTCGCCGGGACGGATACCCGGAACAAAAGCGCCGCTTTTCTTCAGGTTGTCTGCTGTTTCGCGGCTGTTGAACACCAGGGCCGTATAGAAAAAGCAAAAGAAGATGATTGAAGCGGAATACAGCGTAATGTACAGCGGCTGGCCCGGCGACAGCACGGCGGCCAGGTCTCCCAGCCAGCGCATGTTGGGGTTGCTGGAGAACCAGCTGGTCACCGTTGCCGGCAGCAAGATGATGGACGAAGCGAAAATGGGGGGAATCACACCCGACATGTTCAGCTTCAGCGGCAAATGCGAGCTTTGGCCGCCATAGATCTTGTTGCCCACCTGGCGCTTGGCGTAGTTCACCGTGATCCGGCGCTGGCCACGTTCGACGAAGACGACGAAGTAGGTAACAGCCACCACCAGCACCAGTATGAACAGGGCCGACAGCACCGACATGGCATCGGTACGCACGAGGTCGAGCAGCCCGGCCAATGCACTGGGCAGGCCCGCCACGATACCGGCGAAGATCAGTATGGAAATGCCGTTGCCCATGCCTCGCTCGGTGATCTGCTCGCCCAGCCACATGATGAACATGGTGCCGGTGACCAGCGTGACGACCGTGGTGAAGCGGAACATCATGCCCGGGTCGATGACCAGTCCGGGTTGCGATTCAAGAGCGACCGAAATACCGACCGCCTGTATCAAAGCCAGGAACACCGTGCCGTAGCGGGTGTACTGGGTGATCTTGCGCCGGCCCGATTCGCCTTCCTTCTTGATTGCCTCAAGGGTGGGCACCACGACCGCCATCAACTGCATGATGATGGACGCGGAGATGTACGGCATGATACCCAGCGCGAAGACGGAGAACCGCTCCAGCGCACCGCCCGAAAACATGTTGAACAGGCCCAGGATACCGCCCTGGTTCTGGTTGAACATCTCGGACAGCGCGTCGGGGTTGATTCCCGGCACGGGTATGTGCGTACCCAATCGATAGACCACCAGGGCGAGCACCAGGAACACGATGCGGCGCTTGAGATCGCCGTATCGGGAACCCGATTTACTCTGTGCCTGAGCTTTAGCCACCGTTACCCCTTAAGCCAGCGAGCCGCCGGCCGCTTCGATCGCGGCGCGGGCGCCAGCGGTTGCAGCGATGCCTTTCAGGGCGACCTTGCGCGACAATTCGCCGGACTTGATGACCTTGGCGTAGCGCACGGCCTGGCCCACGATGCCGGCTTGCTTCAGGACTTGCACATCGACTTCGTCGACGGGCAGGCGCTGAAGGTCGGACAGGCGGACTTCGGCGAACAGGTGCTGACCCAGGGGCGTGAAGCCGCGCTTGGGCAAGCGACGTTGCAAAGGCATTTGACCGCCTTCGAAACCGACCTTGTGGAAGCCACCGGTACGGGACTTCTGGCCTTTGTGGCCACGGCCGGCGGTTTTACCCAGGCCCGAGCCAATGCCGCGGCCTACGCGACGCTTGGCGTGCTTGGCGCCTTCGGCCGGCTTTAGCGTATTAAGTTGAGTTTCTGACATCCCGATTCCTTTCAGGCTTCCGAGACGGTAACGAGGTAATCCACCTTGCGGATCATCCCACGCACCTCGGGCGTATCGATCAACACACGGCTGCTGTTGATGCGGCCAAGGCCCAGACCACGCACGGTGGCGCGATGGGAGGCTTTGGTGCCGATAACAGAGCGCACGAGAGTAACTTTGATTTGCTTCTGTGCCATGACTTACCCCAGAATTTCTTCCACCGACTTGCCGCGCTTGGCAGCCACTTCGGCGGGAGTCGAGCAGGCACGCAAGCCGTTGAGCGTTGCGCGGACCATGTTGTACGGATTGCTGGAGCCCAGGCTCTTGGCAACCACGTTACGCACGCCCATCACTTCGAAGATGGCGCGCATCGGGCCGCCGGCGATTACGCCGGTACCTTCCGCCGCCGGCGAAATGAGGACGGTCGAGGCGCCGTGCTTGCCCACGACGGTGTGGTGCAAGGTGCCGTTCTTCAGGGCGACCTTGACCAGGCCGCGGCGTGCCTGTTCCATTGCTTTTTGTACAGCGACGGGTACTTCACGAGCCTTACCTTTGCCCATGCCGATGCGGCCATCGCCATCACCAACCACGGTCAAGGCAGCAAAGCTCATGGTGCGACCACCCTTGACCACTTTGCTGACGCGATTGACCGCGATCATTTTTTCACGCAAGCCGTCGTCGTTTTCTTTTTCGGCGGGATGCTTGCCTTGTGCTTTAGCCATTTGACAATTCCTTGCTTAGAATTTCAAGCCGGCTTCACGCGCGGCGTCGGCCAGCGCTTTCACGCGGCCATGGTAACGGAAGCCCGAACGATCAAAGGCGACCAGCTCGATGCCGGCGGCTTTTGCTTTTTCGGCGACGCGCTTGCCGACCAGGCTGGCGGCGGCGGCGTTGCCACCGCTGACCTTCTGGCTGGCCAGGTCCTTGCGCACTTCCGGCTCGAGCGTCGAAGCGCTGACGAGCACACGATCGCCTTCCGGCGAAATGATGTTCGCGTAGATGTGCAGATTCGAGCGGTAAATAGAGAGGCGATGTACTCGCAGCTCGCTGATTTTCCGGCGGGTCGCAACAGCACGACGCAAACGGGAGATTTTCTTGTCCATAATTCGTCCTTGCCTGCGCGCTTATTTCTTCTTGGTTTCTTTGATGATGACGCGTTCATCGGCATAGCGCACACCTTTGCCCTTGTAGGGTTCGGGTTCGCGGTAAGCACGGATTTCAGCAGCCACCTGGCCAACGACCTGCTTGTTGGCGCCCTTGACGACTATCTCGGTCTGAGTGGGGCACTCGACCTTGATGCCGGCAGGCATGCTGTGAACGATGTCATGGGAAAAACCAAGCTGCAACTTCAGGGCATCACCCTGCACCTGAGCGCGGAAACCCACGCCGACCAGGTTCAGACGACGCTCGAAGCCTTTGCTGACGCCCGTTACCATATTGGCAACCAATGCGCGCACTGTACCCGACATGGCCTTGGCCTGGCGGGAGTCGTTGGCAACAGCAAATGTCAGTTGACCATCTTCTTGACGAACGACGACGTCGCCGGTCAAGTCTTGTGTAAGTGTGCCCAAAGGACCCTTGACGACGATCTGGCCTGCGCTGATCGTGGCTTCGACGCCCTTGGGTACCGGGACTGGGTATTTAGCGATACGTGACATGTGATTCTCCTTATGCCACGTAGCACAACACTTCGCCGCCCACGCCGGTGGCGCGAGCCTTGCGATCGGTCATTACGCCGCGCGGCGTCGACACGATGGCCACGCCCAAACCATTCATGACTTGGGGAATGGTCTTGCTGCCCTTGTAGATGCGCAGCCCGGGACGCGAAACGCGGTCGATACGCTCGATGACCGGACGGCCAGCGTAGTATTTCAGGGTGATTTCCAGGACAGGCTTGGCTTTGTCGCCAGCGACCTGGAAGTTGTCGATATAGCCTTCGTCTTTCAGCACGGCAGCGATGGCTGCCTTAAGCTTAGAGGAGGGCATGCTGACCGACGTTTTATTGACTTGCTGCGCATTGCGCACACGGGTCAACATGTCGGCGATGGGATCGCTCATGCTCATGTGTATTTCTCCTACCAGCTGGCTTTGGTCATGCCCGGCACTTCGCCGCGCAGCGCCATTTCGCGCAGTTTGTGACGAGTTAAGCCGAACTTGCTGAAAACGCCGCGCGGACGACCGGTAACGACGCAACGGTTGCGTTGACGGGTCGGGTTTGCATTGCGCGGCAGTTGTTGCAGTTGCAAGCGAGCCTGGTAGCGTTCTTCGTCGGTCTTGGATTGATCGTCGATGATGGCCTTCAGTGCTGCGCGCTTGGGCGCAAATTTTTCTGCCAGCTTGGCGCGTTTGATATCGCGATTGATGAGTGAAAGTTTAGCCACGTCATCGCCCCTTAATTGCGAAACGGGAAGCTGAAGGCGGTAAGCAGCGCCTTGGCTTCGTCGTCGGTCTTGGCAGTCGTGGTGATGCTGATGTTCATACCACGGACGGCGTCGATTTTGTCGTATTCGATTTCAGGGAAAATGATTTGCTCTTTCACCCCGATGTTGTAGTTGCCACGTCCATCGAATGCACGACCCGAAATACCACGGAAGTCGCGAACGCGCGGCAGAGCCACGGCGACCAGGCGGTCCAGGAATTCGTACATGCGGCGGCCACGCAGGGTGACCATGCAGCCGATGGGGTAGTCTTCGCGAATCTTGAAACCCGCGATGGCCTTGCGCGTCTTGGTGACGACAGGCTTCTGGCCGGCGATCTTGGTCAGGTCGGAGACGGCGTGCTCGATGACCTTCTTGTCGGCAACCGCTTCGGACACACCCATGTTCAGGGTGATCTTGGTGATGCGCGGCACTTCCATGACGCTTTTGTAGCCAAACTTGGCTTGCAGGTCGGCCACGACCTTGCTGCGGTAAAACTCTTGTAAACGAGCCATGTTCTTCGCCCCTTAAGCCTTGGCGCCAACGACTGCGCCGCTGGAACGGTATACACGGACCTTGCTGCCATCAACCACTTTCACACCAACGCGATCGGCCTTGCCGGACTCGGGGTTGTAAATGGCCACATTGGAAATGTGGATGGGCATGGTCTTGTCGATGATGCCGCCTTGCGAACCCGCCATGGGGTTGGCCTTGACGTGCTTCTTGACGACGTTGATGCCTTCGACCAGGACGTGGTCGGCGTCGACACGCTGCAAAACGGTGCCGCGGCGCTTTTTATCGCGACCGGTCAATACGATGACCTCGTCGCCTTTACGGATTTTTTCCATGCTTGGCTCCTTACAGCACTTCCGGGGCCAGGGACACGATCTTCATGAACTTTTCTGTACGCAGCTCGCGCGTGACAGGTCCGAAGATACGGGTGCCGATGGGCTCCAGTTTGGCGTTGAGCAACACAGCGGCATTGCCGCCGAACTTGATCAGCGAGCCGTCTTTACGGCGAACGCCCTTAGCGGTACGAACCACTACTGCGTTGTAAATCTCGCCTTTCTTGACGCGACCGCGGGGGGCTGCATCTTTGACACTAACCTTGATAATGTCACCGATTGCGGCATAGCGGCGCTTCGAGCCGCCTAACACCTTGATGCACATGATGGAGCGTGCGCCAGTGTTATCGGCCACGTCTAGCGTGGTCTGCATTTGGATCATGATTTTTCCTGTTCCAACTTAACTGCACTGCCCACCGTTTATCGGCGATGCCATACAGCCAGTTTTGGTCCCGTCAGGCTCAAAGACACTAAGCGCCGCCGCCCGCCTGCTATAGATTGCTAGGCTGACCGCACACTTGGCACCCGTGAACCCTGGGTTGAAATCGTGCTAAAAAACTTCGCCCTGAAAAACCCGGCAGCGCTCGTATTTGGGCGCGGCCATCCTTCCAGGTAGCAAGGTCTTGCGTCTACTTTGCGGCTAAAACTTCAAAAGCTTCTGCCAGCAAGTCCATTATGGTATTCTATTTTTTCCGGTCTTGCAAGCAGTCTCGCGGCTTATTCCTTGGTGTCGTCGTGTTTTGGCCTCAGGGGTAGCCGGCGACGAGCGGTGCTTGCGGCCCACCCCTTCCATCAAAACAGCAAGGAAGCGATCAGCATATGTACGAGACGTTGGCATTATATATAGACGGCGAATTCCTGGACGGCGAAGGCCGCAAGACCGAAGAGGTCAGTAATCCGGCCACCCTTGAAGTCCTGGGCCACCTGCCCCACGCAAGCACCGCCGACCTGGATCGCGCCCTGGCTGCGGCGGCCCGGGCCTTCGAGTCCTGGCGCCACAGCTCGCCCATGCAGCGTTCCGAGATCCTGCGCAAGGTGGGCCAGCTTTCGCGCGACCGCGCCCAGGAAATCGGCCGCAACATGACCCTGGACCAAGGCAAGCCCCTGGCCGAGTCCGTCGGTGAAGTCATGGCCTGCGCCGACCACGCCGACTGGCACGCCGAGGAATGCCGCCGCATCTACGGCCGCGTCATCGCCCCGCGCAGCCCCGACGTCCGGCAATTCGTGCTGCGCGAGCCCATAGGCGTCTGCGCGGCCTTCACGCCCTGGAACTTCCCCTACAACCAGGCTATCCGCAAGGTTTGCGCCGCCATAGGGGCCGGCTGCACCATCATCCTGAAAGGCCCGGAAGACTCGCCCAGCGCCGTCATGGCCATCGCCCGCATGTTCCACGAGGCCGGCCTGCCCCCCGGCGTGCTCAATATCGTGTGGGGCGTGCCCAGCGAGGTATCCGACCACCTGATCCGCTCGCCTATCGTGCGCAAGGTTTCCTTCACCGGCTCCGTGCCTGTGGGCAAGCACCTGGCCTCGCTGGCCGGCGCCCACATGAAGCGCGTCACCATGGAACTGGGCGGCCATTCCCCCGTCCTGGTGTTCGACGATGCCGACATCGGCCGTGCCGCCAAGCAACTGGCCCGCTTCAAGGTGCGCAACGCCGGCCAGGTCTGCGTCTCGCCCACCCGCTTCTACATCCATGAAAAGGCCTACGACCAGTTCCTGGAAGCCTTCGTCAATACGCTCAAGACCGTCAAGGTCGGCGACGGCCTGGAGCCCGACACGCAAATGGGCCCCCTGGCGCATGCCCGCCGCGTGCCCACCATGACCAAGTTCGTCGAGAACGCCCTGGAACTGGGCGGCAAGGTCGTGCTGGGCGGCGAGCGCCTGGATCGCACCGGTCACTTCTTCGCGCCCACCGTGGTCACCGACCTGCCCGAGAACTCCATGCTCATGACCGAGGAGCCCTTCGGCCCCATCGCGCCGATCGCCCGCTTCTCGGACACCGATGACGTCATCCGTCGGGCCAATTCCTTGCCTTTCGGCCTGTCGTCCTACGTCTTCACGAATTCCCTACAGACAGCCACCAAGGTGTCCAACGGCATCGAGGCCGGCATGGTCAACATCAACCATTTCGGCAGCGCCCTGCCCGAGACCCCCTTTGGCGGCGTGAAGGACAGCGGCATCGGCAGCGAAGGCGGTGCGGAAACCTTCGATGGTTATCTGGTCACCAAGTTCGTCACTCACGTCTAGGCCAGTTTCCCCGCATGACAGCCGCCGCAGTCGGGTTTTCGGTTGCGGCGGTTTTTTTGCGCCGGAACGGCCCGCCTGGTGTACATTGCCCGCAAACCCCGCCAGAAGTACCAGGAACCCAGCTTCCCGCCCGGAGAGCCAACATGAAATGCAGGTCCTGCTTCATCGCCCTTCTTTTCGGCGCCTCGTTTGCCGGCTTGCTAGGCTCAGCCCCCGCAGGCGCCAGGC
Source organism: Burkholderiaceae bacterium (assembly GCA_049646585.1). Classification (GTDB taxonomy): domain Bacteria; phylum Pseudomonadota; class Gammaproteobacteria; order Burkholderiales; family Burkholderiaceae_B. The sequence continues at coordinate 10,726 of JBARWC010000014.1, read as the reverse complement.
AAGTGGGCGGCGTACAGGTGCCCGACCAGGTTTCCGTCGAATCGCACTTACTTATTCTGAACGGCGCGGGCGTGCGCCAATGGCTGCTTTTCGACCGATACGTCGCGGCCCTGTACACCACCATGAAGGGCCTGGACGCCTCCACCATCGTCCACAGCAGCGAACCGCGCAGCCTGCGCCTGATGCCCCTGCGCGAAACCGACGGCGCCTCCCTGGCGGATAGTTTCAAGGACAGCCTGAGGGACAGCATGGGCGAACGGGAACTGGCCGCGCTGCAAGAACCCATCAGGCAGCTGGCCGACATCCTTGGCACCATGGAACGATGCACGGCCGGTGATACCATAGTCCTGAACTTCAATGGCCGCCACTTGACCGTCTTTTTCAACGACAGCAGGCTGGGCGCCGTTGAAAGCCCCGGCTTCATGACGGCTCTGCTGCAAGTCTGGCTGGGCGAACAGCCCGTGCAGCAGTCGCTCAAGAAAGCCTTGTTGGGGCTATAGTCGACAAACGCATCAGGTAAAGGGATCGTTCTATGGAAGCCATCTGGCTGGCACACTACCCCTCGGGCATCCCGGCCGACATCACCGGCGAGGCGGCTCGCTACGATTCGCTGGCGGCCCTGTTCGAGGAAAGCTGCGCCGCGCATGCGGACAAGACCGCCTACCTCAGCATGGGCGCCGGCATGACATACGCGCAGCTGGAAGAACGCTCGCGGCATTTTGCGGCATGGCTGCAATCGGCCGGTGTCGAGAAAGGCGGACGCGTGGCGCTCATGATGCCCAATCTGCTGCAATACCCGATATGCCTGTTCGGCGTGCTGCGAGCCGGGGCGGTCGCGGTCAACACCAACCCGCTGTACACCGCAACGGAGCTCGAACATCAGTTGCAGGATTCAGGCGCGGAAACCATCGTGATCGCCGAGAATTTCGCGCACACCCTGGAACAGGTCCTGCCCAGGACCAGGATCAAGCGCATTGTGGTCACGTCGCTGGGCGAGATGCTGGGGCCGGTCCGCGGCGCACTGACCGACCTGGTCGTGCGCTACGTCAAGAAAAAGGTGCCCGCCTACCGCCTGCCCGGCACTCTGCGCCTGGGCCAGGCGCTGTCCTTGGGCAAGCAAGCGGCGTATGCGCGGCCCGAACTCACGCACAAGGATCTCGCCCTGCTGCAGTACACCGGCGGCACCACCGGCGTTGCCAAGGGAGCCATGCTGACCCACGGCAATATGGTGTCCAATGTGTGCCAGGCCCATGCCTGGGTCACACCCTACCTGGCGCAGGGCGAGCAGTGCATCGTCACCGCCTTGCCGCTGTACCATATCTTCGCCCTTACGGCCAACTGCCTGACTTTCCTGAAACTGGGCGCCGCCAATCTGCTTATCGTCGATCCGCGCGACATTTCCGGCCTCGTCAAAAGCCTGGGGCGCCACAGGTTTACCGCGCTTACCGGCGTCAACACGCTATTCAATGCCCTGCTCAATCACGCTGATTTCCCCAAGCTGGATTTTTCTTCCCTACGACTTACCCTGGGGGGAGGCATGGCGGTCCAGGAAGTCATCGCCCAGCGCTGGCTCAAGGTCACCGGCAAGCCCTTGGCCCAAGCCTATGGGCTTACCGAAACCTCGCCGGCCGTAACCATCAACCCGCTGGACAAACGCGACTTCGACGGCTCCATCGGCCTGCCTGTGCCCTCCACCGAGATAGCCATCCGGGACAGCGACGGGCACGATCTGCCCCAGGGGGAAATGGGCGAGATCTGCGTGCGCGGCCCACAGGTCACACCCGGCTACTGGAACCGGCCGGAAGAAACCCGCGCCACCTTCTTTCCCGACGGCTTCTTGCAAACCGGCGATATCGGCTACGTGAACCCGCAAGGCTATGTCTTCATCATGGACCGCAAGAAAGACATGATCCTGGTGTCGGGCTTCAACGTCTATCCCAACGAAGTCGAGGCCGTCGCCATGGAACACCCCGATGTCCGGGAAGTGGCCGCGGTCGGCGTACCCGACGAACACTCCGGCGAGGTGGTCAAGCTGTTCGTGATACGCAAGAACGATCGCTTGACCGAAGAAGAGCTGATCAAGCATTGCCGAAGCAAACTGACGGGGTACAAAGTGCCCAAGTATGTGGAGTTCCGCAAGGACCTGCCGCGCAGCAACGTGGGCAAGATACTGCGACGCGAGTTGCGAAAAGAGGCTGCCTGAAGCAAATGCAAAAAGGCCCTGGATTTGATTCCAGGGCCTTTTTGCTGCTTATCGAAGTGTCTGAGGACCTTAGCGGCAAGCCGCCTTGGGCCCAAAGGCCTTAGATGATGCGTGCGGCTTCGAGCAAACGCACAACGGTCCACGATTTGTCACGGGAGATCGGACGACCTTCCGCGATTTCAACCGTATCGCCTTCGTTGTACTGGTTGGTCTCATCATGCGCCTTGTACTTGTTGGAGCGTACGATGATCTTGCCAAAGACGGGGTGCTTGACGCGGCGCTCAACGCGAACCACGACAGTCTTGTCCATCTTGTTGCTCACAACCTGGCCAACGAGGGTACGCTGGCGCTTTGCGGGCTGGGTGTTTTGAGTTTCGCTCATTTTACTTTCCTGCGTTCTCAGTCATGACGGTGCGGACACGCGCGATATCGCGACGGACTTTACCGATCTGGCTGGTATTGGAAAGCTGCTGGGTGGCACGCTGCATGCGCAGGTTGAATTGTGCCTTCAGCAGGCTCTCGAGCTCTTTGCTGAGCTCGGTGGCGTCCTTGGAACGGAGTTCGCTGGCTTTCATAAGGTCTCCTTAAGCTCCGATGTGGCGCGACACGAAGGTCGTGGCAATGGGCAGCTTAGCGGCGGCCAGGCGGAAAGCTTCACGTGCAAGCTCTTCGCTTACACCTTCCATTTCATAAAGCACCTTGCCGGGTTGAATTTCTGCGACCCAGTATTCAGGATTGCCCTTACCGTTACCCATACGGACTTCAGCAGGCTTCTGCGAAATCGGCTTGTCGGGGAAGATACGGATCCAGATACGGCCGCCACGTTTGATGTGGCGGTTGATCGCACGACGAGCAGCTTCGATCTGGCGTGCGGTCAGGCGGCCACGACCCGTGGCCTTCAAACCGAACTCGCCAAACGATACTTGTGCACCGCGAGTAGCCAGGCCGGTATTGCGGCCTTTTTGCTCTTTGCGGTATTTCCTGCGTGACGGTTGCAGCATGTTTATTCTCCTTCAGGCGCGGGCGCAGCCGATGCTGGCGCAGCGTCTTTACGAGGGCCGCGACCACGTCCACCACCGCCAGGACGGCGACCGTCAGGGCGCTCGCCACGAGGGGCACGGCGCGGACGACGCTCTTCATCGCGGGGAGCCGCGGTCTCGGGGGGCATTTCGCCGTTAGGCAGCATGTCGCCCTTGTAGACCCAGACTTTGATACCGATAATGCCGTAGGTCGTTTGCGCCTCGGAAGTACCGTAGTCGATATTGGCGCGCAGGGTGTGCAGGGGCACACGGCCTTCGCGATACCATTCGGTGCGGGCGATTTCAATACCGTTCAAGCGGCCCGAGCTCATGATCTTGATGCCTTGGGCACCCAGACGCATGGCGTTCTGCATGGCGCGTTTCATGGCGCGGCGGAACATGATGCGTTTTTCAAGCTGTTGCGCGATGGAATCGGCGATCAGCTGGGCATCGGTTTCGGGCTTGCGGATTTCTTCGATATTGACGTGCACGGGCACGCCCATCAAGCGCTGCAGGTCGGCCTTGAGGCTTTCGATGTCTTCGCCGCGCTTGCCGATCACGACGCCCGGACGAGCCGAGTAAACCGTGATGCGGGCGTTCTTGGCGGGACGCTCGATGACGACGCGACCAACGGAAGCGCTTTTAAGCTTCTTCTTCAGGTACTCGCGAACGCGGATATCTTCGGCCAGCATGCCGCCGAAGTTCTTGTCGTCGGCGTACCAACGCGAACTCCAGTTGCGATTAACCGCGAGGCGGAACCCAATCGGGTGAATTTTCTGTCCCATTGTGACTCCTTAAGCTCCGACTTTGACCACGATGTGGCAAGTCTGCTTCTCGATACGGTTACCGCGGCCTTTTGCACGTGCGGAGAAACGCTTCATCGATTGGCCCTTGTCCACGTAGATCGTGGTGACCTTGAGCTCGTCGATATCGGCGCCGTCGTTGTGCTCGGCGTTGGCGATCGCGGACTCAAGTGCTTTCTTGAGGATGCCCGCGGCCTTCTTGGGTGTGAACGTCAGGATATTCAGCGCCTGAGCAACCGACTTGCCGCGGATCAGATCCGCGACGAGACGAGTTTTCTGGGCCGAGATATGGACTCCACGAATGATTGCAGTAGTTTCCATCACTTACCTCTTGGACTTCTTGTCCGCAGCGTGGCCCTTGAACGTACGGGTCAGCGCGAACTCGCCGAGCTTGTGGCCAACCATGTTCTCGTTGATGTAAACGGGAACGTGCTGGCGGCCATTGTGCACAGCAATCGTCAGCCCAATGAACTCGGGCAGGATGGTGGAACGGCGCGACCAGGTTTTGATCGGCTTTTTCTCTTTGCCTTCGACGGCCGCATCGACCTTTTTGATCAGATGCGCATCGACGAATGGGCCTTTTTTGATCGAACGTGACATGTTGTTCGCCCCTTACTTGCGCTTGCGACGCGAGACAATCATATTGTCCGTGCGCTTGTTACGACGGGTCCGGAAGCCCTTGGCCGGCGTGCCCCACGGGCTGACCGGTTCGCGACCTTCACCAGTGCGACCTTCACCACCACCGTGCGGGTGATCGACCGGGTTCATGGCAACGCCACGCACCGTAGGACGGATACCGCGCCAGCGCATGGCACCGGCTTTGCCGATTTGACGCAAGCTGTTTTCTTCGTTTCCGACTTCGCCTATGGTGGCGCGGCAGTCGATGTGGACGCGGCGGACTTCACCGGAGCGCAAGCGCACCTGAGCGTATGTACCTTCGCGAGCCATCAGGACGGCCGATGCACCGGCGGAGCGAGCCATCTGTGCACCCTTGCCCGGAAGCATTTCGATGCAGTGGATGGTGGAACCGACAGGTATGTTGCGGATGGGCAGCGTGTTGCCCGAGCGGATGGGAGCATCCACACCCGACAACAGGGTTGCGCCGACTTCCAGGCCGCGCGGAGCGATGATGTAGCGACGCTCGCCGTCCGCGTAGCACAACAAAGCGATGTGCGCGGTACGGTTGGGGTCGTACTCAAGGCGCTCGACCTTGGCAGGAATACCGTCTTTGTTGCGACGGAAGTCGACAATACGGTAGTGCTGCTTGTGGCCGCCGCCACGGTGGCGAACGGTGACATGGCCATTGTTGTTACGGCCAGAGCCACGCTTCTTCTTTTCGAGCAGAGCTGCGAACGGCTCGCCTTTGTGCAGATCAGGGCTGACGACCTTGATCATGCTGCGGCGACCGGCCGAAGTCGGCTTGACTTTTACGAGTGCCATTTACTTCACCTCCGTAAAGTCGAGTTCCTGACCGTCCTTGAGCGAGACGTATGCCTTGCGCTCGTTACGGCGGCGACCCATGAAACGGCCAAAACGCTTTTCCTTGCCCTTGGTGTTCAAAACCTGCACGGACTCGACTTCAACCTTGAAAAGGAGTTCGACAGCGGCTTTGATTTCAGGCTTGGTGGCGTCGGCAACGACGCGGAAAGCGATTTGCTGATTTTTTTCGGCAACAAACGTGGCTTTTTCAGTCACGATAGGAGCCAGGATGACTTGCATTAAGCGTTCGGCGTTCATCCCAACATCTCCTCGAGTTGAGCGATAGCCGGCTTGGTGATCAGCACTTTCTTGTAGTGGATCAGCGACAGCGGGTCGGCGTAGCGCGGTTCAACCACGGCAACGTGCGGCAGGTTGCGCGTAGCGAGATAAACGTTTTCGTCGAGCACATCGGTAATGATGAGGACCGACTCCAGGCCCATGCTTTTCAGCTTGTCGGCTGCCAGCTTGGTCTTGGGAGCTTCGAGCGCAAAAGTGTCGACCACGGCGATGCGGTCTTCGCGAGCCAACTGGGAAAGGATCGCACGGATACCGGCGCGATACATTTTCTTGTTGACCTTGTGCGAGAAATTCTCTTCGGGAGAATTCGGGAACGCACGGCCGCCTCCACGCCAGATGGGCGAGGAAGTCATACCCGAACGGGCGCGACCGGTGCCTTTTTGGCGCCACGGCTTCTTGGTGCTGTGCTTGACGGTGTCGCGACCCTTTTGAGCGCGGTTGCCGCTGCGGGCATTGGCCTGAAACGCGACGACGATCTGGTGCACCAGCGCTTCGTTGAAGTCACGACCGAAAATCGTGTCGGGAGCGGCAACGGTGGAAGCGGATTGACCCTGGTCATTCAGGAGCTTGAGTTCCATTATTAGGCTCCTTTCTTGGCCGACATCTTGATGGCGGGACGCACGACAACGTCGGCATTCTTGTGGCCGGGGACAGCGCCCTTGACCAGCAACAAGCCGCGTTCGGCGTCGACACGCACGATGTCGAGGTTTTGAACGGTACGAGTGACGTCGCCCAGATGGCCCGACATTTTCTTGCCGGGGAAGATACGGCCCGGGTCTTGCGCCTGGCCGATGGAACCCGGAACGCGGTGCGAACGCGAGTTACCGTGCGAAGCACGCTGCGAGCCGAAGTGGTGGCGCTTGATGGTGCCGGCAAAGCCTTTACCGATCGTGGTGCCCGTGACGTCAACTTTTTGTCCCGCTTCGAATACGCTTTCCACGGCCACAACCGAACCGGCCGAAAATTCGGCGGCTTTGGCGGGGTCGAGACGGAATTCTTTGAGGATGCTACCGGCTTCGGCGCCGGCCTTTGCGTAATGCCCAGCTTGCGGCTTGGTCACGCGGGTTGCGCGACGGGTGCCGTAGGCTACTTGCACAGCCGCGTAACCATCGATTTCTGGCGACTTGACTTGGGTAACGCGGTTGTTCGACACGTCCAGTACTGTCACCGGGATGGACTCGCCTTCCTCGGTGAAAATACGGGTCATGCCGACCTTGCGCCCCACAAGCCCCAGCCGATAGGCGGCAGGCGTAGGTGTCGAGTTCGACATCGTTTTCTCCATTCCCGACTGCGATTGGTCGGGGCTAATTACCGTGCGCTTGGAATGCCGCGTTGTCTCGGCATCGTCGCGCACATGAATTCTTAAAAACCAAAACTTTTTTGGGTTTAGCCTTGCACTTTAACATGGTAAAGCCCTATCTAGCAAGTCGTGGCTGTCCAAGCCACTGATGTCGCGGCGATTTTGCCGAAAAAGCGACACACACCCGATTTCCGCAACCTGGGATGCCGCGGCTTATTCGCGCCGGACCACGAATCGCTCGACGTACTCGTTGGCCGGGTGGTTGCGGATGTCATCGGGCGTTCCCACCTGCTCCACCTTGCCGTCGCGCAGGATCACGATGTGCTGACCCAGGCGCAGCGCCTCATCGATGTCGTGGGTGATGAAGACGATGGTTTTTTGCAGGCGCTGCTGCAGGGCCAGCAATTGATCCTGCATGTCGTAGCGGATCAGGGGGTCCAGCGCGGAGAAAGCTTCATCCATGAGCAGGACCTCGGCGTCGATGGCCAGGGCCCTGGCCAGGCCCACCCGCTGCTGCATGCCGCCCGACAGCTGGTCGGGATAGCTTTTTTCGTATTCCGACAAACCCACCCGCTCCAGCCATTTCAGGGCCGTCTTCCGGGCCTGGACCCGGGGCTCTCCGCGCACGCTCAGCCCGAAAGCGATGTTGTCGATGACATTCAAGTGCGGCAGCAGGCCGAAGCTCTGGAACACCATGCTGACCGCATGGCGCCGTAGTTCGCGCAGCTGCGGCATGCTCAGCGTAAGAATGTTGTTGCCGTCGATCAGGATCTCGCCCGCCGATGGGTCTATCAGACGGTTCAGATGCCGCACCAAGGTGGATTTCCCTGATCCTGACAAGCCCATGATGCACGATATGCGGCCCTGGGGAATGGCCGCGCTTACCCCCGCCAGGCCGACATTGCAGCCGGTTTCGGCCTGCACGGCGGTCTTGTCGGCACCTTGTCTGAGCAGCTGCAGGGCCTGGTCCTGCTTGGCGCCGAACACCTTGTATACGTCGCGTATCTCGATTTTCGTTGCCGGGTTCATGGCTGCTTCCGTGTTTGCGGCCTGCCGCGCAAGCGCCTGGGCTTGCCATAGGCCTGGGTGATGCGGTCGATGACGATGGCCAGTATGACGATGGCCACCCCGGCTTGCAGCCCGCGGCCCACGTCCAGCGTCTGGATGCCCGCCAGCACGTCCTCGCCCAGGCCTCGGGCGCCTATCATGGATGCCACCACCACCATGGCCAGAGACATCATGGTGGTCTGGTTGATGCCGGCCATGATGCTGGGTCGCGCCAGCGGCAGCGTTACCCGAGTCAGCATCTGCCAGCGCGTAACGCCGAAGGCTTGCGCCGCCTCCATGACGTTGTGATCCACCTGGCGCAGGCCCAGCGTCGTCAGGCGAATCAGGGGCGGCACAGCGTAGATGATGGTGGCGAACAAGGCCGGCACCTTGCCCAGGCCGAACAGCATCAGCACCGGGATCAGGTACACGAAGCTGGGCAGCGTTTGCATGACGTCAAGAACCGGCGTGAAGACGCGGCGCAGCAGGCCGCTGCGGGCGGCCAGGATGCCCAGCGGCACGCCTATCACGATGGAGACGGCGGTGGACACCAGCACCAGCGAGAACGTTTGTATGAGCTTGTCCCATAAGCCCACCGCCCCGATCGCATACAGGCAGGCCACGTACAAAATGGTGGCCACCGGTTTGCGGGTCGCATGCCATGACAGCAGGGCCACCAGCGCCAGGAAGAGCCAGGGCGGTATGGCCTGCATGGCGCGCTCCACGGGCAGCAAGACGGTAGTCAGCATGAAACCGCTGGCCTGACGGAACACGCCGCCGTAGGCCTTGACCACATCCATCAACTGCCGGTTCACGAACGCCGCGGCGGACCAGTCCGGGAAGATGCCCGCCTGCGCATCCGCCGTGCCGCCGCTTGCATCGACGGCGGCTCCTTCTTTCAACGCGGCGGCCGCCGCCCCTATCCCCAGGGCCGCATCCACACGCTCCGCCACTTCGGCCGGCAACCATGCGTGCCAGGTCTCAGGGTGTTCACGCAGGTAGCGGTCGGCCATGACCGCCCCGCCGCTGCGGGTTTCAGTCATGGTCAGTATCATGCGGTTCAGCACACTGGGCTCGAACTGCAGCTTCTTGAACAGCGCGATGATGTCGGGGTTGTCGCGCGCGAATGGCGCCGAGCTTGCAACCGCCAACCGCGCCGTCAGGAAATCGGACGAGCACAGCTTGCCCTCGCCGCTTACGATGCTGTCCCAGCACGCCTTGTTGAAGGGATCCTGCTGGATCTTGTAGAAGTTGTACTTGGCCATCAAGCCGGCCGGCTGCCAGTAATAAAACAGTATGGGCCTGCCCTGGTCGTAGGCCGAGCTGATGGCGGCATCCAGCGCGGCCCCCGTGCCGGCGCGGAAGTTGGTGTAGTCACCCTCCAGGCCATGCAGGCGCAGCAGACGGCTATTGGTTTTTTCGCATACCCACCCGGTGGGACAATTCAGAAAGCGACCTTTGCCGGGGTCTTCAGGGTCGGTGAACAAGGATTTGTAGCGCGGCAAGTCGCGCCAGGTTTTAAGGTCGGGCGCCATGGGCTTGATGCCGCGCGCGGCATCGCCATGCACCACGTAGTCGGGCACGTACCAGCCCTGCACCGCCCCGTCAGCCAGCGTATCGCCCACTATCGTTATCTTGCCTTCGCGCAGCGCCTTCTCGATGATGGCCGAGCGGCCCGACCATATTTCAGCGATGATCTGCACGTCGTCCTGCACCAGCGCCGCCTCCAGGGCGGCGGGCGTGCCTGGCACGACCTCGGTCCGGCATCCGTAGCCTGCACTCAGCAGCCTGGCAATCACATGGGTGGTGAAAGAGGCGCTTTCCCAGTTCAGGTCGGCCAGCCTGATCGTACGTCCCTGGTTGCAGGGCCCGGCCTGCGCGGCAAGCGCCGTGCCGCCGAACGCAAACGCCAGGACGAGCGCGGCCGCCATTCGAAGAATTCCCTGCCATCGACGCATGAATCGGCCCCTTGCTGTTTTATGACCAGGTTTGCCGGGACGTTTTCACTCCCCACAATGCAAAACGCCATGCTGTTTCGAGCATGGCGTTTTACGTTATGCACTCAAGGTGCTCACATCAAGCTTACTGCAATGCGATTTCCACGTCCACACCGGCGGGCAGATCCAGGCGCATCAGGGCGTCGACGGTTTTATCCGTGGGATCGACGATATCCATCAGGCGCTGGTGAGTGCGCATTTCGAACTGGTCACGCGAAGTCTTGTTGACGTGCGGCGAACGCAGCACGTCGTAACGGCGAATGCGCGTGGGCAGGGGTACAGGACCACGGACCACAGCACCGGTGCGCTTGGCTGTTTCGACGATCTCGGCGGCCGACTGATCGATCAACTTGTAGTCAAACGCTTTCAAGCGGATGCGGATTTTCTGGTTTTTCATGGGTATTCCTAAAGAACGAATTAGACAGGGGGCAATATTGCCCCCGTCTTGGCAGCTTTACTTGGTGATGGAAGCGACGACGCCGGCGCCCACGGTACGGCCACCTTCGCGGATAGCGAAGCGCAGACCTTCTTCCATGGCGATCGGGGCGATCAGGCTCACCTTCATCGACACGTTATCGCCA
>JBARWC010000013.1:0-14608 GCA_049646585.1 Burkholderiaceae bacterium | reverse complement strand
ACCCAGCAATGCGACGCAGCGGGGCGCCTGGGCCATGAAGCTGCGTATGCCCAGCATGGAGACGGCCGCTGTGCGCCGCGCTGTTACAGTGGGGCCATCCAGCACAGCCAGCGCCTGGCTCGTGCGGCCGTCATAGACGGACACCACGCCGTTGATGGTGGGCAGGCCCAGCGTTTTGTTGCCGGGCGCCACATTGACCAACTTGTGTATGCCGATGTCCTGCGCCGTGGCGGGCATGGACAGCATCACCCCGCCTTGGGGAAACGGGACCACCTGCCGCTCGGGCGCCTGGATATGGCCCGCCGCATAGTCGGCCGCCGCCTGCGCCAAGGCGTCGACCATGTCGTGGAAATCAAGCAGCCCGGCGGTTTGTGCGGCGTCGAAGACGGCCGGCGGCCGGGCGGCTTGGGCGGAGGAAGGAGCCATGGCGGCTTTTACTCCACCGCCTTGACCATGTCTTCGATGACTTTCTTGGCGTCGCCGAAGACCATCATGGTTTTATCCATGTAGAACAGCTCGTTGTCCAGGCCGGCATAGCCCGCCGCCATCGAGCGCTTGTTGACGATGACGGTGCGCGCCTTGTAGGCCTCGAGGATGGGCATGCCGGCGATGGGCGACTTCGGGTCGTTCTTGGCCGCCGGGTTGACCACGTCGTTGGCGCCCAGCACCAGCACCACGTCGGTCTGCGCGAACTCGCTGTTGATGTCGTCCATTTCGAACACCTGGTCGTAGGGCACCTCGGCCTCGGCCAGCAGCACGTTCATATGGCCCGGCATGCGGCCCGCCACCGGGTGGATGGCGTACTTGACCGTGACACCCTTTTCGGTGAGCTTTTCGGCCAGTTCCTTCAGGGCGTGCTGGGCGCGCGCCACGGCCAGGCCGTAGCCGGGCACGATGGTGACCGATTCGGCGTTGCCCATGAGGAAGGCGGCGTCGTCCGGGCTACCCGACTTGACGTTGCGCTGCGTTTGGCTGCCGGCCGCCGCCGCGCCGGGCTCGGCCCCGAAGCCGCCCAGGATCACGTTGAAGAAAGACCGGTTCATGGCCTTGCACATGATGTAGGACAGGATGGCGCCCGACGAGCCCACCAGCGAGCCGGCGATGATGAGCATGGGGTTGTTCAGCGAAAAGCCGATGCCCGCCGCCGCCCAGCCCGAATAGCTGTTGAGCATGGACACCACCACCGGCATGTCGGCACCGCCAATGGGGATGATGATGAGCACGCCCAGCACGAAGGCCAGGATGGTCATGATGATGAAGGGCAGCCACATCTGCGTGGCCATGAACCACAGGCCGCAAGCCACCATGGCCAGGGCCAGCAGCAGGTTGAGCATGTGCTGGCCGGAGAAGGACACCGGAGCGCCCTGGAACAGGCGGAACTTGTACTTGCCCGACAGCTTGCCGAACGCGATGACCGAACCGGAGAAGGTGATGGCGCCCACGAAGGTGCCGATGAACAGCTCCAGGCGGTTGCCCACGGGGATGGGCGCGCCGGCCGCGGCGATGTTGAAGGCATGCGGTTCGGCGACGACCGCCACCGCGATGGCCACCGCGGCCAGGCCTATCATGCTGTGCATGAAGGCGACCAGCTCGGGCATCTTGGTCATTTCGACCCGCTTGGCCATGATGGTGCCGACCGAGCCGCCTACCAGCAGGCCCAGCAGGACCCAGCCTAAACCTATGCCGGCCGTGCCTTCGGCGGCCAGGCTGACGATGAGCGCGGCGGTGGTGAGCACGGCAATCGCCATGCCGACCATGCCGAAGGCATTGCCGCGCCGCGAGGTGGTGGGGTGCGACAGGCCTTTGAGCGCCTGGATGAAGCACACCGAGGCGACCAGATAAAACAGCGTGACCAGATCGTTGGATATCATGCCCGGCCTCCCGTGCTGGCTTTCTTGTCTTTTTTCTTGAACATTTCCAGCATGCGCCGGGTCACCAGGAAGCCGCCGAAGACGTTGACGGCGGCCAGCGCCACGGCGAACACGCCCATGTAGCGGGCCAGGCTGCTTTCGGTCAGCGCGGCGGCCAGCATGGCGCCGACGATCACGATGGCCGAAATGGCGTTGGTGACCGCCATGAGCGGCGTATGCAGCGCGGGGGTTACGTTCCAGACCACATGGAAGCCGACGTAGACCGCCAGCACGAAAATTATGAAATTGATCAGGGTGGGGCTGACTGCTTCCATCAAGCGCTCCTTAATACCTTGCCGTCCTTGCACATGAGGCAGGCAGTGATGATTTCGTCTTCTTCCTGGATGGCCAGGCTGCCTTCGGGGCCGCCGACCAGTTTCATGAAATCCAGTATGTTGCGGGCATACAGCGCCGAGGCGTCTTGCGGGACCAGCGCCGCCAGGTTGCTGTAGCCGATGATGGCCACCCCGTGTTTGACGACGACCTTGTCTTTTTCGGACAAGGGGCAGTTGCCGCCGCGCTCGACCGCCAGGTCGACGATGACCGAGCCGGGCTTCATGCCCTGGACGGTTTGCGCGCTGATCAGCTCGGGCGCCGGGCGCCCGGGTATGAGGGCCGTGCTGATGACGATGTCGGCCTGCTTGCAACGCTCGGCCACCAGGGCCGCCTGGCGCGCCATCCAGGAGGCGGGCATGGGCCGCGCATAGCCGCCCACGCCTTGGGCGATTTCGCGCTCTTCGTCGGTTTCGAAGGGCACGTCGATGAACTTGGCACCCAAGGATTCGATTTGTTCTTTGGCGGCGGGCCGCACGTCGGATGCTTCGACCATGGCGCCCAGGCGCTTGGCCGTGGCGATGGCTTGCAGGCCGGCCACGCCGGCGCCCAGGATCACGACGCGCGCGGCCTTGAGCGTGCCGGCCGCGGTCATCATCATGGGAAAGAGCCGGCCGTATTGGTTGGCGGCCAGCAGCACGGCCTTGTAGCCGGCCAGGTTGGCCTGCGAGGACAGGACGTCCAGGCTTTGCGCGCGGGTGATGCGCGGCGCGGCTTCCAGGGCGAAGGCGGTCAGGCCGGCCTGAGCCAGCTCGGCCAGGCCGGCGGCGTTGAAGGGGTCGAGCATGCCGATGAGCACGGCGCCCGCCTTCATTTGCGGGAGCTCTTGCGCGTTGGGTGAGCGCACCTTCAGGACGATGTCGGCGCCCAGCGCCTGCGCGCCGTCCACCAATTGGGCGCCGGCCTGCACATAAGCATCGTCGGGATAATGCGCGGATTCGCCCGCGCCGGCCTGGACGATGACGCTGTGCCCGGCCGCTATGTATTTCTTGGCGGTCTCGGGCGTTGCGGCCACCCGGGTTTCGCCTTCCGCGCTTTCACGGGGAATTCCTATGATCATGAATCTTCTCCACCAACACCTTGGGTTGTTTTTTACTGGGAACTACTATACCTGAAGTCATCACAGTTATTTGCAGTTGGTCTGGCGGAAATCCTTTAGACTTTAAGCACTGTTTAGTTTTAGGAGGTGACACATGGGACTTTTGGATTCTATCGTTTCCGCGGTGGGCGGGCAGAGCCCGCAGGCCGCCGAGCAGGCTGCCTTGCTGCCCGCTTTGATCGAACAGGTCCAGGCGTATCCCGGCGGCCTGCCCGGCTTGATCGAGCGGTTTCAGCAAGGAGGCCTGGGCGATGTCATTGCATCGTGGGTAAGCACTCAGGGCAACGATCCCGTTACGCCGGAGCAATTGCGCCCGGTGCTTGGCGAAGATCTTATCGGTAAGCTGGCGCAGGGTTCGGGCCAGAACGCCGATTCCGTGCTGGGCAACCTTAGCGTAATGCTGCCCAGCCTGGTCGACCAATTGACGCCCAATGGCCAGGCCGGCCAGGATATGGGCGGTTCCGTTCTGGGTTCGCTTGCCGGGATGCTGGGCAAGCGTTGATCCAGGAGTAGGCCTGGGCAGGCCTTCGTCGGGCTTGTTCAGCACCAAGGCCGGTGCCGAACAAGCCGCGCGCCATGCCTTAGCGGCTGGCGTCCAGGGCTTGAGCCAGATCGGCCAGAATGTCGTCGATGTGTTCCAGCCCTATCGACAGCCTTATCATGTCTTCGCCGACGCCGGCCGATGCCAGTTCGGTGGGACTTAGCTGGCGGTGCGTCGTGGACGCGGGGTGGCAAGCCAGCGACTTGGCGTCGCCGATATTGACCAGGCGCAAGATAAGGCCCAGCGCGTCGATGAACTTGGCGCCTGCGGCGCTACCGCCCTTGATGCCGAAAGACAGAATGCTGGCCGGCGTGCCGCCCATGTATTTCTTGGCCAGCGCATGCTCGGGATGGTCGGGCAGGCCGGCATACTGAACCCATGACACTTGCGGATGCTGCTTCAGGTATTGTGCGACCTTCATGGCGTTTTCAGTGTGGCGCTGCATGCGCAGGGGCAGGGTTTCTATGCCTTGCAGTATCAGGAAGGCATTGAAGGGCGACAGGGCCGCCCCGGTATTGCGCAGCGGCACGACGCGGCAGCGGCCGATGAAGGCGGCCGGGCCGAATGCTTCGGTATAGACCACGCCGTGGTAGGAAGGATCGGGCTCGTTCAACATGGGGAAACGCTGCTTGTGCTCCGCCCAGGGGAACTTGCCGGAATCGACGATGGCGCCGGCAATGGTCGTGCCGTGCCCGCCCATGTATTTGGTCAGTGCGTGGACGACGATGTCGGCGCCGTGCTCGAAGGGGCGGCACAGGGCCGGCGAGGCCACCGTATTGTCTACGATCAGCGGCACGCCATGGCGATGGGCGGCATCCGCGATTGCCTGGATGTCCACCACATTGCCGGCCGGGTTGCCTATGCTTTCGCAGAACACCGCCTTGGTGTTTTCGTCGATAAGGGCTTCCAGCGCGGCCACGTCGTTGTGCGGCGCAAATTTCACTTTGAGGCCCTGGCGCGGGAAGGTGTGCGCGAACAGGTTGTAGGTGCCGCCGTACAGCTTGGCGACCGATACGATGTTGTCGCCGGCTTGCGCAAGAGCCTGGATGGCGTAGGTGACGGCGGCCATGCCCGATGCGACGGCCAGGGCCGCGATGCCGCCTTCCAGGGCGGCGACGCGCTCTTCAAGCACAGCATTGGTCGGATTCATGATGCGGGTATAGATGTTGCCGGCTACCTTCAGATCGAACAAATCGGCGCCGTGCTGCGTGCTGTCGAACGCATAGGACGTGGTCTGATAGATGGGCACCGCCACGGATTTTGTGGTGGGGTCGGGCTGATAGCCGGCATGAATGGCCAATGTATCGAATTTCATATGTGTCGCCGTGTAAGTTGTTATGAAGAATGTGGGAACGAGGGTGACCGTCGCGGCGGAGCAGGGTTGCCGCCATCGGGCCATCGCCCGGTTTCACCTTGGGGCATAGTAATAAAATGTCGGCGGATGTGCCACCTTTTACGTTTTGTAAGCCCAAGACACCTGGCTCCGGTTTTGTCCTGAACATAGGAAGCGACTTGGGTTAGCATGCGGTATTGCATCGCCGAGAGCCGCAGGCAGGCTCTTCCGTGGTTTTTGAGGCCGTAAATGAAAGTTTGGTTGAAACGGGTACTGATAAGTCTCGTGGTTCTGGTTATCGTCGCGTTGGTCGGCATCGCGATTTTCCTCCTCACGTTCGATCCGAACGCGTACAAGAACAAGCTCGAGGAAATCGTCTATGACCGCTACCAGCGCACGCTGGCCATCGATGGCGATATCCAACTGTCGCTTTTTCCGCGCATAGGCTTGTCCGTCCAGAACGTCTCGCTTTCGAACCGGAATAGTCCGGACGTGTTCGCGTCCGTGGACAGCGCGCGCTTCGCGGTGGCGATCTGGCCTCTGATGTTCAATCGCCTGGTGGTCGATCATGTGGCCGTCACCGGCTTCAAAGCCTGGATCCGGCGCGACGGCAACGGACACTTCAATTTCCAGGATTTGATCCAGCGCTCCGCAAGGCTGGGGCCGGCGGGTCCCGTGCTGGCCGTGCCGTCCCTGCCCATGGCGGCGGCCCACGCGGCCGAGCCACCGTCCAAGGCGGCGCCTGTTGCGTACACCGTCGGTGCCGTCAGCAGTACGGATTTCCAAATAGACATTGCCGGCCTGGATCTGAAAAATGGTGAAATCCACCTTTACGACCAGGTTACGGGCTCGATGGGGCGCATCGTCAAGCTGGACGTCAACACCGGCCGCATGACCTTCGATCAGGCTTTCGATGTAGCCCTGAAGGGCAAGCTCATCGGTGACGCCCCGGTGGCCGACGCCAGCATCGACGGCCAGGCGCTCGTCAAGTTCAATCCCGAGCAGCAGGCCTATTCCGCCCAGAAGCTGAACCTGGTGGTGGCGGGCCGGCTGGGGCCTTTGCAGGCCAAGGCCGTGACCTTGCGCGGCAACCTGGCCTATAGCGCGTATTCCGAGATGTTCAGCGCCAGCGGGGTGGAGCTTGCGGTGCAGGGCGACGTCGATGGGCCGAATCCCATCAAGGGCCTGGACACCATCCTGACCGTGCCGCAACTGAAAGTGGATCGCAGCCAGGCCGAACTGCAGGTCGAGAAGCTGGCCTACCGCGCCAAGGGCAATCAGGTCGATCAGTCTTTCGACATCGCCTTTGACGCGCCGCGCCTGGCTGTCTCGCCGGACAACGCCAAAGGCGAGCCGGTATCGGGCACCGTCAAGTTCACCGGCAAGGGCCGTGTGCTGGGCATAGGCCTGGGCATGAGCGGCCTGGGGGGCAACGCCAGCAAGCTTACCCTGAAGGAACTGAAGATCGATGGCGGGCTCAAGGAAGGCGACCGCCTGGTCCAGTTGAAAATGACCTCGCCCGCCAATTGGGATGTTTTCGAAGAGAAGGGCGGTTTGTCCGCCATGAAGGGCGATGTGCGGATAGAAGACGCCGCCTTGCCGGGAGGCAGCTTCGAGTTTCCCTTCATCGGCAGCCTGCAGGCCGACCTTGTCCAGGACGAACTGGCCAGCGAGATCAATGCGGTGCTCAGCGGCAGCAAGCTGGACTTCAAAGTCAAGGCAACGCAGCTCAAGAGCCCCAAGGTGACCTTTGGGCTGACCGCGGACAAGCTCGACTTCAATACCCTGTTCCCGCCGATTGCGCCCAAGGCGGCGCCCGCCCAGGCGGCCAAAGAGGGGGGGGGCAAACCCGCCGAAACCGCGTCGGCGCCGGCGGCGCCCAAGCCCGCGGCGCAGGCCGCATCCCCGAAGCTGGATCTGTCCTTTCTTGATTCGGTCGACCTGACCGGCAAGATCGACATCGGCGACCTGAAGGTCAAGGACGTCAAGGCTGCCAAGTTCGCCGCTTCGTTGCGAGCGGCCCAGGGCAAGCTTGCCGTCGACGGCATCAAGGCCGACGTTTATGGAGGCAAGCTGGCCGGCTCGCTGAAGGCCGACTCCGGCAATGCGCTGGCGCTGGACATGACGTTGGACAATGTTGCGCTGGAGCCCTTGCTGAACGATGCCGCGAAAGAAGGGCGCTTGCTGGGGCAAGGCTCGGTCAAGTTCAAACTGAATAGCCAGGGCCAGACGATGGCGGCGCTGGAGGCCGGCTTGGCCGGGACGGTCCAGGCGCGGATTCGGGACGGCGCCGTCAAGGGCATCAACGTGGCGCAGACCCTGCGCGAAGCCAACGAAGTCATACGCAATGTCTTCAGCGGGCAATTGCCCGACGTTGCCACCCAGTTCGACAGGGCGCGCCAAACGGACTTCACGTCGCTGGATGCCGACATCGATTTCGAGCGCGGCCAGGGAACGGTTCGGCAGTTAAGCCTCGCCGCGCCCTTGCTGCGCATTTCGCAGGGCACGCCGGCCTCGGTGGATATGGTCAACGATCAGTTGGACCTGATGTTGAACGTGCGGGTGGTAAACACCAAGACGGGGCAGGAAGGCAAAGCGCTGTCCGAGCTGCAAAGCGTGACGGTGCCCATCCGCGTGTCCGGCCACTTCGACAAGCTGAGCTATCAGGTTCAGTGGAAAGACATTCGCAGCAAGGCGGTCAAAGAGGCCGTGAAGGGCGGCCTGATCGACCTGTTGTCCAACCAGGTCGGCAAGCCCGCCGATGAGGCCGCGCCGGCCGCCGCCGGCCAGCCGGCGGCGCCCAAGAAGCCGCTGGGCTCGGTCAAGAGCATAGGCGAAGCATTGAAGGGGTTGCTGGGGCAATGACGACGACACCGCTGTATTTTCCCATTGCCGCCTGCATCGGCCTCAGCCACCCCGATGCGGCGCCCTACGACAAGCGCTGGCTGGTCGTCGACGAGGCCGGCGCGTGGCTGCGGCCCAGCCATTGCCGGAAGCTGGGCGAGATCAAGGTCGAGCTCAATCTGGGTTACCTGGTCATGAAGGCGCCCGGCATGCTGCGCCTGGACATCCCCCTGGATGTGATCGAGGACGACGACAGCGTGCGGAGCCAGGCCGCCATAGGCAGCCAGCGCATCGACGTGGTCGACGAAGGTGAGCTGGCCGCCGCGTGGTTTTCCAGGTTTTTGGGGCAGCCCTGCCGCTTGGTGAAAATACACCCCGATGCGGGCCGTGTGCTTTGGCCGGAGCTTTGACCGCCGCCGGGCTGGCGGCCGCCATGCTTGTTCAAGCGCTTATTGAGCCGGTTCCGTAAGTTTGCGGTACTTGGTCATCAGGGCGTCGTGGTCTTCCGGGTAGTCCAGGTCGAACACTATGCACTCGACCGGACAGACCACCTGGCATTGGGGCTCGTCGAAATGCCCCACGCACTCGGTGCAGCGCGAGGGTTCGATCTCGTAGATTTCGGGGCCCATCGAAATTGCGTTGTTGGGGCATTGGGGCTCGCAGACATCGCAATTGATGCATTCGTCGGTAATGCGCAGCGCCATGGTTGTTTCCTGCAAATGCAAACTGATTCATAAACGGACCCGCGCGGCGGCGGGCCTTTTCGGCAGTTTAAGACAGTTTGCCGGACGGCAGGGGATTACCCCTGTTCGCTTTGTTCTTGTTGTTCGCGGCGCTCTTTGGACTTGCTGTGCAGCCATCGTTCCACCGAGGGGAAGACGAACTTGCTGACGTCGCCGCCCAGGATGGCGATTTCGCGCACTATGGTGCCGGAGATGAACTGGTACTGATCCGAGGGCGTCATGAACAGGGTTTCGACTTCGGGCAGCAGATGGCGATTCATGCCGGCCATCTGGAATTCGTATTCGAAGTCGGAGACGGCGCGCAGGCCCCGGACGATGACGCGGCCATTCTGTTCGCGCACGAAATCCTTGAGCAGGCCCGCAAAGCTCTTGACCTCGACGTTGGGGTAGTGGCCCAGCACCTCTTGGGCGATTTCGACCCGCTCCTTGACGGAGAAAAACGGCCTTTTCGCCTGGCTATGGGCCACGCCCACCACCACGTGGTCGAACAGGCCGGCTGCGCGACGCACCAGATCTTCGTGGCCGCGGGTCAGGGGGTCGAACGTTCCGGGATAGACGGCAGTAATCATGCAAAATTCCGAATAATGAAATGGATGTGCGCCGGGATGGCGTGGCCGGAAAGCAGGGCATCCGGCCGGTGGAATCGGATTTGTATTTTCAGCTTATTGCGGGATTATTGTCTGTTTTTTGCATTGCAGCAAATCGAAGCAGGTGGAAGTGCACCTGACCGGCCCGCGACTGGCGCAGAAGCTGGAAACCGGCGGGCGGCTCCAAGGCTGCCTCGGATTCAATATACAGCAAGCCGTCGGGCCTGAGAACACCCGGAAGCCGCGGGTAGACGCGGTCCAGCCAACCCTGGTCGAAAGGCGGGTCCAGCATGACCAGGTCGAAGGCCGCGCGGTCCAGGCGGTCCAGCACGGCCAGGGCATCGCCCGCATGGATGCGCACGTTTTCGGCTTTCAAGCGGCTGCGCAGCGCACGCAAGGCGGCGACGGCCGAGGGGTTGAGCTCGACCAACTGGACATGGGCCACGCCGTGGGATGCGGCTTCGAAACCCAGGGCTCCCGTCCCGGCAAACAAGTCCAGGACCTGCTTGTCGGCGTAGTCGCCGCCCCAGAAATGGCGCAGCCAGTTGAACAGCGTTTCCCGCACGCGATCGGGGGTGGGGCGCAGCCCGGGGGCGTCCACCACGGCAATGGGGGTCTTGCGGTAATCACCGCCTACAATACGTACTACATGCTTCTTCATGCGCGGTCGAGGATCGTCGGGAATTGAAGTGAAACCATTCAGGTAGTGTAAAACGTATGTTCAGTATTTTTAAACGGAAGAAGCCGGCACCCGCTGACGGCGCCGGGCAGGGGCCCGCGCAGGATGCGGATGCCCCGCTGGACGCCACCGAGGACGGGGCTTCGGGTGTCGATGCGAATGTCCCTGCGGATATCGATTCGGACGCCGGCAAGACGCCGGACGCCGCCATCGGTGAAGCAGCGCCGGCGACCGGACTGGCGTTCGTTGATTCCGCCAATGATGAACCGAGAGCCGATCCAGTAAATAGCGACCCTCAGGCAAAGCCTCCCGTGGCGTCGAGCGCTTCTCTTGGATCGGGCGTTTCCGCCTTTAATCCTCAGGCGCATCCTGCCGAGGCGCCAGATGCCGTGGCGGAGTCCGGCTCCGCGTCGGTTCCTTTTGAACCGGCATCTCCGGCTGAGCCCGTTGCATCGGCCGCTGGCGCGGCTTCCCAGCCGATGGCTGCGCCGGTTCCGGTTCCCGCACCCACTCCCGAAAAAACCTCCTGGCTGTCGCGCCTGAAAAAAGGCCTGTCGCGCACGGGGCAGAGCATCGGCGGCCTGTTTGTCGGCGTCAAGGTCGACGAAGACCTGTTCGAAGAACTGGAAACCGCGCTCATCATGGCGGATGCCGGCGTGGAGGCCACCCAGAAGCTGTTGACGGCCTTGCGCGCCCGGGTGCGCAAGGAACGCCTGGATGACGCCGCCGCGGTCAAGGCGGCCTTATGCGACATATTGGCCGAGCATCTGGCGCCGCTGGAAAAAACCTTCCCCCTGGGGCGGGCCCAGCCGCTGGTCGTCATGATTGCGGGTGTGAACGGCGCGGGCAAGACGACGTCCATAGGCAAGCTGGCCAATCATTTCCAGGCCCAGGGCGCCAAGGTCTTGCTGGCGGCCGGCGATACCTTTCGCGCAGCCGCGCGCGAGCAACTGATGGAATGGGGCGCGCGCAACAACGTGACCGTCATTGCTCAGGATGGCGGCGACCCGGCGGCGGTGGCTTTCGACGCCGTGAACGCGGGCCGGGCACGCGAAGCGGGCGTGGTGATGATAGACACCGCCGGCCGGCTGCCGACGCAACTGCACCTGATGGAAGAGCTGAAGAAGATCAAGCGGGTCATCGGCAAGGCCGATGGAGCCGCGCCCCACGAAGCGCTTCTGGTCATAGACGGCAATACGGGGCAGAACGCCATTGCCCAGATCCGCGCTTTCGATGCCGCTATCACGCTGACCGGCCTGGTCGTGACCAAGCTGGACGGCACGGCCAAGGGGGGAACCCTGGCCGCGGTCGCGGCGGGCAGCCAGGGCGTCAGGCCCGTGCCGGTGTATTGGATAGGGGTGGGCGAAGGCCTGAACGATTTGCAGCCCTTTGTGGCCCGCGAGTTCGCCGCCGCCTTGCTGGGCGACTAGGGGCGACTAGGGGCGGCTAGCGCGCCTTCAGCCGGCCGGTCTTGGCCAGTTGCTCGAAGGCGGCTTGCGCTTCCGCCTGCTTGTGTTCCTGCGCGGCTTTCAGCCAGCCCAGCGCGAATAACGCCGCCGGCTGCGAGGCGCCCAGCCGTTCGTAGTGCGCCTGGGCTACATACAGGTCGTTCAGCTCGCCCAGCTTTTCCTGGGCCAGAGCCAGTGCCTCGCGGACGGGCCGCAATGATTGGCTACGCAGCAGGCTGGATGAAAAATCAAGGCTGTAGCGCAGGCGCTTCACATCCTTGCGTAAATCGTGTTGCGCGTGCGCGGGCAGTTGCAGGAAATGCTCGCCTGCCTCGCATGTCCGCTTCAGCCAGTTGTTCAGCCTTCCGGCCAGCAACTTGCCGGGTGGCTCGGTATGTTCCGGGCCGGCCTGCGCCGCGCCGCCGCTTTCGACCTGGCGTTCCAGCAAATCCAATAGAAAGGACTGGAAACGCGCGCCGGCCGCCAGCGTGCGCATGTTTCGGACGGCGCGTTTGTCTGGCCCCGTCGCGGCCTCGGGCAGGGCGGGCATGCCGGCCTTGGCCAGCCGGGGGGCGATGGTCAGCTGGACGACATCGCTGTCGCGCGTCTGGCCCAGCAGGGCAAAGTGGTGCTGCAGTTCTTCCAGAGGCAAACCTTCGTTCAGCGGCATCCACTTGCCGAAGAATTTCCAGCAGGAGCGCAAGCGCCGTATGCCCACACGCAACTGGTGCACATAGCTGACGCGCAAGTCGGGGCCCATGCGTGGGTGGCCGTCCACGCCGGCCAGAAAGGTGGCGTTGCGTATGATCTGGTTCAGGCATTCGTTGGCACAGAGCAGGTAGGCCTGTTCCGTGCCGGCCTGGGGATCCAGCACAACGGGCGCGGCCCGTCTTGCCTTCAGCATTTGCGCCAGCACCGGCTCCGGAAGCCGCCGGGCTCCCTTGGGGGCCAGGACGTCTTCGGGCAGGGACTGGGCCGCCTGGGCCAGGGCGTCGCCGCGTTCAGCCTTGCTGCGCAGATCGATGACCAGGTCGTGCCGGTTCAGCCATAGCCGGCTCAACTGAAACAGATTGGCGGTGCCGCCCGATACCTGTTCCAGCTCCAGTTCCTGCACGGCCAGGCGCAGAGCGCCCGCCTTGATCCATCCGTGGTCGTAGGCCAGTTCGATGACGCCGTGGCCCGTGTCGTGCCGGACCATCAAGCGGGTGACCAGGGTTTCGTAGCGCAGAACCAGCGTCGCTTCCCACGGCGCCAGCAGAGGCTCCAGGGGCGTACCGCGATACACGGACAAATCCAGTTCGGGGCCGGGCCGGTCGTGGTTGGTTTCTATGCGCGACAGTTCGTCGGGGCCGGGCGCCTTTACGGTCTGCACCCAGCGGTCGCCTTCCTGACGCAGTCGCAGGGCGATGCCGGCCGCGGCCAGATCGCGGTTTACGGTATCGAAATAGCGGGCGTGCAAGGGTCGCTCGGTCGCGCCCAGTTGTTTCAGTTCCGCTTCTACGCCGGCCCGGCGGTTTGCCGGGACATGGAGTTTGAGTTCGCGTTCAAGCATCGGGAGCCTCAGGTAGACTGGGCGCATGATACCCGCTTTGGCGCCCGTTTTGATGACGGGTATGTGACAAGGGCGACCGCCCGGCGAACGGCCGCCGCTAGGGGGCTGCCGGCCGGTGGCCCAGTTGTCGCGAGATATCCGCGGCGCATTCCAGCAGGGCCAGGGCGATGGAGCCGTCCTCGCGGGCGTCGAACAGGGAACTGGGACCCAGGCAGGTCAGCGCCAGCGCGATATTGCCGGAATGATCGAACACCGGCACCGACACCGCATCGATGCCCGGCAGCGGATTGCCCAGCGCGCGGGCCATGCCGGCTCGCCGCACGTCGGCCAGCATGGCTTGCAGCGCGGCGGGGTCGGGCGGTAGCGGGCTGGTGCTGGTGACGACGGCTTTGTCGCCGATTTCGCGATCAATGTAGTGTTGGGCAATCTTGGGAGGCAGCCAGGCGGCGAAGACGTGGCCGGTGGCCGTATGCAGCATGGACATGACGGTGCCGTTGCGCATATTGACGTGCACCGGGTAACTGGCCTGCGAGATATGTATCATGGTCGGGCCGTGCGACCCTAGCGCGGCGATGGCCAGGGTGTGGCCTATTTTTCCGGCCAATTGGCTGGCGTGAGGCAGGGCGACGCGCACCGGGTCCAGGCGTTGCAGGCTGACCAGGCCCATTTGCAGGGCGAAGGGCCCCAGCTCGTATTGGCCTGTGGAGGCATCCTGCTGGACCAGGCCCACGCGCGTGAAGCTGACCAGATAGGGATGGGCCTTGGCCGAGGTCATGCCGGCGCGAGCCGCCAGGTCGCGCAAGGTAAGGGGCCGGCCCGCGTCGACCAGGGCGGCCAGCAGGGGAAAGCCGGTCTCCACGGACTGGATGCTGCGGCGCCCGTCTTGCGGGCTGGAGGTGGTTTTGTTTCCTGGCATCTTGGTTTTGCCTAAGTAAGTTACAGGCGATATTACTCGGCTTTGACCCGTCGGCGCAGACCAATTCCGCTTGCGAACCGGCGGGCGGCCGGCATGCCGCGCCGCTTCGGGCGACAATGGGGTGGCCAGCCTGATTCAGGCGTTAAAATGAGCCAACTTTTTACCGAGCCGATACCATGAGCAACTCCTCCGCCGCGGGCTTGAGCCCCGTCCAGTCCTTTGAAATATCATCCGTTCCCGAGATCGTCGCCGAGCTGCGTGCCGGCAGGCTGGTGATATTGGTCGATGAAGAGGACCGCGAAAACGAGGGCGACCTGGTGATGGCGGCCGAGTTCGTCACCCCCGAGGCCATCAACTTCATGGTGACCCATGCGCGCGGCCTGGTGTGCCTGACGCTGACCGAAGAGCGTTGCCGGCAACTGGACCTGCCTTTGATGGCCAGCCGCAACGGCACCCGCTTCGGCACGAATTTCACCATGTCTATCGAGGCGGCGGAGGGTGTGGATACCGGCATTTCGGCCGCCGACCGCGCCCGCACCATACAGGCTGCGGTGGCGCGCGACGCCAAGCCGGCCGATTTGGTTCAGCCGGGCCACATCTTTCCGGTGCAGGCCGTGCGTGGC
>JBARWC010000012.1:0-1950 GCA_049646585.1 Burkholderiaceae bacterium | reverse complement strand
GAAGTCATCCCCGAACTCAAGCCGCTGCCCAAGCGCGGCGGCAAGCGCGGCAAGGGCGATAAAGACGTGCCCGCGCGCAACCAGATGACGCCCGAAGAGCAGGAAGCGCGCCGCAACCGCCTCAAGGTCCTGATCAAGCTGGGCAAGGATCGCGGCTACCTGACCTATGGCGAGATCAACGACCACCTGCCCGACGACCTGGTCGACGCCGAGGCCATAGACGGCATCATCAGCACCTTCAGCGACATGGGCATCTCGGTCTACGACCAGGCACCCGACGCCGAAACCTTGCTCATGAGCGACAACGCGCCGGTGGCCTCCAGCGACGACGACGTCGAAGACGAAGCCGAAGCCGCGCTGACCACGGTGGACTCCGATTTCGGCCGCACCACCGATCCGGTGCGCATGTACATGCGTGAAATGGGCACGGTCGAGCTTTTGACCCGCGAAGGCGAAATCGAGATCGCCAAGCGCATCGAAGACGGCCTGAAGCACATGGTCATGGCCATTGCCGCCTGCCCGACCACGGTCAACGAAATCCTGCAATACGTGCAGCGCGTGCGCGACGGCGCGGCCCAGATCGACGAAGTCGTCGACGGCCTGATCGACCAGGAAGGCGAAGAATACGCCGGCGCCGGCGTGTCGGTCGACAACGACGAAAACGAAGACGGCCCGGCCGGCGGCATGAGCAGCAAGCAGCTGGAATACCTGCGCACCAAGTCGCTCAAGAAGTTCGAGGTCATCAGCGCCTGGTTCGACAAGATGCGCAAGGCCTTCGAGCGCGACGGCTACCAGGCTCAGGAATACATACAGGCGCAAGAAGCCATACTGAACGAACTCATGGGCGTGCGCTTCACGGCCAAGATGGTCGAGAAGCTGGCCGATACCCTGCGCGAGCAGGTCGCCGAAGTGCGCAAGCTGGAGCGCGCCGTCCTGCACGCCTGCGTGGATCGCGCCGGCATGCCGCGTGCCTACTTCATCAAGGCCTTCCCCGGCAACGAAACCAACCTGAACTGGGTGCTGGACGAAGTCGCGGGCGGCCATCCGTATTCGGAAACGCTGGAACGCCATATTCCCGCCGTTCAAGAGATCCAGCAAAAGCTGATCGACCTGCAATCCAGCGTGGTGTTGCCGCTTAAAGACCTGAAGGACGTCAACAAGCGCATGGCGACCGGCGAAGCCAAGGCCCGCAAGGCCAAGCGCGAAATGACCGAGGCCAACCTGCGCCTGGTGATTTCCATCGCCAAGAAGTACACCAATCGCGGCCTGCAATTCCTGGATCTCATCCAGGAAGGCAATATCGGCCTGATGAAAGCGGTGGACAAGTTCGAATACCGCCGCGGCTACAAGTTCTCCACCTATGCCACGTGGTGGATACGGCAAGCGATTACGCGCTCCATCGCCGACCAGGCCCGCACCATCCGCATTCCGGTGCACATGATTGAAACGATCAATAAAATGAATCGCATCAATCGCCAGATTCTGCAGGAGACCGGCGCCGAGCCCGATCCCGCGACCCTGGCCCAGAAGATGGACATGCCCGAAGACAAGGTGCGCAAGATCCTCAAGATCGCCAAGGAACCCATTTCCATGGAAACCCCCATCGGCGACGACGACGATTCCCACCTGGGCGATTTCATCGAGGACACGGGCACGCTGTCGCCGTCCGAATGGGCTTTGCATGGCTCGATGCGCGATGTCGTCAAGGAAGTCCTGGACTCGCTCACGCCGCGCGAAGCCAAGGTTCTGCGCATGCGTTTCGGCATCGAAATGAGCACCGACCAGACGCTGGAAGAGGTCGGCAAGCAGTTCGACGTCACGCGCGAGCGCATCCGCCAGATCGAAGCCAAGGCCTTGCGCAAGCTGCGTCACCCCAGTCGCGCCGACAAGCTCAAGAGCTTTCTTGAAGGACAGTAGTATTATTCAGGGGCGCGGTTAGCCATCAAAAAG
>JBARWC010000011.1:0-27376 GCA_049646585.1 Burkholderiaceae bacterium | reverse complement strand
CCCACACCGCCTGCGCCCGCGCAACCTGGCGCCGCGGCCTTGCGGCCCGCATGCCGGAGATGTCCATGGCCATCAGCGTGGCACCTCGAAAGAGGCCTGGCGCATTGGGTTGACACCCGCGATCTCGCGGTGCGCGTCCAGGTAATCGCGCAGCCCGGCCTCGTCGCCGGAGCTGGCAACGACCTGCGTGGCGGCCGGCTGGGTCGAACCGGGGCCAGAAATATAAGGGAGCGCCACCCATACCACCGACGCCACGGCGGCGGCCACCGCCAGGCCGGACAGGCCGACACGCACGGGCCCCTGGCGGCGCATCATGGAGCGCGGCGCCACGATGTGCGGCTCGGCGTCGATGGCCTTGGAAATGCGGGCGTAGAAGAAGTCGGACGGCTTGACGGCCAGGTCCGGATTGCGCATGACGTCGCCGATAAGGTGGTAGGTATCCCAGACCTGCCGGCCATACGGCGTATCGAGTTCTTCCGGGCGGATGTCGCCTTCTCCGTCTATCCATGTGGAGACGGAGGCTTCCCAGGAAGCTTGTTCCTGATCGATGTCCTGGCTGAGTTGATGACGGGCTTGCATTGTGGGGCTCCTTACCAGCGACGCTCGGGATCGCCGCCCAATACCGGCTTCAACTGCGCCGCAATGGCCTCGCGTGCGCGGAAGATCCGCGAACGAACCGTGCCTATGGGGCAAGCCATGCTTAGGGCGATATCTTCGTAGCTCATACCTTCAATTTCCCGCAATACTATGGCGGTGCGTAAGTCTTCCGGCAAGCCCTGGATGGCGGCGTTGACCGTTTCGACGATCTGCCGGCTGGCCAATGCCGATTCCGGTGTGCTGATATCGGTTAGGTTGTCGATCTGGCTAAAAGTTTCACCGTCTTCGGTTTCAATTGCATTTAGCGTGCTCGGACGGCGCCCGCTGGCCACTTGCCAGTTGCGGGCGGTATTGATGGCGATGCGGTACAGCCAGGTGTAGAAGGCGCTTTCGCCCCGGAACTGCGGCAAGGCCCGATAGGCCTTGATGAAGGCCTCCTGGGCGACATCCTCGACCTCACCCGGGTCGCGTATCATGCGCGACAGCAGGCGCATGATCTTGCGCTGATACTTCAGGACCAGCAGATCGAAGGCGCGCTTGTCGCCGCGCTGCACCCGCGCCACCAGCTCGGCATCGACCTCGCGTTCGCTCATGGGTTTTCCTTTTTGGAAGCGCCGCGCTCGGGCATGGCGGCCTGCCGGGCCACGCAGATGCACAGTTCGCGCCAGGCCCGCGAGGCCAGGCCGAACTTCCAGACAGTAAGCTGCACGGGCGCGGCCTCTGGCGCCGCGCCGTCGCGCAGCCGCATCGTGATCCAGGCGAAAGCCTGCCAGACGTGAAATAGATGCAGGGGCCGGCCCGCTCCATGCGAAGCCAAGCGCCAGGCGCCCGAGTCATCGAGCGACAGCGTATCGATGGCGGGCAAGCCGGCGCCTGACACGCCCCCCGACAAGCCCATCCGCCACAATCGATGCCGGATGGGCCATTGCCTGATGGGTGTCATGGGGTGCCCCAGCCTACATCCTCCGCACGATCATGGACCCGTTGGTGCCGCCAAAGCCGAAGGAATTCGACAAGGCGACGTCGATCTTCATATTGCGCGCTTCATTGGCGCAATAGTCCAGATCGCATTCCGGGTCCTGATTGAAGATATTGATGGTGGGCGGAGAAATCTGGTGATAGACGGCCAGGGTCGTGAACACGGCCTCGATGCCGCCGGCGGCGCCCAGAAGGTGGCCGGTCATGGACTTGGTGGAGTTCACGACCAGTTTCTTGGCGTGATCGCCGAAAGCCAGCTTGAGCGCCTCGGACTCGTTCTTGTCGCCCAGGGGCGTGGACGTGCCGTGCGCATTCACGTAGCTGACCTCGTCGGGGTTGATGCCGCTGTTGCGCAAGGCATGGATCACCCCGCGCCGGGGGCCGTCGCGGTCGGGCGAGGTAATGTGATGCGCATCGGAGCTCATGCCGTAACCTACGAACTCGCCGTAGATGCGTGCGCCGCGCTTGCGGGCATGCTCGTATTCTTCAAGCACCAGAGCACCAGCGCCCTCGCCCAGGACGAAGCCGTCGCGGTCGCGGTCCCAGGGGCGGGACGCCGTTTCCGGATCGTCGTTGCGCGTGGACAGCGCCCGCATGGCGGCGAACCCGCCTATGCCCAGGGGCGAGACGGTCGATTCGGCGCCGCCGGCCACCATGACGTCGGCATCGCCGTATTCGATCAGCCGGGCGGCATCGCCTATGGAGTGCAAGCCCGTCGTGCAAGCCGAGACCACGGCATAGCTGGGGCCCTTCAGGCCCAGCATGATGGACAGCTGGCCGGAAATCAGGTTGATCAGGGAAGCCGGCACGAAAAACGGCGAAATGCGGCGCGGACCGCGTTCGAGGTATTCGATCTGGGTTTCTTCGATGCGAGGCAGGCCGCCTATGCCGGAACCGACGATGGTGCCGATGCGATCCGCGTTCTCTTCGCTAACCGACAGGCCGCTGTCGCGCCATGCCTGAACGCCCGCCGCCACGCCGTAATGGATGAAGGTATCCATTTGCTTGGCTTCTTTCGAGGACATGTACTGCGTGACATCGAAGCCTTTGACCTCACCCGCTATTTGGGCATTGAACGCCGATGGATCGAAACGCGTGATGCGCCCGATGCCGGAGCGTCCATTCACGATATTGTCCCATGCGCTGTCAATATCGTTGCCGACCGGCGAAACAATACCCAGACCGGTAATGACGACACGTCGTTTCACGGATGACTCCTAAAAATAAAAAAGCGGCTTAAAGTGAATAGACACGCCCCGACGCCAAACCCCTTATGAATTTGGCAGGGCGGCGAGCCTATACCTATAAACCGCCTTGGGGTGGGAGCGCATGACGCCAGGCCCGCACCCGAAAAATTGAAATTACTGCTTGCTGTGCGACGTGATGTAGTCAACAGCTTGCTGAACCGTCGTGATCTTTTCGGCCTCTTCGTCCGGAATCTCGGTTTCGAACTCATCTTCGAGTGCCATCACGAGCTCGACCATATCGAGCGAATCGGCACCGAGGTCGTCAAGGAAGGAGGATTCGTTCTTGATCTCGGCTTCGTTGACGCCAAGTTGTTCAGCGACGATCTTCTTGACGCGCTGTTCGATGCTTTCCATGCAGATCTCCAAGTAGGGGAAAATTCCCGCGAATTATAGCCAAACGAAATAGCGAATGGTGCTGGCTATGACAAAAAAAACGGCATTACCGGCAATGAGCGCATTTGCCTGTTGGGCGCGAGCCTCTGTGCGGAACACCTCTGGATTGGACAGATTTTACCCTACGAGAGGGGTCTGCCCGCTTATTACATATACATCCCGCCGTTCACGTGCAGCGTCGTGCCCGTTATATAAGCCGCCTGCGGCCCGGCCAGAAAGGCCACGGCCGACGCGATCTCGGCCGCCGCGCCCAGCCGTCCCAGCGGTATCTGGGACAGAATGGCCGCGGTCTGCGATTCGTTCAGGGCGCGTGTCATGTCGGTTTCGATGAAACCGGGCGCCACGCAGTTGACCGTTATGTTGCGGCTGCCCAGCTCGCGCGCCAGGGCGCGAGCCATGCCGGTCACACCCGCCTTGGCGGCGGCGTAGTTGGCCTGGCCCGGATTGCCGCTGGAGCCGACCACCGAAGTGATGTTGATGATGCGGCCCCAGCGAGCCTTCATCATGGCGCGCGTCACCGCGCGCGACAGGCGGAATACGGAAGACAAGTTGGTGGCGATGACCGCGTCCCAGTCCTCGTCCTTCATGCGCATGGCCAGGTTGTCGCGCGTGATGCCGGCATTGTTGACCAGGATATGAGGCCCGCCGTCCTGCTTGCCCAGCTCGGCCACCAGTTCGTCGCAAGCGACGGCGTCGTTCACGTCCAGCGCGACGCCCCGGCCGCCGCTTGCGGCCAGCATGTCGGAAATGGACTGGGCGCCCGACGCGGACGTAGCCGTGCCGACCACCGTGGCGCCCTGGGCCGCCAATTCAAGGGCGATGGCCTTGCCTATGCCGCGCGTGGCGCCCGTTACCAGGGCAATCTTGCCCGACAGTGGTTTGTCTTGCATGGTCTTTATCCTTGTAGAGTAGCCAACGCTGCCTGCAGGGACGCCGGATCGGTAATGGCCAATCCGACCAGATCACGGTCTATGCGCTTGGTCAGGCCGGCCAGCACCTTGCCCGGCCCGCATTCGACCACGTGGGTAACGCCCTGCGCCTTCATGGCTTGCAAGGTCTCGACCCAGCGCACGGGATGCCAGGCCTGGCGCACCAGCGCATCCTTGATGGCGTCCGGATCTGACGGCATCCGGACGTCGACGTTGTTGACGAGGGGAACCTGGGGTGTGGCCAGGGCGATGCCTTTCAGCGCGCCTTCCAATACGGCGGCGGCGGGCTTGAGCAGGCTGGAATGAAACGGCGCGGACACCGGCAGCACCAGGGCGCGCTTGGCGCCTTCGGCCTTGGCCAGTTCGCAGGCGCGCTCAACCGCCGCCTTGTGTCCGGCGATGACGACCTGGGCGGGGGCGTTGAAGTTGACGGCCTCGACCACTTCGCCCTGCGCCGCCCTGGCGCATATGTCCTTGACGACGTCGTCGTCCAGGCCCAGCACGGCCGCCATGCCGCCCGTGCCGACCGGCACGGCGGCCTGCATGGCATCGGCGCGGACACGCACCAGGCGGACGGCGTCTTCCAGGGACAGCGCGCCGACGGCCGCCAGAGCCGAGTATTCGCCCAGGCTATGGCCCGCGACCAGCGCCGGGGGCTGCCCGCCGGCATCCAGCCAGGCGCGGTAGACCGCGACACCCGCCGTCAGCATGACGGGCTGGGTATTGGTCGTAAGATTCAGGTCCTCGACGGGGCCGCCCGACATGAGCGCGGCCAGATCCTGATTCAAGGCGGCCGAGGCGCGACCGACGGTATCGTTGACCACGGCGTTGCCCGCCCAGGCATCGAGCATGCCTACCGATTGCGACCCCTGACCGGGAAAGACGAAAGCTATTTTCATAAGGCAGATACAAGTAGACGGAAACGAATTCGCCCTTGGTTGGCGCAGCGCCATCACGCCGCGCCAACCAAGGTGTGTTTACATTTTTACCAGCACGGAACCCCAGGTGAAGCCGCCGCCGACGCCTTGCATCAGGACGGAGTCTCCGGCCTTGATACGCCCGTCGCGGCGCGCCACGTCGAATGCCAGGGGTACGCTGGCGGCGGAGGTATTGGCATGGCGGTCGACCGTGACGACGACTTTCTCGTCGGGGACGCCCAGGCGCCGGCCCAGGAAATTGATGATGCGCACATTGGCCTGGTGCGGCACCAGCCAGTCGATGTCTTCCAGCCGCAAGCCGGCCTGTTCACAGACGTCGATGGCCGACTTGGTCAGCGAGGTGACCGCCAGCTTGAACACCGCCTGGCCGTCCATGCGCAGGAAGGGATCGCCCACCACCTTGCCATGCGAAACGTTGCCCGCGGCGCACAGTATCTTGGTCTGGCTGCCGTCGGCATTCAGTTGCGCGGCCAGGATGCCGGGCTCGTCGGACGCCTTCAGGACGACGGCGCCGGCGCCGTCGCCGAACAGCACGCATGTGCCGCGGTCGTTCCAGTCGAGTATGCTGGAAAACACCTCGGCGCCGATGACCAGCGCGGTCTTGGCGCGGCCGGCTCGAATGAAGGCATCGGCGGTGGCCAGGGCGTATACGAAACCGCTGCAAACCGCCTGCACGTCGAACGCGGCCCCGCCCTTGGCGCCAAGCTGAGCCTGCACCAGGCAGGCGGTGCTGGGAAAGACAAAATCGGGCGTGGACGTAGCGACGATGATCAGGTCGAGTTCATCGGCCCGGACACCGGCGTCGGCCAAGGCGATTTGCGCCGCCTTGGTGGCCAATTGGCTGGTGGTCGTGCCGGCGTCGGCCAGGTGGCGCTGCCGTATGCCCGTGCGTTCGACGATCCAGGCGTCCGAGGTTTCGATCTGGCGCGTGGCCAGGTCGGCGGCAAGATCGTCGTTGGATACAATACGGGGAGGCAAGTATCCGCCAGACCCTATTATCTTGGCATAAGGCATAGTAGCTTCCAGATACCCGGCTAGCGCGCAGGATCAGATGAGTCGTTGGAAAGCTTCGCCGATTGCGCCGCTGCGGCCTGCAAACTCTGGCGAAGTTGATCGATGGCGTTGGTTGTACCATCAAGCAGACCATTTTGCACGGCTTCGCGCGCTCTTTGCAGTGCGTAGCCAAAGGCATAGGCATCGGCTGAGCCGTGGCTTTTGATGACGATGCCGCGCAAACCCAGCAGGGCCGCGCCGTTGTAGCGGCGGTTGTCGACCCGGTCGCGCAGGCGGTTCAGCACCGGCGTGGCCAGCGCGCCCGCCGCCATCGACATGGCGTCGCGCTTGAACTCGGCCCGCATCATGGTGGCGATCATTTTCGCCACCCCTTCGATGGATTTGAGCACCACATTGCCGACGAAGCCGTCGCAAACGATGACGTCGACCGTGCCCTTGCAGATGTCGTCGCCCTCGACGTTGCCGTAGAAATTCAACCCGCTGGAGCGCAAGAGCTCGGCCGCCTGCTTGACGACCTCATTGCCCTTGATGACTTCTTCGCCGATATTGAGCAGGCCCACGGTGGGCTGCTGGCGGCGATCGACCGTGGACGCCAGCGCCGAACCCATGATGGCGAACTGCAAGAGATGCTCGGCCGAGCAATCGACGTTGGCGCCCAGGTCCAGCATGGTGGTCGCCCCGCCCTTCTGGTTGGGAATGGACGTGGCGATGGCGGGCCGGTCGATGCCGTCCAGGGTCTTCAGGATGTAGCGCGAAATCGCCATCCAGGCGCCGGTGTTGCCCGCGGATATGCAGGCATCGGCCCGGCCGTCCGTGACGGCCTGCTCCGCGACGCGCATGGAAGAATCTTTCTCGCGCCGCAAAGCGACCTCGACGGGGTCGTCCATGGTGACGACCTCGGAGGCGGGGAGAATTTCGTACCAATCGCGCCCCAGGCTGTCCTGAGCCTTCAGGCCGGCCTCGATCGCGGCGGCATCGCCCGCGAGCAGGAAGCGCGTGTCGGGATTCTGCTTGGCGAATTGACAGGCGGCGGGGACGGTAACCGGCAAGCCGACGTCACCGCCCATGCAGTCGATGGCAATCCGAATCTCGGTTGTTGGCATCAAGCGCGCAATCTATGGCGTTTTATAGCGAGATCGCAAAAGCCCGACTTATTCGTCGTTCTTGGACTTGAGTACCTTGCGGCCGCGGTAGACACCGTTGGGGCTGATGTGGTGACGCAGGTGCAATTCACCGGTCGTGGGTTCTACGGCCGTGGGAGGCGCGGAGATGAAATCGTGCGAACGATGCATACCGCGTTTAGACGGGCTCTTTTTGTTTTGCTGAACGGCCATGATGACTCCTGAAAACGGGTCGCTATTGTAAGCGATAGTCCCGCAAGTTAAATGCGTTAAATCAATCTTTCTTAAGCCGGCCCAAGACCGCGAACGGCGAAGGCCTGGCTGTATCGACGTCGGGCTCTTGGGAAAGAGGCTCCGGCGACGGGCAAACTTCGTGCATGGGCACATAGGGCAAGCCCAGGATGAGTTCATCCTCGACCAACTCCAGGACGTCCAGGCGGTGGGACCCGACGATGCGTTCGACGAGATCGTCGGATTCGACATCCAGGGCATCCTCGGCCTCCAGGGCGGCCTGGGAATTCACCACTTGCAGACGGCCGTCGGAATCGACAGGCCACTGAAAGGGTTTCAGGCAGCGCTGACATTCCAGCGTGGGCGCAGCCTGGATATGAACCCGCAAAAAATTCCGGCCCCGAGCATCCCGCATGCCCCGCAGCGTCCAGGACACCATGGTGTCGTCCTGCCTGGGCAAATCGCCAACCAGGCGCTCGAACCGGGCAATAGGCGCCTGGCCCGCAACTTCCTGGCCTAGGCGGGTAAGCTCGAACGTATCGACATAGGGCTCGTACCTGCCACCCGCTTGCTTTTCCACGCGCGGCCCTTTTGTGCACAAAGAAAACATTAGATAATAGCGTGTTCCGTCGTTTACAGTCAAACCAAACCGACCCAAAACCGCTTATGCGTCTCATCCTAGCCTCAAGCTCGCGCTATCGCAAGGAAATGCTCGAACGCCTGTGCATTCCCTTTGCCGCCATAGCGCCGGACGTCGATGAAAGCCCCAGGCAGGGCGAAACCCCGGCACAACTGGCCCTGCGTCTGTCCATGGCCAAGGCCCAGGCCGTTATCCAGACGCAGCCCGGCGCCGTGGTCATAGGCTCGGACCAGGTGGCAACCGTGGACGGCACCCCCATAGGCAAGCCCGGCTCGTTCGAGCGCGCCAGGCGGCAGCTTGGGCAACTGAGCGGCCGGACGGTGGAATTTCACAGCGCCCTGTGCGTCAGCGACGGACAGCGCTACCTGACCGACGATATCATTACGTATTGCCGCTTCCGCACGCTGACGGACGACGAGATCACGTACTACCTGCAACGCGAGCAACCCTACGACACGGCCGGCAGCGCCAAAGCCGAAGGCCTGGGCATAAGCCTGATGGACAGCATGCGCAGCGACGACCCGACCGCCATCATCGGCCTGCCGCTCATCGCCCTTGCCCGCATGCTGCGGGCTTTCGGTATAGACCCCTTGAAGCAGGCCTAGCGGACACGCCGGCCGCCCGAGGCGGGCGCAAGGCGGATTGGCGCAAGGCAAAGAGAAACCGGAGCAAGCATGAAAACAGCTGGAACATTGCATTTGATACCCGTGGGCCTGGGCGTTGCCGCCCCCGCCTCCTGGCTGCCACAGGCCGTCCAGGAACTGGCCGGGCGCCTGAGCACCTACATCGCCGAGAACGCCAAGACGGCCCGCGCCTTCCTGAAACTGGTCGGCACCGTGGCACCGCTGCAGGACATCACCATCCATACGCTGGACGGCAAGGCCGACGCCCAGCAAATGAAGGCCTGGCTCCAGCCCTTGCTGGAAGGCGGCGAAATCGGCCTGGTTTCCGAGGCCGGCTGCCCGGCGGTGGCCGACCCGGGGGCACGCGTCGTGGCCCTGGCCCATGCCATGGGCATACGGGTCGCCCCCTGGGTGGGCCCGTCCTCCATCCTGCTCAGCCTGATGGCCAGCGGGCTGGACGGCCAGCGTTTCGCCTTCCACGGCTATGCGCCCGTGGACCCATCCGAACGCGCCAAGCAACTGAAGGCCTGGGAAATCGCTTCGCGCAAGCAGGACCAGACCCAGATACTGATCGAAACCCCGTACCGCAACGACGCCATGTTCCAGACCTTGAAACAGGCCCTAGGCGACACGACGCGGCTTTGCGTGGCCCGCTCGCTGACCACGGACGACGAATGGATACGCACGCACAGCATCGCCCAATGGAAGAAGGCGCCGGCGCCAGACCTGGCGCGCAAGCCCACCATCTTTCTTTTCCTGGCCGGGCGCCAGGGCTGAGCAGGCCAATGACCCTCTCCACCGTCATCGCCGCCACCCCCCGCCTCGTCCCGGTAGCCAGCCGCATGCTGGGCCTTGCCGCGCGCATGGCCGCCTGCCTGGCCCTGGCGGCGCTGGCCGCCTGCTCGTCCACCCGCCAGGGCGGCCTGGACATCGACCGCAGTGTGCAAGCCAAGAGCCAGAACAGCCGGGTCGATTTCGTGGTCCTGCACTACACCTCGGCCAGCAACGAGGCCTCACTGAAGATATTGTCGCAACGCAACGTCAGCAGCCATTACCTGATCACCGACGAGCCGCGGCCCCGGGTCTACCTGCTGGTGGATGAAAATCGCCGCGCCTGGCATGCCGGCGTCAGCCAATGGTATGGCCGCACCGACATGAACAGCGGCTCCATCGGCATCGAAATCGTCAACCAGGGCCGCCAAGGCGATGCCTGGGAACCCTATTCGCCCGCCCAGATACGCGTTCTGACCATACTGCTGAAAGACATCGTGGCCCGCCACCAGATCAAGGCGCTCAACATCGTCGGCCACAGCGACATCGCCCCGCAACGCAAGATAGACCCCGGCCCGCTCTTTCCCTGGCGGGAACTGGCCCGGCAAGGCCTGGGGCGCTGGTACGACGAAAACCGGATGCCTGCCTATCGCGACGAATTCCAGCGACTAGGCACGCCCGACATCGTCTGGGTGCAAAAGGAATTGCGCCGCGTGGGCTACGACGCCCCGAGCAGCGGGATGCTGGACAAGGCCACCCGCAACGTGCTTGCCGCTTTCCAGATGCACTACCGCCCTGAGCTCTATGACGGTAACCCGGACGCCGAAACCCTGGCCATATTGAAAGCCCTGCCCTGACGGACGGGGCGGCGCTCCCGGCACTGAAACGGCATCAGCCTCGGAAACGCTGTCTGGCGAAGAAAGCCAGCCGTATCAACAACAGTACGGCCAGT
Organism: Burkholderiaceae bacterium; assembly: GCA_049646585.1. Taxonomy (GTDB): domain Bacteria; phylum Pseudomonadota; class Gammaproteobacteria; order Burkholderiales; family Burkholderiaceae_B. The sequence goes on along the minus strand of JBARWC010000011.1, from coordinate 16,942 downwards.
ATGGCGCCGTAGGTATAGGGCTCAAAAAAATCATTCTTGCCCGCCCGCACCAGCCAGAAATGCCACACCGACAAGGCGGCAATGACGTAAACGCTGCGATGCAGGCGCTGCCAGTTGCGGCCCAGGCGATGGATCCAGCCGCGCGTCGAGGTCAGGGCCAGCGCCAGCATGGGCAGGAAGGCGATCATGCCCACCAGGATGAAGGTGCGCTGCACAACGTCGCCCCACATCGATGACAGCGACCAACCCCTTTCCCAAAATGCCCAACCCAGCAAGTGCAGACAGGTATAGAAAAAGGCGAACAGGCCCAGCATGCGGCGCAGGCGCACCAGGGCGGGCTGGCCGATGATGCGGCGCAAAGGCGTAATGGACAGGGTCAGCCCCAACGCCACCAGCGCCCAGATGCCGGAAGACCGGATCAGGAATTCAGGCGGATTGGCTCCCAATCCGCCGCTATAACCCAGCCATATCCAGCGAAAAAGAGGATATAGCGCCAGCAGGAAGACCAGCGGCTTGATCCCGCCAATCTGCTGCGCCGTCCAGTGCCGCCCGCCGTTCAGCATGCAGGCCTAATAGTTTTTGGCAAGGTCCAGCCCCGTGTACAGGGACGCAACCTGCTCGCCGTAGCCGTTGAACGGCAAGGTCGCCACGCGCGGAGCGAAAAAGCCGTCGCCGATGCGGCGTTCGGTGGCCTGGCTCCAGCGCGGATGCGGCACGTCGGGATTGACGTTGGCATAAAAGCCGTATTCGTTGGGGGCTATCTTGGCCCAGCTGGTGACGGGCATCTTTTCCACCAGCCGTATCTTGACGATGGACTTGCCCGATTTGAAGCCGTATTTCCAGGGTATGGCCACCCGCATGGGCGCGCCGTTCTGATTAGGCAGCATTTTCCCGTAGACGCCGAAGACCAGCATGGTCAGCGGATGCATGGCCTCGTCGATGCGCAGCCCCTCGGTATAGGGCCAATCTATGATACGGTCGTTCAGGCCCGGCATGTTGGCCGGCTGCACCGCCGAGATGAACTCCACGTACTTGGCCTTGCTGGTGGGTTCGACCTGCTTTAGCAGCGTCGCCATGGAATAGCCGCTCCAGGGGATGACCATGGACCAGGCTTCGACGCAGCGCAAGCGATAGACGCGCTCTTCGATGGGGGCCAGCTTCAGCAGGTCGTCGATGTCGAACGTGCGCGGCTTGGCGACTTCGCCCTCGACGGTGACGGTCCAGGGACGGGTCTGCATTTTGCCGGCATAGTCCACGGGGTCGGTCTTGCCCGTGCCGAATTCGTAGAAATTATTGTACGAACTGACGTCGTTTTCGGAGGTCAGCTTGGCGTTCAGCTGATAGTCGGGATTGGGGGTGGCGGCCAGCGCGGATGTGACTTGCGATGCCCTGGCATCCAGGGAAAACAGCGTGCCGCCGCCCAGCGCGAGCGCGCCCAGGCCGGCCTGCCGCAACCAGTTGCGCCGCGACAGCCATACGGCCTCGGGGGTGATTTCAGAAGCCGCAATGGGCGCAATACGAATTTTGGGCATGACGATCCGTTCCTGGAAGTCCTTCTGGATTTGATGCCGACCGGCGTCAAAAAGTTCCGGCCTGATCTTTATACCTTATACGCCTTTGCCCGGGAACGCACTCAAACCCGAAAAGCCGGGACGCGATCCAGCAGCCAGGATTGCATTTCGCCGACGCTGGACACCATCACGGTGGGCTCGGCCCGCAGCAAGGTGGCCGTGTCATGCGCGCCATAGGTGACGGCCATGCTGTCGACTCCGGCGGCGGCGGCCATCTGTATGTCGTGGGTGGTGTCCCCCACCATCAGCAGCCGCTCCGGCGGCAGGCCGAGCTCGTCCATGATTTCCAGCAACATGCCCGGATGGGGCTTGCTGAAGGACTCGTCAGCGCAGCGTGTTACCTGGAACTGCCCATGCAGATTCTTGGCGGTCAGCACCCTGTCCAGCCCCACACGGCTTTTCCCGGTGGCTACACCCAGCAGGACTTGGCGCGACTGCAGCGCGGTGAAGAGCTCGGGAATGCCGTCGAAAAGCTTGATTTCCGGGTCGCGGCTAAGAAAATGGAAGCGGTAGCGATCGATGAAGGCGGGCATCTGGGCGGCCGCCAACGTGGGAACGCAGCGATACAATGCGCTTTCCAGCGACAGGCCGATGACCCAGGCGGCCTCCCGGGCCGGCGGCACCGGCAGGCCAAGGTCGGCGCAGGCGCCCTGTATGGCGGCCACGATGGAATGCGTCGAGTCCATGACGGTGCCGTCCCAGTCGAAGACCACGGCGGAATAGCGTTTCACGAATGTTGCTCCAGGTAATCAAGTATGTTCAGGCAGGCGGGGGGCAGGTCCGCGGTCAGGACCAGCGGCTCCCCGGTCAGGGGATGGGGAATTTCCAGGCGGCAGGCATGCAGGAACATGCGATTCAGCCCCAGGCGGGCGAAATGCGCGCGTACCTCGTCGGGGCCGTATTTTTCGTCGCCCACGATGGGATAGCCGCTGGACGCCAGGTGCACCCGTATCTGATGGGTGCGGCCGGTGCGCAGCTCGGCGCCCAGCAGGCTGTAGCGCCCATAGCGCTTTTTCAGGGTGACGATGGTATGGGCCGCCTTGCCGGACGCGTCCACCTTGACGCGCCGCTCGCCCGAGGCGGTCAACCATTTCAGCAAGGGCTGGCGCAGATGCTGCTTGTCGTTCACCCAGTCGCCCACCACCAGGGCCTGGTAGTGCTTGCGGCCGGCGCTTTCGCGCATCATGTCGTGCAGGCCCAGCAAGGCCTTGCGCTTCTTGGCGATGATCAGCAACCCCGAGGTTTCGCGATCCAGCCGGTGGGCCAGCTCCAGAAAAGGCGCTTCGGGGTGCGCGGCGCGCAATTGCTCGATGACGCCGAAAGACACCCCGCTGCCGCCATGCACGGCCACGCCGGCGGGTTTGTCGACGACGACCATGGCGTCGTCCTCGAAAACGATGGGAAATACGGCGGGCGGCGCCTTGGGGGCCTCGTCGGGGCGGGGCAGCCTTAGCGGAGGCACTCGCAGGGTGTCGCCTTCTTCAAGACGATAGTCGGCGGCGATCCGCCCCTTGTTGACGCGGACCTCGCCGTTGCGGATGGCCTTGTACAAATGGCTTTTGGGCACGCCCTTGCACAGTCGAAGAAGGAAATTGTCGATGCGCTGGCCGGCCTGTTCGACGCCGATTTCGATAAAACGCACACTGGGAGCAGGGTTATTGTCAATAACTGTTTTGCGCATAGGGAAAAGCGGCATATAATCGCGTCAGCCTATAGAAGCTGAAAAACCGCCGAACGTAGAGATGCAAGGGTGCGTCTCCGTTGGACGAACAAGGCCATATTGTACTGCCTGGGTTTCAGCTTCTGGGTCATTAGGTCGCCGGGGCAAGTCCGATCCGGAAAAATAGTGGTGTGGCGAAAAGCCCGCTATTACCAATCGGTTGCCAACCGCGTGCGACGCTGAATCTTTTGCAAAGTATGTCATCGTTTAATGCACCAGCCGCTAACTCAATAATGCGTCTGCCGTTCCCAGCAATTTTTTGTCAACCACAATCGTGAATCTGACCTCCCTGCTGACTGAACCGCGTTCCTACAGGTTCGCCGTGCCTTCCCGACACAAGGTGGGCACTGCCTGACGCCGTCAGCCACGCCCCCCATGCAGATTTAGCGCCTCACACCGAATGACCCGCGGTCGTGCGCCGATAAACGGTGCGCCATGACTACGGAGAATCACCTCATGAAACGGATGTTGTTCAATGCAACGCATCAAGAAGAACTACGCGTTGCCATTGTCGACGGTCAAAAACTCATCGACCTCGACATTGAAACCGCCGGCCGCGAACAGCGCAAAGGCAATATCTACAAAGGCGTAATCACCCGCATCGAACCTGGCCTCGAAGCCTGCTTCGTCAGCTACGGCGAAGACCGGCACGGCTTCCTGCCCTTCAAGGAAGTCGCCAGAACCTACTTCAAAGAAGGCGTCGACGTGCGCACCGCGCGCATCCAGGACGCCCTGACCGAAGGCCAGGAACTGATCATCCAGGTCGAAAAGGAAGAACGCGGCAACAAGGGCGCCGCCCTGACCACCTTCATCTCGCTGGCCGGCCGCTACCTGGTCCTGATGCCCAACAATCCGCGCGGCGGCGGCGTTTCGCGCCGGGTCGAAGGCGAAGACCGTCAGGAACTGCGCGAGACCATGGACCAGTTGGACATCCCGGCTGGCATGAGCATCATCGCGCGCACCGCCGGCATCGGCCGCAGCGTCGAGGAACTGCAATGGGACTTGTCCTATCTGCTGCAGCTCTGGACGGCCATCGACGGAGCCGCCCGCGAAAACGCGGCACCCATCCTGATCTACCTGGAATCCAGCCTGGTCATCCGCGCCATACGCGATTACTACTCCCCGGAAATCGGTGAAATCCTCATCGATACCGACGACATCTACGAGCAGGCCACCGCCTTCATGAGCGTGGTCATGCCCGACAGCGTCCAGCGCGTCAAGATGTACCGCGACGACATCCCGCTGTTTTCCCGCTTCCAGATCGAACACCAGATCGAAACGGCGTATTCGCGCACGGTCCAGTTGCCCTCGGGCGGCTCGGTCGTCATCGACCACACCGAAGCCCTGGTGGCCGTCGACGTCAACTCGGCGCGTTCCACGCGCGGTTCCGACATCGAAGAAACCGCCATGCGCACCAACCTGGAAGCCGCCGACGAAGTGGCCCGCCAGTTGCGCCTGCGCGACCTGGGCGGCCTGATCGTCATCGACTTCATCGACATGGAAGAAGGCAAGAACCAGCGCGCCGTCGAACAGCGCCTGCGCGACGCCCTGCACTTCGACCGCGCCCGTGTGCAAATGGGCAAGATATCCCGTTTCGGCCTTATGGAGCTCTCGCGCCAGCGCCTGCGCCCCGCCCTGAACGAAGGTTCGCACATCACTTGCCCGCGCTGCAACGGCACCGGCGTGGTGCGCGATGCCGAGTCCAGCGCGCTGCACGTACTGCGTCTGCTCCAGGAAGAAGCCATGAAGGAAGGCACGGCCTCGCTGCACGCCCAAGTGCCGGTCGACGTCGCCACCTTCCTGCTCAATGAAAAGCGCGCCGACATCACCAAGATCGAATCGCGCCTGAAGGTCAACCTGGTCCTTATCCCCAACAAGAACCTGGAAACGCCGCATCACCACATCGAACGCCTGCGCCACGACGACCCTCGCCTGGAAGAAATCAAGACCAGCTTCGAGCTCGTCACCCAGCCGGAAGCCTCGGTAACCTGGGCACCCAACAAGGCCCATGAAGCCAAGGCCCGCCCGGAAGCCCTGGTCAAGGGCATCACGCCTTCGCAGCCGGCCCCGGTCTCCGCGCCCGCTCCCGCCGCGACTCCCGCCAAGGAAGGCGGCGGTCTGTTCAAGAAGCTGATCAACTGGCTGACTGGCGCCGGCACGGCAAGCAAAGCCGCCGAGCCCGCCGCTGAAGCCGCCGGCAAGCCGGCCTCGAGCCAGCGCAAGAGCGGCGGCCGCCATAACGAACGACGCGATCGCGGCCCTGGCGACCGCAATCGCCACCGCCGAGGCGAACGCCGCCACGACACCACCGAAGGCCGGTCCGACGAGGCGCAAGCCACGGCCGCGCCCAAGCAGCGTCGCCAATCGCCCGCCCAGGACAACGCCCAGGCCGAGACCTCGCGCTCGGTCGCCGCGACGCCCGCCGCCAACAGCCCAGTCCAGGGAGCGGAAGCCGGCGAGAACGCCGGTGCCAGCCGCGGCGGCCGTAACCGCCGTGGACGGGGCCGCAATCGCCGCGACGAAGCTCAGGTAGAAAACGTCGAGCAAGACACTAACGCCCTGCCCGTCGCCGCAGCCGCCGCGGCTGCCGCCGAAGCCGTACGCGAGTTTGACGAGCAAGTCCAGCCCGAGAACGCCGTGGCCGATGCCGACCTGAGCAACGAACCCACCGCCGAAGGCGATCAGCTCGATCCCGAGCGCAAGCGCCGTCGCCGTCGCAGCCGTCGCGGCCGCCGCAGCTCCGAAGGCAGCGGCGATAGCGTCAACGCATCGGCCGACGACAGCGATAACGACAGCGATGACGGCGAAGCCGGGCAGCCTTTCGTGGCACACGAAACGCCCGCCTTCAATCCCGCCGTCCTGCCCACCATCGCCACGACTCAAGGCGATATGCACGTAGCGTCCCAGGCGCCCGCTCAGCCCGAACCGACAGTCCAGCCGGTAGCCGAAGCGCAGATCATGCCTCAGGAAACCGCCGAGCCCGTTGAAAGCGCCAGCGTAGCGTCGGCGGCGCCAATCGAGGCAGCCGCCCAGCCCGCCGCCACCGCAACGGTCCAGGATTCCGCCCCGGCAGACGCCGCCGCGCAACAGCCCCTGGCGGAGCAGCCGGCCGCCGAAGCTCCCGTCGTGCCGACGGCGGTTTCGGGGCAGCTTCCGCAAGAAGAAGCCGCGCCCAGCGAAGACCCGGCCCTGCTTGCCAACAGCGCCGCTCAAAGCGACGCCAAGGCGGCTGCGCCTATGAGCACCATGCTGGCCGATGCCGGAATGCAGATGATAGAAACCCGCTTTTCCGCTCCGGAAGTCAGCGTTGCACCGGTTCGCCTCGGGCGCGCCCGCAAGCCGGTCGCCGTGGTGGCCAGCGAGCCCCTGCATCAGGTGGAAACCCACTAAATCGGCAGCCGGCGGCCCGCGTCACCCCGCAGGCTGCCGGCCCGTTTGAGCGGGCAATAAAAAAAGCCTTGCCGCACACAGCGGCAAGGCTTTCTTGCTTTCCGGCTACGCGCCCGGCCGTCAGGCCTTGACGGCTACGACGTCGTCGGGCTGACGGGTCAGCAGGGCCAGCAAATGGGCCAGCTCGCTGCGCATCTCGCGACGGTCCACCACCATGTCGATGGCGCCCTTTTCAAGCAGGAACTCGGCGCGCTGGAAGCCCTCGGGCAGCGTTTCGCGCACGGTCTGCTCGATGACTCGCGGACCCGCGAAGCCTATCAGCGCCTTGGGTTCGGCGATGACCACGTCGCCCATGAAGGCGAAGCTGGCCGAAACGCCGCCCATGGTGGGATCGGTAAGTATGCTGATATAGGGTAGCCCGGCCGCCGAAAGGCGGGTCAGCATGGCATTGGTCTTGGCCATTTGCATCAGGGACAGCAAGCTTTCCTGCATGCGCGCGCCGCCGGAGGCCGCAACGGAGATGAAAGGAGTCCGGTTCTTGATGGCTTCCTGGGCGCCGCGCGCAAAGCGCTCGCCCACCACCGACCCCATGGACCCGCCCATGAAGCCGAATTCGAAGCAGGCCAGCACCACCGGCACGGCCATGATGCTGCCGCTCATGACCACCATGGCTTCGCTTTCGCCGGTCTGCTTGACCGCCTCGGCGACGCGCTCGGGATACTTGCGGCTGTCCTTGAACTTCAGGGGATCCATGGGGCGTGTTTGTTCGCCGATTTCAACGCGGCCTTCGGGGTCGAGCAGCGCGTCGATGCGGGCCCGGGCGCTCAGGCGCATGTGATGGCCGCACTTGGGGCAGACATTAAGCGTGGCTTGCAGGTCTTCCTTGTAGAGCACCGACTCGCAGGCCGGGCACTTGACCCAGATGCCTTCGGGCACGCGCCGCGCACCGTCATTGCTGCGGTTGATGCGCGGGGGCAGAATTTTCTCGAACCAGCTCATGTTTTATTCCTTGAATACCCGTAAAAAAACCGGGGGATGTATTTTTTTCCGGCCTGCGCCATGACGCCCGGCCCGTGTTCAATTAATCAGCCTGCATCCAGGGCAAGGCGGATGCCGCCCAGCCAGCGGGCGGCCGCCTCGATAGCCTGCGCATCGGCACCCGACTCGTCCGCACCCTGTTGCCTGGCCTGCTCCACCGCCGTCTCCATGGTTTCGATCAGCTTGCTGCCTATGACCACGGCATCGGCGCAGCCGGCCAGGCGCTTTGCGCTGTCGGCATCGCGGATGCCGAAGCCCACGCCCACGGGTATGGACACATGGCGCCGTATCTTGGCCAAGCGCTCGGCCACGTCGGCCGTATCGATGTTGCCCGCGCCCGTCACGCCCTTGAGCGACACATAATAAACATAGCCTCGGGCCACCTGTGCAACCTTCTTGATGCGTTCGTCGGTGGACGTCGGGGCCAGCAGGAAAATCGGATCGATCCGGGCCTGGCCCAAATGGGCCGCGAAATCAACGATTTCCTCAGGCGGGTAGTCCACCACCAGCACGCCGTCGACGCCGGCCTTGGCGGCGCGCTCGACGAAGGCCGCCTGGCCCATGCGCTCGACGGGGTTGGCATAGCCCATCAGCACCACCGGCGTAGCCTGGTCCTGCTGGCGGAATTCGGCGACGATGTCGAGCACCTGCGGCAAGCCCACGCCCCGTTTGATGGCCCGCTCGGCCGCGCGCTGGATCACCGGGCCGTCGGCCATGGGATCGGAAAACGGCACGCCCAGCTCGATGACGTCGGCGCCCGCCTTGACCAGCGCATACATCAGCTTGGGGGTGGCGGCACGCGAGGGATCGCCGGCGGTTATGTAGGGAACCAGCGCGGTGCGTCCGTTCGTCCTGGCAAACGCGGCGGCAAGCCGTTCGTTCGAAGCATTCATTGTATGTAACCCAGTGTTCTTACAAGCTGATGCCGCTGAAATCGGCAACCGTGTGCATGTCTTTATCGCCGCGCCCGGACAAATTCACCAGAATGATCTTGTCCTTGGGCAGCGTGGGCGCCATCTTGACCGCCTGGGCGATGGCGTGCGAGGACTCCAGCGCCGGCATGATGCCTTCGGTGCGACAGCAGTCGTGGAAGGCCGCCAGGGCCTCCTGGTCGTTGATGACGGCATATTGCGCCCGGCCGCTGTCCTTCAGCCAGGCGTGCTCGGGACCCACGCCGGGGTAATCCAGGCCGGCGGAAATGGAATGCGTTTCCTGGACCTGGCCGTTTTCATCCTGCATGACGTAGGTGCGGTTGCCGTGCAGGACGCCGGGTATGCCGGCATTCAGCGAGGCGGCGTGCCGGCCTGTTTCCAGGCCCTCGCCCGCGGCTTCCACGCCGATAAGCTGCACGCTCTCGTTTTCGATATAGGGATGGAAAATGCCCATGGCGTTGGACCCGCCGCCCACCGACGCCAGAATGTAGTCGGGCTGGCGGCCGGCGGCGGCCGGCATTTGCTCCAGGCATTCCTTGCCTATGACCGTCTGGAAGTCGCGCACCATCATGGGATAGGGGTGCGGCCCGGCGACGGTGCCTATGATGTAGAAGGTGTTTTCAACGTTGGTGACCCAATCGCGCATGGCTTCGTTCAGCGCGTCCTTGAGCGTGCGCGAACCGGACTCGACCGGCACCACCGTGGCGCCCAGCAGCTTCATGCGATAGACGTTGGACGCCTGGCGGCGGACGTCTTCGCTGCCCATGTACACCACGCATTCCAGGCCGTAGCGGGCGGCGACCGTGGCGGTCGCCACGCCGTGCTGCCCCGCGCCGGTCTCGGCGATGATGCGCGGCTTGCCCATGCGGCGCGCCAGCAGTATCTGGCCTATGCAATTGTTGACCTTGTGCGCGCCGGTATGGTTCAGGTCTTCGCGCTTGAACCAGATTTGCGCGCCTCCCAGTTTTTCCGACCAGCGCCGCGCATGATAGACCGGGCTGGGCCGCCCCACGAAATGCTTCAGCTCGTAGGCGAATTCGGCGAGGAAGTCGGGATCTTCACGATATTTATCGTAAGCGGCCCGCAACTCGTCCAGGGCGTGCACCAGCGTTTCGGCAACGAAGGAGCCGCCATATTGGCCGAAATGCCCCTCAAGATCGGGCAAGGTATAGGATTTCAAGGCATTACTCTCTGGTTAGGCGGTCCTTGCCGCAGCCCCTTGCAGGGACCCATCAGCAGCGAATCCTGCATTTTAACAGCGCGGCGGCCACACGACAGCGGCGCGGCTCAGTGCCGGCTGGCGCTGACGCCGGCCAGCTCGTTCAGGGCCGCCAGAGCGCGCCCGATCTGCTCGCCGCTCTTGACCTCGATGGTAAAGACCATGTGGGCCAAGGAGCGGCGGCTATGGGTGTTGACGCTGACCACGTTCAGGCGCAGCTTGGCGAAGACTTCCGACAGGTCGCGCAGCAGGTTGGCGCGTTCCGGGGCGTGGATGCTGATGTCGATGGGATACAAAGCGTCGCCGGTGTCGCCCCAGTCCACATCGATGAGCCGCTCCGGGTGACGGCCGGCCAGGGCGGCGTACGAGGCGCAGTCGCGGCGATGGATGGAAACGCCGCGGCCGCGCGTGACGAAGCCCATGATGTCGTCGGGCGGCGCAGGCCGGCAGCAGCGCGCCAGCTGCGTCATCAGCGAGTCGACGCCCACCACCAGCACCCCGCTTTTGCCGGTCTTGGCCACGCTGCCCACGCCGCTGGCGTAGACCCTAGCCTCGGGAACCCCACCGGCCTGGTCCGGCGCTTCAGCCGCCTTGCCCTTGCCGGCGCCCAGCAGGTAATCGATCTGGCGCAGGCTGAATTCTTCCTTGGCGACCGCCACGTACAAGTCGTCGGCACAGGCAAAATCCAGCTGCTGCGCCATCTGTTCCAGATTGACGGCGGTCTTGCCCAGGCGCTGCAGCTCTTTCTCGACCATGGCCTGGCCTTGGGAGATTCTTTGCTGCAGCTCGATGGCATTGAACCAGGCCCGCACCTTGGCGCGCGAACGCGGGCTGGCCAGGAAGCCCAGTTGCGGATTGAGCCAATCGCGCGACGGCCCGCCGGATTTGGCGGCGATGATCTCGACCGTCTGCCCCGTGGACAAACGGGTCAGCAGCGGCACCATCTGCCCATCCACGCGCGCGCCGCGACAGCGATGGCCCAGGTCGGTATGCAGGTAATAGGCAAAATCCACCGGGGTGGCCCCGGCCGGCAGCTCGATGACTCGGGCTTGCGGCGTCATCACGTAGATGCGCTCGCCGGATTCGCCGGCGGGAGCGGGCGCGCGGCCCTGGCCTACCGCCTTGTCCTGCGGAGCGGCGCCATCGTCCTTGCCGCCGGCCTCGCCGGTATCCTTGTCCCAGGCCAACAGTTGGCGCATCCAGGAAATCTTCTGGTCGTAGCCGCCCGCCGCCGCGACCTCGCCGCCCCGGGAGCCGGCTTCTTTGTAACGCCAATGCGCGGCCATGCCGTATTCGGCGAACTGATGCATCTCGCGCGTGCGTATCTGTATTTCGAAGCTGCGGCCCTGGTCATCGGCCACTACGGTGTGCAGCGAACGGTAGCCATTGGGCTTGGGGCGCGAAATGTAATCGTCGAATTCGTCCGAGACCGGCACCCACAGCGAATGCGCCAGGGCCAACGCTGCGTAACAGGCGCGTTCGTCGTCCACGATGACCCGCAGGGCGCGCAGGTCGAACAACCGGCCGAATTCCAGCTGCTTGATGCGCATCTTGTTCCAGATGCTGTAGATATGCTTGGGCCGGCCCGTGACCTCGGCGGGTATGTGGGCCTCGCGCAGCGCGTCCTGCAACTGCCCCACAACGGCCACGATGAAGGCCTCGCGTTCGACGCGCTTTTCTTCGAGCCGGCGGGCGATGGACTTGTAGGTGTCGGGTTCCAGGAAGCGGAAGGCCAGGTCTTCCATTTCCCATTTGATCTGCCATATGCCCAGCCGATTGGCCAGCGGCGTATAGAGCTCCATGGTTTCCCGCGCGAAGCCCACGGGGCAGGGATTCTTTGAACTGGCGTACCAGCGCAGCGACTGCAAGCGCGAGGCCAGGCGCATGACGACGATGCGCAGATCGGCGGCCATGGCCAGCAGCATCTTGCGCTGCATCTCCTTCTGGTCCGTTCCTGTGGCGGCGCTGTCGCTGGCCTGGCCGGCCAGAGTCCCCAGGCGCAGCAGCGCCCGCGTGCCCTGGACCAGGGCTACGACCTCGGGGCCGAAGGCCTTGCGCAGCGGGTCCTGCCGCGCCCCGACGGCGCCCGCCGGGTGATCGTCCGGCAAGACCGCCAGCAAGGCGCTGGCGCGCGTCTCGGCATCGGTGCCCAGATCCGCCAATATGCAGGCGACGGCCGCGCTATGCGCATCCAGCCGCTCGCCCGTCGTGGCCTTGAGATTCAGCAAAGGTTCGCGCACCCATTCGGCGGCCAGTGCGAGCACGCCCATTCCGGCCTCGTCCAGGCCTTCGCCGGCGCGGGCCAGCCAGCCCGCGTCAAAAGGCGGGGCCTGGGTATCCGATTGGGCTGGCGTAGGCGTGGTCATGAGGCGGCGACGAAAATAGCGTAAGTTATAGCGGCTCTATACTAACGTGTCCGGGGTCCGTTGACGCATAAAACCATGGTCGGTTCACCCAGTAAAAAAACCCTGCTTCTGGTGTGGCACTCGCGCACCGGAACAGCCAGGCAGATGGCCCAGGCGGCAAGCCGTGGAGCACTATCCGTGGCGGAGGAACTGGCGGCGCAAGGCCTGCTCGACATTGTAATGAAAGAGGCAGGCGACGCGCGGGCGACCGATCTGCTGGAGGCCGACGGCTATCTGTTCTGCGCGCCCGAAAACCTGGCGGCGCTCAGCGGAGCCATGAAGGAGTTCTTCGACCGCAACTACTACCCCGTACTGGACCGCCTGAACGGTCGGCCTTACGCGCTTTTGATCGCGGCCGGCTCGGATGGCAACGCGGCGGCCCGCCAGGCGGAGCGCATCTGCACGGGCTGGCGGCTAAGGCAGATCGCCCCCACGCTCATCGTCAATACCCGCGCGCAAACGCCGGAGGAAATCCTGGCGCCCAAAACCGTGCCACAGGACAGGCTGGACGCCTGCGCGACAGTGGGCGGCACGCTGGCCGCCCTGCTGCTGTAAGCCCCCCCGCCGATCAAGGCAGGGCGGCGGTCACGACGATTTCGACCTTGTAGTCGGGATTGGCCAATCGCGCTTCCACCGTGGCCCGAGGCGGGGCATTGCCCGGTGCCACCCAGGCGTCCCAGGCCTTGTTCATGCCGTCGAATTCTTTCATGTTGGCGATGAATATCTGGGCCATCAGGATGCGCGACTTATCGGTGCCAGCCGTGGCCAGCAGGCGGTCTATGGTCGCCAGCACCTGAGAGGTCTGCCCTTGTATGTCCAGCTTGCCGTTATCGGGCACCTGGCCCGCCAGATAGGCGACGCCGTTGAAAATAGCCATGTCCGACAGGCGCTTTTCCACATTGACCCGTTCTACTTCTTTCATACCGAACACTCCAAAACAAGAAAATTAATTAGTCCACATCAGGCCGGAGGCAATTGAAACACATGGCGCAGGTAGGCCAGGTAGGCCGGGTCGTCGCACATGGTCTTTTCGGGCGCATCAGACACCTTGGCCACGGGTTGCCCATTGCAGCGAACCATTTTCATGACGATCTGCAAAGGTTCGTGCCCCAGATCGTTGGTCAGGTTGGTGCCTATGCCGAAGGAGACCTTGCAGCGCCCCGCGAAACGCTTGGCCAGATCGATGGCGAGCGGGATGGTCAGCGCATCGGAAAAGACCAGGGTCTTGGTGCGAGGGTCGCTGCGATTGGCCACATAATGGGCAAGCAGGCGTTCACCCCACACGAAGGGGTCGCCCGAGTCATGGCGCGCACCGTCGAACAGCTTGCAGAAGTACATGTCGAAATCGCGCAGGAAGGCGTCCATGCCGTAGACGTCGGACAAGGCTATGCCCAGGTCGCCGCGATATTCCTTGGCCCAGACTTCCAGGGCATACACCTGCGAATCGCGCAGGCGCGGCCCCAATGCCTGGCAAGCCTGCAGGTACTCGTGCCCCATGGTGCCCAGAGGCGTGACGCCGTGCTTCATGGCCAGCATGACATTGCTGGTACCGGCGAAATGCAGGCCCATCTGAGCCTTCATGGTGGTCACCACCTCTTCGTGCCAGACCTTGGAAAAGCGTCGACGCGTGCCGTACTCGGCGACGCGGAAGTCCGCCAGATCGGGGTCGTCGGTGACCAGCAGCATTTTCTTCTGCAGGCGCTTGCGGCCCTCTTCCCAGCCCGGCTCCTTGCAGACATTGCGGAAATACACCTCGTTGACGATGGCCAGCACGGGTATCTCGAACAGGATGGTGTGCAGCCACGGCCCCTTGACGGAGATGTCGATTTCGCCCGGCAGCGCCCCCTGGGACACCTTGATGCACTTTTCCGGCATGTGAAACAGGCCGAGGAAATCAACGAAATCGCTTTTTATGAAGCGCAGGCCGCGCAGATAGCCGAGCTCTTCGTCGGTGAATCGCAGCTGGCACAGATCGTGGATTTCCTGGCGTATCTCGTCCAGATACGCAGCCAGATTGATGTTGGGCGTGCGGCATTTATAGCGGTATTCCACCTGGGCCGCGGGAAAATGGTGCAGCACCACCTGCATCATGCTGAATTTATACAGGTCGGTGTCAAGTAACGAGGTGATTATCATCGCGGATCAAAAAGGGGGTTTTGTCTACCATAGCATAGGCGCGCGGCGCCGTAGGGGCACTATATACCGGCCGGCGCCCGGGCGGCGGCCCAAATACCAGCTTTGCCCGCGGGTCTATCGGGGCTTGCCTTTTATTTATTGGTTAAAATCGAGTCGTCTGATGTAGGAGCCTTCAAATGACTCATGTGGTCACCGAAAACTGTATTAAATGCAAATTCACCGATTGTGTCGACGTTTGCCCGGTGGATTGTTTCCGCGAGGGGGCCAATTTCCTGGTCATCGATCCGGACGAATGCATTGATTGCGCGGTTTGCGTGCCCGAGTGTCCGGCCAATGCCATTTTTGCCGAAGAAGACGTTCCCCAGGATCAGGTCCAGTTCATCGCCCTGAATGCCGAGCTCTCCCCCGAATTCGGCATGATCAACCGCTCCAAAAAACCGCTACCCGACGCCGATGACTGGAACGGGCTGCCCGACAAGCTCCAGCATCTGGAACGCTAAAGACGCAAGCCGTTCCGTTGCGAAACCCCAACATAGCGCGGCGCCGCCATCAAGCGCCCTTCCCTGCGTAAATCCCAGGCCGATGCCCGCTGCGCGGACGTTCACGCCCTGAAATGCTGGTCAAGCCCATCCATTTGTGATTAAGCTTATGCAGTTGGGCGCGTTGACAATGCCATTTTCTTCGCCCCTCAAATAAGAACATTCCTTTCGAGGGGCTGACACACATATGCTGTACGACCTGCACGAGCTTCAACGATCTTTCCTTGCGCCGCTGGCGGCGTTCACCGACACGGGTTCACAGCTTTTTTCACACCCATACAGTCCCTTCTCTTACACGCCTGTGTCGCGGCAGATCGCCGCCACCTACGAGCTGGTGCATCGACTGGGCAAAGACTACGAAAAGCCGCAATGGAGACTTGCCAATACCGTCGTCGACGGCCAGCAGGTCGCCGTCACGGAACAGGCGGTGCTGAAGAAGGATTTCTGCAACCTGATCCACTTCCAGCGCCAGACCGGGGAAAAGCGGGACGACCCGCGCATCCTGCTGGTTGCCCCGCTTTCCGGCCACCACGCCACCTTGCTGCGCGATACCGTCCGCGCCCTGCTGCCGCAGCACGAGGTTTACGTCACCGATTGGCTGGATGCCCGCATGGTGCCCGCCAGCGCAGGCCCTTTCCACCTGGATGACTATGTGCGCTACGTTCAGGAATTCATCCGCCATCTGGGCCCGGACGTCCACGTGATCTCGGTCTGTCAGCCCACCGTTCCGGTGCTGGCCGCCATTTCCCTCATGGCGTCCGACGACGAGCCCTGTCTGCCGCGCAGCATGACCATGATGGGCGGCCCCATCGACACCCGCAAATCGCCCACCCAGGTCAACCGCCTGGCAACCACCAAGCCTTACTCGTGGTTCGAGTCCAACCTGATCCATCGGGTGCCGGTGCGCTACCCGGGCGCTGGCCGACCGGTCTATCCGGGCTTCTTGCAGCATACGGGCTTCATGGCCATGAACCCCGACCGCCACTTGCGCTCGCACTACGATTTCTACATGGATCTGCTCAAGGGCGACAACGACGACGCCGAAACGCACCGCCGCTTCTACGACGAGTA
The DNA here is from genome assembly GCA_049646585.1 of Burkholderiaceae bacterium. GTDB lineage: Bacteria > Pseudomonadota > Gammaproteobacteria > Burkholderiales > Burkholderiaceae_B. Next base: position 921 of record JBARWC010000011.1, on the reverse strand, counting down.
CAACGCCGTGCTGGACATGCCGGCGGAGTTCTACCTGGATACCATCAAAACGGTGTTCCAGGAATACCGCCTGCCGCGCGGCACCTGGGTAATCGACGGCAAGAAGGTCGACCCCTCGGCCATCCGCAACGTTGCGTTGCTGACCATCGAGGGCGAGCTGGACGACATCTCGGGCCAGGGCCAGACGCAGGCGGCGCACGACCTGTGCTCGGGCATCCCCAAAAGCCGCAAGCAACACTACACGGCGCCCAATTGCGGCCACTACGGCATATTCTCGGGCCGGCGCTGGCGCGAAACGATTTGTCCTAAAATAGCCAAGTTCATACGCCAAGCCGCGTAAGAGTTCCGGTTCGTCATCCAAAAACGGGGCTCTCGAGGCCCCGTTTTTCTTATGCATCCCTCATCGCTCATAGACCGCATCGACGCGGTCCTGCCGCAAACCCAGTGCACCAAATGCGGCTACGACGGCTGCCGCCCCTATGCCCAGGCCATCGCCGAAGACGGCGAGGCCATCAACCGATGCCCGCCGGGCGGGCCGCAAGGCATACAGGCCCTGGCCAAGCTGCTGGACCAGCCCGAACTGCCGCTGGACGAGGACTGCGGCCGGCACGGCCCCTTGCTTGTCGCCGTAATCGACGAGGCCCACTGCATAGGCTGCACGCTGTGCATACAGGCCTGTCCCGTCGATGCCATCGTCGGCGCCAACAAACTCATGCATACCGTCATTGCCGACCGCTGCACCGGCTGCGACCTGTGCGTGGCCCCCTGCCCCGTCGACTGCATAGACATGGTTCCGGCCCAATTCGACTGGACGCCCGACCGGGCCGACGCGGCCCGCGGCCATCACCGCCAACGCCAGCGCCGGCTGGAACGCCAGCACCACGAATCCTCGGCGCTGGCCGCCCGCAACCTGGCCAACAA
>JBARWC010000010.1:0-11087 GCA_049646585.1 Burkholderiaceae bacterium | reverse complement strand
CACGTCGCCTCGCACGAGCCCCGGCTGGGCCGGCTGGCGAGCCGCCGTCAGCGACCACCTGCCGGTCGTCGGCCCTATTGACGGCGTTTCGGGCTTGTGGCTTGCTTGCGCTTATGGGTCCCGGGGGCTTAGCTGGGCGGCCTTGGCGGGCGACATCATCGCCGCGAGATTATGCGGCGAACCTCTGCCCCTGGAGCGTGAATTGATGCGCAAAATCGCCCCGAGGTAGATGATTCCGGCTTTTTAAAAGGTGCATAAATACATGCGATTTTATTTTATGGCTCAAATCCGTCAAAATAATGACTTTTGAATGCTTTTTGGGCGTACGCCCCGAGGATTGCGCTGTGCCGCCCAAGTCCGACCTTGCTCACGTGACGCAACTTGTAACCCTGGATTTCCTTACGTCGAAATCCACCCGTGCCGATTTCGCTTTCGATGAGGCCGGCCTGCAGTTTCAGGTCCAGGCCCATGCCCCGGGTGTGTATCGCCTGCGTTGCGGGAAAGCCGATGTCTTGCAAAACGACAAGCCCGGCGCGCGAGCGAAAGCGCATGCCGACATGCTGCTGGCTCGTCAGGAGGCGGTGGGCGAACTGGCCGTCAGTTCTGTCGCCGAGCCGGCGCAGTACGGCTGGAGGCTGGAGCAGGGCGACGTCGCGCTGGAAATCGTAAAGTCGCCCTTCCAGATTTCCGTGTATCGCGGCGAGCACTGTGTTTTCAGCAGCCGTGCCGACGCCACCTTGTCGCGCGGCGAAAAGAATGATGCGTCCGTGTGGCGTTTCAGCGCCGAGCTTGATGGCGACGATATCCTGCGTGGCGGCGGCGAGGCCACTACTCAGTTCGACCGTCGTCCGTCGCGCTTCGTTTCCGACCGGCCTGAGTCCAGGGCGCTGCCATTGATCTGGAGCACCAAGGGCTGGGGCCTTTATTTCAATACGCTGGCGCGGGTCGAGCACGACCTTGGGCAGTCCCAGGCTGATCTGTATCAGGCCGTCCTGCACGATGCCGTATTCGATATGTTCGTCTTCGTCGGCGAGCCCGCCGAAATACTGAACCAATACACCGCTCTTACCGGGCGCGCGGGGCAACCCGGCCTGTGGCCCATGGGGGTCTGGCTGGACCAGGCGCCCGGCCAGTCCGTCGACCAGACCTTGGCCATCGCGGCCGAGTTCCGCGAACAGCAATGGGGGCTGGACGCCGTGAATCTGTCGGCTCCGGCGCCTTTCTGCTTCCAGTCCGACAAGCCGGTTTTCACTTGGGATACGGCGCGCATCGCCGATCCTCGCGATGTGCTGGCACGTGGCCAGGCGCTCAATGTCCAGTTTGCCGCAGCGACGTTTCCGGGCGTGCCGCGCGGTACCGATCTGTATGACGAATGGGAAGATCGCGGCTGGCTGCTTATCGACGACGATGGCAATGCGCATGCCTTCCCCGGCAACGACGCCAGCGGCGGCCGGGCTTTCGGCTTGCTGGACCTGACCAACAAGGACGTCTACAAGCTTTGGTCCGAGCGCCTGCGCCAGTTGTTCGACGAGGGCCTGGGAGCGGTTGCCTGCGATGCGCAGTTCGACATTCCCGACGGCATCACCGCGCGGGGCGGCGAGTCGGCCGCCGTGCTGCGGACGATGTATCCCTTGCTGGCGCGCCAGGCTGTATTCGATGCGGTGGCCGGTCACAAGACCCCCCAGGAAGGCGTAAGCTGCAGCACCGATCTATTCCCGGGCGCCCAGCGTTTTGCCTGGCAGGTGGGGCCGCGCACGGGCAATGACTGGTCCGCTCTTGAACACACCCTGCGTACTGCCTTGTCACTGGGCGACAGCGGCATCCCGGCCCAGACCCATGCGCTGGGCTCGGCGTTGCATTCCGCTGCTTCCATGACGCCCGAGCTTTATGTGCGCTGGCTGGCCATGTGCGTGTTCTCGGCGAACTTCAGCTTCCAGTCCTTGCCCGCCTTGCTGCCCGGCGCATTCGACGCGGGCACGCGCGAACTGGTCCGGCATTGGCTGCAATGGCGTTATCGCCTGATCCCCTACGTATTGGGCATTATCGAAGACGCCGTCAGAACGGGGCTGCCCGTCCAGCGCTCGATGGCCCTGGCTTTCCCCTCGGATCACGTCGCCCAGGCCTGGGATACCCAGTATCTGCTGGGGCCGGCCCTGCTTGTCGCGCCTATCCTCCAGCCCGGCTCCCAAGCGCAGGTCTATCTGCCGGAAGGGGATGCCTGGTGGGACCTGAACACCGGATGGCGCTACGAAGGGGGCACTACGCTGACCGTCGAGGCCGGCCTGGACACGCTGCCTTTGTTCGGCAGGGAAGGCCATATGCTGTGTCTGGGCCCGACCGCCCAACACTCGGGCGACTTCAATTCGGCCCGCATCCTGGAGGAAGTCTGGATGTTCGGCATGCCCGAGCATAGCCCGGTGGTCATGCGCAACAAGATCCGCGTCATGCAGATGCAGGGCTCCAGCTATATCAAGGGCCTGGAAGGCCTGCGCATTCTTCCTTCCGAAGGGCTGGAAGTGAAGCGCCGCGGCGCCGAGGTACGCATATCGCGGGCCCGCTAGACGGTCAGGCTCCGTGTCGGTGAAGTAGAAAAAGGGGCGTTTGCCCCTTTTTTGTTTTTCGGCGGCGTCGATTTCTTTGCATGGCGGGAACGCGGTGCAGGCGAGCGGCATCTAATGCGGTAACAAACATATTAATTCCGGGTTTCATCATGCCTTTAGCTCTTGTAAAGCCTGCCGGCGCAGGTGATTCGGATACACAGCTTGCACAGCAGCTTATGCAGGGCAACCGGGACGCGTTGCAGCGCCTTATGCGCCGCTACAACCAGCGGCTGTACCGAGTGGCCCGCAGCATCCTGCGCAACGAGGCCGATGCGGAAGAAGTCGTCCAGGAGGCTTTCTACAAGGCCTACTCTTCCATCAGCTCGTTTCGCGGCGATTCCTCGCTATCCACCTGGCTGGTGAGCATCGTCGTCAACGAGTCTAAGCAGCGCCTGCGCAAGATCAACCGTCTATCCACCTGGCTGGAGTTCAGCAGCGACCTGAGGCATAACGAAGCAAGTTCAGAGACGACCATGGATGAATCGCCTTTCAACCAACCCGAACGCGAAGTACTGCGAACCCAGACGCGGCATCTGCTGGAAGCACGTATAGACCGATTGCCCGACACCTTCCGTTCGGTTTTCGTGCTGCGTGCCGTCGAGGAGCTTTCCGTGGAGGAAACAGCCGTCTGCCTGGGCATACCGGCCGCAACCGTGCGCAGTCGTTACTTCCGAGCGCGCGGGCTGCTGCGCAAATCGCTCAAGCAAGAGGTGATCGAAGGCCTGCCGACGGCATTCGCCTTCGCCGGCGAGCGCTGCGACCGTATCGTGGCCGGCGTCATGGCGCGTTTGAAGCGCGATGGCGAAGCCTAAGGTTTTCAAGTGTTGTTACTTCAGGGAGAAGTACCATGTCGTTTTTAAGTTTTGTTCGTGATCCCAGTATCGACGTGCGTGCCGCCCGCCGTGTCTTTCTTGGTCAATCGGGGCTGCTTCTATCCGGCGCCGCCGTGGCATTGATGGCCGGACGCGATGCGCTTGCCAAAGGCAAAGAAGGGGGCGCTTCCGACGTGCGCATCCTGAACACGGCATTGGGCGCCGAGCTGGAAGCCGTTGCCGCTTACCAGGTGGGCGCCGAAAGCGGTTTGTTGAAGAAGCCTGTGCTGGATCTTGCGGTCGTCTTCCAGGGGCAGCATAAGGAACATGCCAGCCTGCTGTCCAAGACCATAACGACCTTGGGCGGAAAGCCGGTTTCCGCGAAAGACAAATACACCTTCCCGGTCGACAAGCTGAAGTCCGAGGCCGACGTGCTGCGCTTTGCGGCCATGCTGGAAAAGGGCGCCGTCAGCGCCTACCTGGGCGCGGTGCCGGTTTTCGACAACCGCGATCTGGCCAAGGCCGCCGCCAGCATCCTGGGCGACGAGGCCATGCACTGGGCGATATTGCGCAATGCGCTGGGCGAAACCCCCGTGCCTTCGGCCTTCATGTCATGAGTCCCAAGACATGGCTGGCCGCGCTGTCCTGTAGCCTGCCTCTATGGGCCGCAGGCGTTGCCTGGGCCGCCGCACCCGCGGCGATGACCGGGGATGCGGCCAGGGGCGAGTCGGTGTATTCGCGCTGCCTGGCCTGCCATGCCTTGGCCTACGACCGGACCGGGCCCAGGCACTGCGGGCTGTTCGGCAGGCAGGCGGGCACGGTGCCCGGCTTCGACTACAGCGATGCGATGCGCAAGTCCAAAATCATCTGGGACGAGAAAACCCTGGATGTCTTTCTGCAAAATCCCTTGAAAGCCGTTCCGGGCACATCGATGGGTTATGCGGGCATTGCCGATGCGCAGGAGCGCGCCGACTTGATAGCCTACTTGAAGAAGGAAAACGCTTCGGCGGATTGCAAGGGCAAATAAAAATAACGGCCGAATCTGGTCATCGTGAATGACCGGATTAGGCCGCATATCAGTCCAGCCACTCTAGGCAGGCAGCTCTACGATCAGAGTGGGATCAAAAGCCGGGTTTTCATTGACTCCGTCCCGGGCATAGCCGCGCGGGTTGCAAATGACCCGTGTGCCCGCCACCTGATAATCGAAGCTGTCGTGCGTGTGCCCATGTATCCACAAGACGGCGCGCTTGGCATCCATCAGGTACTCGCTGTCGGAAACGAAACAGGCGTTGATCAGGGAGCCCTCAAAACGGGGATGTATGCTTTTGGTGGAAGGGGCATGGTGCGTGATGACCACGGTAGGCCCCTGAAAGGGCGTATCCAGCTTCTGCTTCAGCCAGGCCCGATTGGCGGCGAACAAGGCCTCCAGCTCCGGCGGCGCCAGGGTAGTCCCGGGGATGGCGTCCGACTGTATGCGGGAAAAATCGCGAATGAAATCCAGGGCCTGCTTGATGGATTGCTCGCGAACTTCACCCGGCCCGTGCAGATTGAAGTCGGTCCACAGCGTGCTGCCGAGAAAGCGTACGCCCTGAAGCACGATTTCATCGTTGTCCAGTACGTGTATGGACGTTCCTTCAGCCAGGCGCTTTAGCTGTTCGACGGTGCCTTTTATGGTGCCGCCGTAAAACTCGTGATTGCCGGGCACGTACAGCACGGGCTTGGCTATGCCGCTGGCCCATTCTATGGCCTGCTTGGGTCGGCTGATGTCGCCGGCCAGCACGACGATGTCTGCATCGGTCTCTGGCAGCGGCATGCCGCCTTGGCCAAGATGCAGGTCGGACAGGATGTTGAGTCTTAGAGTGTGGGATTCAGGCATTATTGTTGATTTGACAGCGTTTTTAAAACCCGCCATAATCTCGCTCTTGGTTTGGGTCGTTAGCTCAGTTGGTAGAGCACCGGACTTTTAATCCGTTGGTCGCGCGTTCGAGCCGCGCACGACCCACCAAATCCGCTTTTTAAAAACGCCAGCCGCAGGCTGGTTTTTTTATGGGTGCTTGGGTGTGCCCGCTACCGCGTGTTGTGACGCAACTTCACTATACCCGCTTTTTACTCTGGTGTCGGACGCCCGGCCGAGCAGTTCCAAAGCCAAACCATCCACCATCAACAAGTACCAGTACACCATCGTTCCGGCGCTCTGATTGTTGTATATGCTGCGATTCGCAGGAGAAAAAAACCGGCTTCGTGCCGCTTTTTTTCGGTTACCATACCTTTTCATGCTTGCTGTTACAAGCGGCAAGCCGCAGGGGCCGCCTCTATTCGAGTGCGGTTCATCTACAAGGAAAAAAGGAGCCTGTATGTTCAAGAATAAGTTAAAAGCGGTTCTGGCTGGGTTGGCCCTTGCCATGGCGCTGCCCGCCGGCAATGCCGCCGCCCAGGACAAGGAACTGATCGTTGCGACCGATACGGCCTTTGTTCCGTTCGAGTTCAAGCAGAACGGAAAATACACGGGCTTCGACATCGAGTTGTGGGACGCCATCGCCAAGCAGGCCGGCCTGAAGTACAGTCTGCGCCCCATGGATTTCAACGGCATCATCCCGGGCCTGCAAACGCGCAACATCGATGTGGCCCTGGCGGGCATCACCATCCGTGACGACCGCAAGAAGGTCATCGACTTCTCCGATCCCTACTATGAAAGCGGCCTGGCCATACTGGTGGGCAAGGACAACACCAGCATCAAGACGGCCAAGGACTTGGAAGGCAAGATGGTCGCGGTCAAGATCGGTACCGCCACGGTGGATTACCTGAAAGCCAATGTGCCCAGCGCGAAGCTGAAGCTGTTTCCCAATATCGACAACGCTTTTCTTGAACTGGCCACGGGCCGCGTCGATGCCGTCGTGCACGACACGCCCAACCTGCAGTACTTCGCCAAGACCGGCGGCCAGGGCCGCGTGAAAGTGGTGGGTTCGCTCAAGAGCGGCGACTTCTACGGCATAGCCTTCCCCAAAGGCAGCGACCTGGTGCCTACCGTCAACAAGGCCTTGAAGACCTTGCGCGACAACGGCAAGTACGATGCGTTGTACACCAAGTGGTTCGGCCAGCAGGTCAAGTAAGCCTGGTTTTATCCATGACGGCGCTCCGGCGGCCGGCGACCCGGGGGGACGACGCCCCGGTGAGCCACACCGCTGGATCGCCGTTTTTCCTTTCAGCGGTCCAAGCACTCTTTAAGAAGGCGCGCCCGCTTTTCTTGAGGCAATCAACGTGACTTTTGAATGGTCTGTCATTTGGGACGCGATGCCCAGCCTGCTGGAAGGCACGCAAATGACGATACAAATCACTTTGCTTGGTTTGATCGGCGGAACGCTCATTGGCTTTCTGACCGGTGTCGTCACGACTTACGTCAAGGTGCTGGTTACCTGGAGAACCACGGCCATCGCGGTCGCGGCCCTCATCGCCTTGTATGTGCTGCTGCGCCTGTCGTCCTGGGTGGGGACCCAGTTCCTGTCCGGCGTGCCCGGCTGGGTGTGGCTGGCGCTGCAGGTCGCCATCGTGGTGGGCTTGCTGCTGCGCTTCATCGCCTACATCCCGATCGCGCTGTCCTTCCTGGCCCAGTTGTACATTCTTGTCATACGCGGCACTCCCATCGTCGTGCAGGTGATGTTCATTTACTTTGCGCTGCCCTTGATCTTCGGCTGGCGCATTGATGCGGTGTGGGCGGCCATCTTCACGCTGGTCATCAACTCGGGCGCCTACATTGCCGAGATCGTGCGCGGCGCCTTGCTGTCGGTGCCCAAGGGTTTGAAAGAAGCAGGGCAGGCCATGGGCCTGCCTTTCTACAAGATACTGGCCTACATCATCGGCCCGGTCGCCCTGCGCCGCATGATTCCCGCCATGGGCAACCAGTGCATCATCAGCTTGAAGGATTCGTCGCTGTTCATCGTGATAGGCGTGGCCGAGCTGACCCGCCAGGGCCAGGAGATCATCGCCAGCAATTTCCGTTCGGTCGAGATATGGGGCGCCGTGGCCGTCCTGTATCTGATCCTGACCGGCTTTATTGCGCTGGTGCTGAAATTCATCGAACACAGGACGCAGATCGTATGAGCATTGTTGAATTCAAGAACGTGGTCAAGCGCTTCGGCTCCAGCGTCGTGCTCAACGGCATCGACCTTACGATAGAAAAGGGCGAAGTCGTGGTGGTGGTCGGCCCATCCGGGTCCGGCAAGTCCACCTTCCTGCGCTGCATCAATGTGCTGGAGACCATCGAGGGCGGCGACATCATCGTCAATGGCCTGAGCGTGCGCGGCAGCGGCCCCGAGGTGCGCGAGCTGCGCCGCGAAGCCGGCATGGTGTTCCAGCAGTTCAATCTTTTTCCGCAACTGACGGCGCTGGAAAACGTCATGTTCGGTCCCATACACACACGCGGTACGCCTCGCGGTCAGGCGCGCGAAGAGGCCCAGGCCTTGCTTCGCAAAGTGGGGCTGGGCGAGAAAATGGGGAACTATCCGGGTCAGCTATCGGGCGGGCAACAGCAGCGCGTGGCGATTGCCCGCGCCTTGGCGATACGCCCGCAACTGATGCTGTTCGACGAGCCCACGTCGGCGCTCGACCCCGAACTGCGCCATGAAGTGCTGAAGGTCATGCAGGATGTGGCCGAGGAAGGCATGACCATGGTGGTGGTCACGCACGAAATGGAATTCGCACGCAAGGTGGGCACGCGACTGATCTTCATCGACCAGGGCAAGATATCGGAAGACGGCTCGCCCACCGAACTGCTGAGCAATCCGCCCAGCCAGCGCCTGAAGGACTTCCTGCAGCACGTGTCCTAGCGGGACACCCGTATCGTGCGGGTGGCCACGGTTTTCTCGGACCCGTCGCGCGTGATCTTGATGCTGACCTGCCTGGGGGTAAAGCCTTCAGGCAGGGGCAGGGCGCCGTCCAGGTGGACGTAGCGCTGCAACTGGACCTTGAAGGCCGGAAGGTCGATGTGGCCGGATTTGCCGTTGGCGTATCGGCCCGCGACGTTCAGTTCGGCCTGGCCCGAGAAGGGGCTGGTCTTGCCCTCGTCCTGCATGACCAGCATAAGGTAGTGCAGTTGGCCGTCCTTGGCTTCGAACGTGGCGGCGCGTATGCCCGGCGAAGTGCCGCGCGGATCGGCCGGCATGGCGTCGACGAATAGCTGCAGGTCGGCGGTCAGCTTGGTCGCTTCAGCCTTGGCTTTCTTCAATTCTTCGGACTGGGCCTGCAGGTTGGCGCGTGTTTCGCTCAGATCGCGAGTCTGCTGATTGAGCTGGGATTGCAGGCGCTGCTTGTCCATGTTGGCGCTGTTCAGGTCGTAGTGCAGTTGTTCCGACTGTTCTACGGTAAGGCGCGTGGGGCCATAGCTTTTTTGCAGGAACAGCAGGCCGCCCGAACCCAGCACCACGCCCGTCAGCATCAGCACAAGCCACCTTGGTATGCGACGCCGGCTGCGGGTGGAACCGTATGCCGTGGGTTTGAAGACGTGACGTTTGGATGAACCGAGCATGTGTAGATAATTCCTGTGTAGCAAGGGCGGCCGGCCCGATGCGGGCGGAGCCGTCACCGAAAAGCCCTAAAGCATAGACCGTATTCCGCTCCCGGAACCGTTATTGCAGGCCTTGGTTTCGCCTTGCCGGTTTTAGATACATTTTCTTGAAATGCGTGCCGCTAAATTCGAACTGCTAAATTGTAACGCACCCGGATAGGCTGCTAGCCGCCCAGGCGCTGGTCCAGCGCGGCCAGGCGTTCGGGGGTGCCCACGTCGACCCAATCGCCATCGTGGCGCGCGCCAACGATGCGCCGCTGCTGCATGGCCTGGCGCAACAGGGGTGCCAGCGGGGCGGGGCGGCCGCGCTCCAGGCCCTGGAACAGGGAGGGCTGGTAGATGCCGATGCCGGAAAAGGTCAGGGCGGTCGAGTCGGGAGCGCCGTCGTCCATGCCGAGATGAGCGGTTTCGTCCAGGCGGAAGTCTCCCTTGGGATGTTGCGGGGGATTGTCCACCATGAGCAGCCAAGCCAGCTTGCCGTGCGACTGGATGTCGGCGGCGATGGCGGGCGCTTGTGCCGGGTCCCAATCGCACCAGACATCGCCGTTGATGACCAGAAAGGGTCGGTCCTGGAAAAAGTCCATGGCCTGGACGATGCCGCCGGCGGTTTCCAGCGCCTGGGGCTCGGCCGAATAGGAGATATGCAGGCCCAGGCGCCGGCCGTCTCCCAGCGCCTCTTCGATCTTGTGGCCGAGCCAGGCGTGATTGACGACCACGTCCGTAAACCCGGCCTTGGCCAGGCGCATCAGATGCCAGACGATGAGCGGCCGGCCGCCCACCCGCAGCAGCGGCTTGGGCAAGGTGTCGGTCAGGGGGCGCATGCGTTCGCCGCGGCCCGCTGCCAATATCATGGCGCGCATCAGAAGGTGTATCCCGTGACCACCTGGCGGTTGTCCAGCTTGTCGAGCAGGCGCAGCAAGGGCCGGAAGACGCCGTAGCGTTGCGCCACCTGCCTTGCGTAGGCGTTCACGCGGGGCATGTGATCCAGGTAATGGTGCTTGCCGTCGCGATGGGACAGCCTGGCGAAGACGCCCAGTATCCGCAGGTTCCGTTGCAGGCTCATCCATTCGTAGGCGCGGTGGAAATCGGCGAAGTCTCCGGGCACGGGCAGGCCGGCGGCCTTGGCGGCTTCCCAGTAGCGTATGGCCCAGTCCAGTTGCTGGGGCTCTTCCCAGGTGGTGCGCGCGTCCATGACCAGCGAGGCGATGTCGTAGCTGATGGGGCCGGCCAGGGCGTCCTGGTAGTCGATGATGCCCGGATCACCGCTTTCGGCGGGCACCATGAGATTGGGCGAGTGGAAGTCGCGGTGGACCAGCACACGGGCCTGCTTGACGTTGTCGGCGATCAGGGTGTCGAAGGCTTGGCGCAGCACGGTCTGTTCGGACTCGTCCAGCGAGACCCGGCAATGCTTGCCCGCATACCACTCGGGAAAGACGGTAAGTTCCTGGCCCAGGCGCTGCGCATCGTAGGCGGGCAAGCCGGTGGTGGGAGCCCCTTGCAGGCGCACCAGCGCGGACAGGGCCGCGCGATAGATGGTTTGCAGCCGGGCGTCGTCCAGGCCGGACTGGATGGCCTGGTAGTAGGTCTGCTCGCCCAGGTCGGAGAGCAGCAGGAAGCCCTGCGATAGGTCTTGCGCGAGAACGGCCGGGACGTTCAGGCCGGCCTGCTGAAGCAAGCCGGTTACGTGAAGGAAGGGCTTGCAATCCTCGTGCTCGGGCGGGGCGTCCATGACGATGGCGGTGCCGCCGGAGGATTGGAGGCGATAATAATGGCGGAAGCTGGCATCGCTGGAGGCGGGCTGCAAGGTGGTCAGGTCCAGCCCGTGCTGCGAGGCTATGCCTTGCAGCCAGGTTTTCAGGGTGGCCAGGCGGGTATCGAGGGGGGAATTCAAATTGGGTTCCATGCAATAAAAATCGATAAATGCGGCAATTGACGGGCTGCTTGCACCCGACATGCCCCAGCTTCTCTATAATACCGGGTCGCCAATCCTTGCGGTTCGGCTACTGTGCCAAAATATAGTCTGTTTTCAGGAGACGGAATCCTCGTGCGTTTGGTTTGGTGGGCAATTCTATTCGCCATCGGTGGCGTGTCGACAGCGCAGGCGCAGCAGTCCGC
>JBARWC010000009.1:0-11408 GCA_049646585.1 Burkholderiaceae bacterium | reverse complement strand
GGCCTTGCTGGAGCAGCTTGCGGCTGGCGATGGCGGCGGCCACCCAGGCGCCCGTGATGCTGGCGCAGCGGGTTCCGCCATCGGCCTGCAGCACATCGCAATCCAGATGCAGGGTGCGCTCGCCCAGCGCCTTCAGGTCGAACACCGCGCGCAGGCTGCGCCCTATCAGTCGTTGAATCTCTTGGGTCCGGCCGCTTTGCTTGCCCCGGGCCGCTTCGCGGTCGGAACGCGTATGCGTGGAGCGCGGCAGCATGCCGTATTCCGCGGTCACCCAGCCCTGCCCCTTGCCTTTCAGGAAGGGAGGCACTTTTTCCAAAACACTGGCATTGCAAAGCACATGGGTGTCGCCGGCCTTGACCAGCACCGAGCCCTCGGCATGACGGGTATAGCCGACCTGCAAGGAGAACGGACGCAATTGCGAAGGCTGGCGGCCGGACGGACGGACAAGGGACGACGAAGGCGAACGGGACTCGGACAAAGCAGGCTCCAGTGGGTTAAACAACTTTGGAATTCTCTCACGAAGCGCCGCCCGCGCGCATGGCCGGGCCCGCCCACGGCATACAATGAGGTCTTTCCAACAGCAAACAGGACTTCGTTCATGATCCGTAGCATGACCGCCTTCGGCAGCGCACGCGCCGAATCCGAGCAAGGCAGCGTCACCATCGAGTTTCGCAGCGTCAACAGCCGGTTCCTGGACGTCAACTTCCGCTTGCCCGAAGACTTGCGCATGGCCGAGGGGCTGATCCGGGAACAACTGGGCCAAGCCGTCAAGCGCGGCAAAGTGGATATCCGCGTCAACTACAGCCGCGCGCCGGCATCGGCCCCGGATGCGCTGGACGAAAACTATCTGTCCGTCGTCGCCGCTCAACTGCAGGCGGCCCGGCGCCTGATACCCGACGTGGCCGCCCCGCGGCTGGCCGAACTCTTATCCGGTGCCGGCGGCAAGGACGATGCCGCCTTCGATCCGGAAGTCTGGTCGGCGATGTGCGCCGAAGCCGCCGCCCACGCGCTGGACGAGCTGCAAGCCGCCCGCGAGCGCGAAGGTCAGCGGCTGGCCGACATGATGCTGGACTGCGCCCGCGACGTCGGCCTCATCGTCGATCAGGTCGAACAGGAACTGCCCACGGTATTGGCCGAGCAGCAGGACAAAATCGGCGCCAAGCTGCGCGACGCGCTGATGGCCGCCAGCCCCGAAGGCTTTGCACAAATCAGCGGCGCCGAGTTGTCGGCGCGCCTCGCGCAAGAAGCATCGCTGTTCTCCTTGCGCATCGACGTCGCCGAAGAACTGTCGCGCCTGCGCTCGCACATTGCCGAACTTGAGCATTTGCTGCGCACCGGCCAGGCCGGCGGCAAAGACAAGAAAAACAGCGGCAGCGCCGGCAAGCGCCTGGACTTCCTCTTCCAGGAAATGAACCGCGAAGCCAATACCCTGGGTTCCAAGGCCGGCGCCCTAAGCGTCACCCGTGCCGCCATAGACCTGAAGCTGCTGATCGAGCAGATGCGCGAGCAGGCGCAGAATATAGAATGATGCATCGGAGTGGCCGTCTGGCCGCTTGAGGCAACTAATCCATTGGATTAGAATATGCCATGCACCACGCCCTGCACGGCATCGCCGAACTGCCCTCCTACAGTCGCTTGGCCGATAAACTGCTTAGCGCGCAAGAACGCCAAGGGTGACAAGGCCAACCTGACCAAGGCCGAGCGCAACGAGCTGGCCGGCCTGGTGGATGTGCTGGTGAATATCTGGAAAGGACGGGCAAAATCATGAGCGCCGCATTTGAAAACATCAAGCAGGGTCTGCAAGAAGCCATCGCCCATGCCAAAGGGGATGAGCGCGGCGTGCGCATGAACCGCCCGCGGAACATCGACGTGAAAGCGGTGCGCGCCAAGGTGGGCATGACCCAGGAACAATTCGCCTCTCTCTTTGGTTTCTCCACCGCGACCCTGCGGCACTGGGAGCGCGGCGACCGCAGCCCGCAAGGCCCGGCTCTGGTGCTACTTAACGTCATCGAACGCAACCCGCAAGCCGTCATTGACGCATTGGCCTGAAGAACTGCCGGATTTGTCCAGCCGCGGCCCACATCTGAGCCATTTGGAGGTGTGCGTTTGAACCCAAGCTTAGGTACCCCCCCCCACATTGTCCGCTTGCGGCCACATAAAACCTTTCATAAAATCTGACTAGTCTAGTCAGATCAAGGAGGGCGACATGCATAGCTGGCAAATGCAGGAAGCAAAATCCCGCTTGTCCGAGGTCGTCAAGGCCGCTGGAAGTCAAGGCCCGCAGGAAATTACCGTGCATGGGCGCTCTGTCGCAGTCGTGCTGTCTCGATTGGACTACGACAAGCTTTCGGGCACAGGCGAGTCGCTGGCCGCCTTCATGCGCCGATCTCCCCTGGCCGGAGACGAAGATATCGAATTCCCTCGCGACAGCAGCCTGACACGCGAGGAAGGGCTTTGAACTATCTCATCGATACCAACGTGCTGTCGGAGTTGCGCCGCAAGCAGCCGGATGGCAAGGTGGTTGGGTGGCTGGAGGAACGACCATCCACCACCCTGTTCTTATCAACCCTGACGCTGGGGGAGCTTCGCAAAGGCATCGAGGCCATGCCGGAAAATGAGCGAAAGCACAGTTATCTGGACTGGCTGGAAATCGAGCTTCCCAGGTTCTTCAGCGGCCGTGTGCTGGCGATCGATATACCCGTCGCGGATTGCTGGGGGCGCTTGATGGCCCGGGCCGGGCGCGCCTTACCAGCCATAGATAGCCTGCTGGCAGCCACAGCGCTAACACACGGGATGGCTCTGGTCACGCGTAACGAAAGGGATTTTCAGTATCCCGGCTTGGACGTCGTCAATCCCTGGACGGTCTGAACCAGTTTCATGATTGCAGCACCGGAAGCGCGGCAGCCACAGTCTGCAAGTTCCAACGCTGGTGCTACTTAACATCATCGATGCAAGCCGTCATCGACGCATTGGCCTGACGCCAGGCATTTCGGAAAACTTGGCGGCGGGATGCCGTCTTACGGCTGTTTTTCTTCGTGTATCCACTCGCGCCATATGGCCACCAGCAGGGCCATCAGGACCGGGCCGATGAACAGGCCCACGATGCCCATGGTCTTGACGCCGCCGACCAGGCCGAAGAAAGTGGGCAGAAAAGGCAGCTTGACCGGGCCGCCCACCAGGCGGGGGCGCAAGGTCTTGTCGACGATGAAGAGCTCCACCGTGCCCCATAGCAGCAGGCCCAGCCCGGCCATGGAGTGCCCCGAACCGATCAGGTACAGCGACACCATGGTGAAAGACAGCGGCGCGCCGCCGGGAATCAGGGCCATGAAGCCGGTAATCACCCCCAGCAGCACCGGCGAGGACACGCCCGCGATCCAGTAGGCGATGCCCAGCACCACGCCTTCGCCCAGGGCGATAAGGCCCATGCCCGTGACCGTGGAGTTTATGGTGGCCGGCACCACGCGGGAAAAGCGCTGCCAGCGGCCCGGCAGAATCCGTTCCCCGACGATGTCCAGTTGCCCCAATATGCGGGCGCCGTCCTTGTAGACGAAGAACAAGGTGATCAACATGAAGATCACCGTCAGCAGCAACTGGAAGATGTTGCCGGTGGCCGATAGCAGCATGCGGTAGATATTGCCCAGGTGCTCGCCGCTGATCATCTCGACGACGGCGCCCAGCGCATGCGGTTCGCCCAGGTAGAGCGTCCAGTATTCGGCCAACTTTGGACCCGCCAGCGGCAATGCGAGTATCCAGTCGGGCGTGGACACGCCGTTGCGGTTGGCGGCCAAGGCCCAGGCGATGAAGCTGCTGGCCTCCTGCACGGCGAAGGTCAGGGCCAGGGACAGCGGCACGATCAGCACCAGTATGACGAGCAGCAAGGCCAACGTGGCCGCCAGCGCATTGCGCCCGCCGCAACGGCGCAGCAGACGCTGGTAGGGGCGCCAGCTTGCCAGGCAGATGATGAGCGCCGCCAGCACCGGTACCAGGAAACCGCTAAGGAAATAGAGTCCGACAAGAATCAGCAGAACCAGCAGCCACCGGGCGATCAGGAAAGCGGGCAATACAGGATGCATAGGTGGATGGGTCTATTCAGGCATGTTGGAAGGAAATCTGGCGAATGCTTTAGGCTTGCACGATATCATGGAAGCCCGTCCTTGCGGAACGCCTTCGAAGCGTCAGCCGGCGTCGGGCTTGCCATGCATGCACATCAGGGTTTGCTGCCCGACGGCGACGAGCTCCCGCCCTTTTGACGTGACGCCGAACACTTCCATCTGGCAGATTGTAAGGGTTCGACCCGAGCGCAGCACCTTGCCCACGGCAAGCAGGTAATCGCTCCTTGCCGGCGCGACCAGATTGATTTTGAATTCCACAGTCAGCACCGAACTGCCTTCGGGAAACAAGGTGAACCCCGCGTAGCCGCCCGCGCTGTCGGCCAGCGCGCTGCTGGCGCCGGCGTGGAAGAAGCCGTGCTGCTGCGTCAGCTCCTGGCGAAAGGGCAGCGTCAGCCTGACCTCGCCCGGCTCTATGCTTTCTATGGATACACCCAGATGGCGCATCAGCCCCTGGCGCTCGAAGCTAGCACGCACCCGCTCGCGCATCGCGGCCAGATCGCCGGGCTCTTGCATTTGTGGTTTGGTCATCGTCGTGGCTCCCTGGTTTGGCCCGGAACGAGGGTAGCAGAAATCCAGCTCGCCATGGACCACCCTATTTCCAGGCGTCCAGGAAGGCCAGCAGGACCTTGGCCGAGTTGGCGGCGGCGATGTTCATGAAGGTGTGCATCTCGTTGGCTCCCTCACCGCCGCCCGCCAGGTCGCTGAGCGAGCGGAAAGCGATGAAAGGCACGGCGTTGCTATACGCCACCATCGCGCAGGCCGCGCTTTCCATGTCCACCACATTGGCCTGGAAAGCGGCATAGACATGCTCGCGCAAGGCGGCATTGTCCAGGAAAGCCGGCCCCGACACGCCATTGCCGCCCACCAGCAACCTGGGCCGGCGATTAAGGCATTTTCCGGCGGTATCGCAAGCATCCAGCTTGACGTCGCGCAGGCTACGGGCGACATCCAGCATTTGCGGATCGACATCGAACCAGAACTTCTTGTGAACTTGCGGCTGCGCCGCCGATTTCACCTTCACGGGTCGCGTATACATCATGCCGAAATTCGGAAACCGGGCATCGCCCCGATCTCCCAGGCTGTATATCCCCGGCGCCGTCTCGCGCGCCATCAGGACCTCAAGATACTGCCCCCAGCGCTCCGCCACGGCGACGTCGCCAATGTGCAGCGACGGGTTCACGCCGCCGGCTATGCCGCTGAACACGATGTGGCTGACGTGGAAGCGGTCCAGGGCCAGTTGCGTATTCATGGCGGCGTTGACCATGCTGATGCCGCTCAGGAAGAGCACGGCGGGCTTGCCTTGCAGCGTGCCCGTCGTGAACTCCACGCCGTTGGCCGAAAACTTCCGTGGCTGCTCCAGCTTGCCCAGCAGCAGCGCGAGTTCGGGCTCGAAGGCCGATATCACCGCAACGCGGGGAACATCGTCGAAGCGCTCGGCCGCTTGCACCGGTGGCGCCGGGATGGCGAACACGCCGAGCAAGACGGCTAGCAGCCCGAACAGCAGGCGTTGGCGTAAGGCATTCATGTTTCGGCACCGTGACAAAAAGATACGAGAGCCGAAATCATGACATATTCGAAAGAGGAATGGGAAGTGGAATGCCCGGAATTTCAGGCGCCTTTTTCCTCCAGGCCGTCCCAGCCGCCGCCTATCGCCCGGATCAGGTCCACCGCCGCATGGGCCCGCAAGCCGTCCAGTTGCACGGCGGTCCGCCTTTGCAGCAGCACCATGCGATCGGCGTCGATGACCTCAAGATAGCTGACCGACCCCTCGCGATACTGTACCTGAGCGAGCTGCGCCGCCCGGGCCGCCGAGGTCACGGCGGCGTCCTGCACCTGCGATTGCTCGCCCAGTATGCGCAGGCTGGACAGACCGTCCTCCACTTCGCGGAAGGCGCTCAATACCGTCTGGCGATACCTGGCGACATCTTCCTCGTAGCGGGCGCGCGCCCTGTCCACGCCGGCCTGGCGCTGGCCGCCATCGAAGATCGGCAGCGACAGCACCGTGCCCACCAGCGGGCCCAGCAGGAAGCTGCGGCTGGACCACTGAAGCAGATCTCCCAACTGGGACGACTCGTAACCGAAGGCGCCGGTTATGTTCAATCGGGGAAAGAAAGCCGCCTGGGCCATGCCGACGCGGGAATTGGCCGCGGCCATGGCGCGCTCGGCGGCGGCGATGTCGGGGCGGCGCTCCAGCAAGGATGATGGCAGGCCGGCGGGAATCCCCACTGCCACACGTTGCAGCGGACGCGGCGCGATGGAGAACTCGGACGGGGCCTTGCCCAACAAAATGGCCAAGCCATGCTCGGCCACGGCCCGCAGGCGCTCCACGCCCAGGGACTCGGACCGGGCCGAGGCCAGCTCGGACCGGGCTCGCGCCACGTCCAGTTCGCTGATGTCGCCCGCGGCATAGCGGCGCTCGACCAGATCCAGGGTCTTGCCGCGCAGTTCCACCGTGGCCCGGTAAAGCTCCTGCTCGGCATCCAGCCGCCGGATCAGGAAATAGCCTTGTGCGACATCGGCCTGCAAGGCAAGCTGCAGGGAATGGAACAAAGCGGCGCTTTGCTGGGCATCCGCCGTGGCGGCATCGACGTTCGACGCTATCCTGCCGAACAGGTCGACCTCGTAAGACAAGCCCGCCTGGGCGCGCCATAAGGTTGTCGGCCCGTTGGGCGCATCCGCCGGCAGGCCCAAGGAGGCGTTCGAAGCCCGCTGCCGGGTCGGGCCAAAGCCCGCATCCAGTCGGGGAAAGAACTCCGACCGTGCACCGCTTTGCAAAGCGCGTGCCTGGGTGACCCGCGCGGCGGCGGCCTTCAGGTCCTGGTTGGCCTCCATGGCCTGCTCCTGCAAGGCATCGAGCTGGGCATCGCCGAACACCGCCCACCACTTGCCGCGGGCAATATCGTCGGCGGGTTGGGCCGCCTTCCAGCGCTGGGCCGCCTCGGGAGACAGGCTTGCCTCTTTAAAAGCCTTGGGCGCCTCGGCCACGGGAGGCTCGTAGGCCGGCCCCACGGCGCAGCCCGCCAGCAGCAGGACCAGCGCACTCATGGAAAGAGCGGAACGCAAAGAATTCATCATAACCATCATCCAATAAGACTTATTGCCCGGCGGGGCCGGCCAGCGCCGGCGCTTCGTGCTGGTTGGCCGAATGCAGGGGACGCCGGCCCATCGAGCGCAGCAACACATAGAAAACAGGGGTCAGGAACAAGCCGAACAAGGTGACGCCCAGCATGCCGAAGAACACCGCCACCCCCATCGCATGGCGCATCTCGGCGCCGGCGCCCGTAGACGTCACCAGAGGCACGACGCCCATGATGAAAGCAATGGAGGTCATCAGGATGGGCCGCAAGCGCAGGCGGCTGGCCTCGATGGCGGCCTTGATGGGCGAACTGCCCTGCAGTTCCAGCTCGCGCGCGAACTCCACGATCAGGATGGCGTTCTTGCAAGCCAGGCCAACCAGCACCATCAAGCCTATCTGCGTGAAGATATTGTTGTCGCCGCCCGTCAGCCAGACCCCCGCCAAGGCGGCCAATATGCTCATGGGCACGATCAGGATCACGGCCAACGGCAGCGTCAGGCTTTCATACAGGGCGGCCAGCACCAGGAAGACCAGCAGGACACTGATGGGAAACACCCAGATGCCGGCATTGCCCGCCAATATCTGCTGATAGGTCAGGTCGGTCCATTCGAACTTGATCCCGCGCGGCAGGGTTTCGGCGGCGATGCGCTCGGCGGCGGCCTGGGCCTGGTCCGACGAATAGCCCGGCGCCGGCCCGCTATTGATGTCGGCGGCCGTGTAGCCGTTGTAGCGCACGACCATCTCGGGCCCGTAGGTGGGTGTGACCTTCACCAGCGACGACAGGGGCACCATATCGCCCGAGCGGCTGCGCGTCTTCAGTTGCAGTATGTCCTCGGGCTGCGAGCGGAACGGCGCATCGGCCTGCGCCCTTACCTGATACACGCGGCCGAAACGGTTGAAGTCATTGACGTACAAAGAGCCCAGGTAGATCTGCATGGTGTCGAACACATCGGTCACCGGCACCCCCAACTGCTTGGCCTTGACCCGGTCCAGATCCACGTCCAGTTGCGGAACGTTGATCTGGAAGCTGGAAAACGCGGGGCCCAGCTCCGGCGTCTTGCGCGCCTGGGCCATGAAGGCCTGGGCGGCATCATTCAAGGCCGCATAACCCAATGCGCCGCGATCCTCGATTTGCAGCTTGAAACCGCCCACGGTGCCCAGGCCCATGACCGGCGGCGGTGGGAACACGGCGATGAAGGCGTCCTTGATCGCCGCATACTGCTGGTTGAGCGCGCCCGCTATGCTGCCGGCCGACAAGGC
Source organism: Burkholderiaceae bacterium (assembly GCA_049646585.1). GTDB lineage: Bacteria > Pseudomonadota > Gammaproteobacteria > Burkholderiales > Burkholderiaceae_B. The sequence continues at coordinate 2,960 of JBARWC010000009.1, read as the reverse complement.
TTCCTGCTTGCGCTGGTTGAAGGGGTCCAGGGTGACGAACACAATGCCCGCGCTGGAGCTGTTGGTGAAGCCGTTGATGGACAGGCCCGGAAAGGCGATGGCGCTTTCCACGCCCGGCTGCTTCAGGGCGATGTCCGTCATGCGGCGTATGACCGCCTCGGTGCGACCCAGCGAAGCGCCGTTGGGAAGCTGGGTAAAGCTGATCAGGTACTGCTTGTCCTGCGCCGGCACGAAGCCGCCGGGCACGACGTAGGAAACCGCCACGGTCAAGGCGAGCAGGACGGCGTACACGCCCATGGACGATGCCTTGCGGCCGATCACGCCCGACACCCCTGTTGCATAGCGCTCGGACGAGCGATTGAAAAAGCGGTTGAAGCGCTCGAAGAAACCGCCCAGATAGCGGTTCATGACCCGCGTCAACCAATCGGGTTTCTCGTGATGCCCCTTCAGCAGCAAGGCGGCCAGCGCCGGCGACAGCGTCAGGGAATTGAAGGCCGAGATCACCGTGGAGATGGCGATGGTCATGGCGAACTGCTTGAAGAACTGCCCGCTCAAGCCTGTCATGAAAGCCAGGGGAACGAATACCGCCACCAGCGTCAACGCAATGGCGACGATGGGGCCGCTGACCTCGCGCATGGCGCGGTAGGTGGCATCGCGCGGCGACAGGCCGGCGGCGATGTTGCGCTCCACGTTCTCCACCACCACGATGGCGTCATCCACCACTATCCCTATGGCCAGCACCAGGCCGAAGAGCGACAAGGCGTTGATCGTATAGCCGAAGGCCAGCATCAGGGCAAAGGTGCCCACGATGGATACGGGCACGGCCAGCAAGGGGATGATGGAAGCCCGCCAGGTCTGCAGGAACAGGATCACCACCAGCACGACCAGGGCGATGGCCTCAAGCAACGTCACCACCACCGCCTCGATGCTGGATCGCACGAACTGGGTGGGATCATAGGCGATGCGGCTTTCCACCGACGCCGGGAAGTCGGCCGAAAGCTCTTTCATGACGGCGCGCACCTGGTCGGACACGGCCAGCGCATTGGCGCCCGGCGACTGCATGATGCCCATGCCTATGGCCGGCTTGTTGTCCAGCAGCGAGCGCAGGCCGTACTCCGAGGCATCGAGCTCGATGCGGGCCACGTCGCCCAGGCGCGTCACGCCACCGTCCTCCGAGGTCTTGAGCACGATGTCGGCAAATTCCTCTTCGGTGCTCAGCCTGCCCTGCGCATTGACCGAAAACTGCATGGCGACGTCGGATGCGGTGGGCGAGGCGCCGATGACGCCGGCCGCCACCTGCACGTTCTGCTCGCGTATGGCCGCCACCACGTCGTTGGCCGTCAGGCCGCGCTGCGCGATCTTCTGCGGATTTAGCCAGACCCGCATGGCATAGTTGCCCGAGCCCCATATCTGGACTTCCCCCACGCCGGGTATGCGGGCCAGCCTGTCCTTGATGTTGAGGACCGCGTAATTGCGCAGATACGTCATGTCGTAGCGGTCGTCGGGCGACAGCAGGTGCACGACCATGGTCAGCGTGGGCGAGGTCTTGACCGTGGTCACCCCCAGCCTTTGCACGTCTTCCGGCAAGCGCGGCAAGGCTTGCGAGACGCGATTCTGGACCAGTTGCTGGGCCTTGTCGGGGTCCATGCCCAGATGGAAGTTGACCGTCACCGCCAGATTGCCGTCGCTGTTCGCCTGCGATTGCATGTACAGCATGTTTTCCACGCCGTTGATGGATTCCTCCAGCGGCGCGGCCACCGTCTCGGCGATGACCTTGGGATTGGCCCCCGGGTACTGGGCGCGCACGACGACGGAAGGCGGCACCACTTCGGGATATTCCGAAATCGGCAACTGAAAGACGGCCAGGCCTCCGGCCAACAGTATCAGTACCGACAGCACGCCCGCAAAAATGGGGCGGTCGATGAAAAATTTGGAGATATTCATGGAAATCCAGCGTTGTTGTCGGGGTCAGTTCGCCGAAGCAAGGTGGCGAGCGCCGGATGGCTGCGCTTCGGGCTGCGCCGCGTCGCCGGCGGCCACACCCGTCGACGGGGCCGGGCTGGGGCTGACGGCATCGCCCGGCCTGATACGCTGCAAACCGTTGACGACGATGCGCTCGCCCGCTTTCAGGCCGGCTTCCACCACCCTGCCGCCCTGCCGGCTGGCGCCCAGCCTGACTTCGCGATAAGCCGTTTTATTGCTATCGTCAACCACGACCACAAAGCGTTTGTTCTGGTCGGTTCCTATGGCTTTTTCATCGATCAGCACGGCGTTGCGCGGCGCGCCGCCGCCCAGGCGCACCCGCGCATACAGGCCGGGGATCAAGGCGCCGTCGGCGTTGTCGAAGACGGCGCGCACGCGTATGGTGCCGGACGACACGTCCATGCGGTTGTCCACCGAGGCCAGCCGGCCTTCGCGCGGATAGCCATCCTCGTTGGCCAGGCCCAGAAACACCGGCGCGCGCGAGGCCGAGCCGGCGGCCAGCCCGGGATTCACGAACTTCAGGAAGCTTTGCTCATCCACGTCGAAGGAGGCATACAGGCGGGATACCGAGACCAGCGAGGTCAAGGCGGGGGAATTCGCCCCGGCGGTGACGACGTTGCCCGCCGTGACTTCGGCGCGCGACACGCGGCCCGGGAAAGGCGCCACGATGCGGGTGTGCTCAAGGTCCAGCTCGGCCGAGGCCAGCACGGCCTTGGCCGCCTGAAGATTGGCCGACGCCTCGCGCGAGGCATTGCGCTTTTCCTCGTAATCGCGCTTGGCGATGGCATTGTCGGCCAGCAGGCGGCCGCCCCGCGACAATTCGGATGCCGTATACGCGGCGCGGGCTTGCGCCGCCGCCAGGCCCGCCTTGGCCTGGTCCACCGCCGCCTGATAAGGGCGGGGGTCTATGGTAAAGAGCAGATCGCCGCGCTGCACCAGGCTGCCGTCCTTGAAATGCACGGCGGTCAGCGTGCCCG
>JBARWC010000008.1:0-6745 GCA_049646585.1 Burkholderiaceae bacterium | reverse complement strand
CATCACCATAGGCCAGCGCTTTCCGCTGGCCGCCGCCGGAGACGCGCAGCAAGCGCTGGCCGGCCGCAAGACGACCGGCGCAACCATACTGACGCTGGAATAAGACGCGCGGCCCCGGCAAGTGCCGGGGCCGCCGTCGTGTTCAGGCTTCCTGGTGGTAGCGCTGGACTCGCTCGACTTCTTCTTTCGAACCCAGGACGACGCCGATGCGCTGGTGCAGCGCGGTCGGCTGGACGTCCAGTATGCGCTGGCTCCCGTCCGTTGCAGCGCCGCCGGCCTGCTCCACGATGAAGCTCATGGGATTGGCTTCGTACATCAGCCGCAGCTTGCCGACCTTGCCTGAAGGGCGCTGGTCGCGGGGGTACATGAAGATGCCGCCGCGCGTCAGGATACGATGCACGTCCGCCACCATCGAGGCGATCCAGCGCATGTTGTAGTCCTTGCCCAGGGGGCCGGTCTTGCCGGCCAGGCAATCGTCGATATAGCGCTTGACCGGCGCCTCCCAGTGGCGCATGTTCGACATATTGATGGCGAATTCCGCGGTCTGCTCGGGGATGCGGATGTCTTCGTGCGTCAACAGCCATGAGCCCATCTCGCGGTCCAGGGTGAAGCCCACCACGCCGTTTCCTACCGTCAGCACCAGCATGGTTTGCGGCCCATACACGGCGTAGCCGGCCGCAACCTGCTTGGAACCGGGTTGCAGGAAGTCGCTTTCGTCCACCTCGCGGCCCGATGCGTGATGCGGCGCGTGCAGCACTGAGAAAATAGTGCCTATGGAGACGTTGACGTCGATGTTGGAGGAGCCGTCCAGGGGATCGAACAGCAGCAGGTTTTCGCCCTTGGGATAGCGGTTGGGAATGCGGTGTATGGTTTCCATTTCCTCGGACGCCATGGCGGCGAGGTGGCCGCCCCATTCGTTGGCTTCCAGCAGGATTTCGTTGGACAGCACGTCCAGCTTCTTCTGGACTTCGCCTTGCACGTTTTCAGTGTCCAGGCTGCCCAGGACGCCGCCCAGGGCTCCTTTGCTGACCGCATGGCTGATGGCCTTGCAGGCTCGGGCCACGGTTTCGATCAGCAGGCGCACTTCGGCCGATACCGCCTGTTGCTTTCTTTGTTGTTCGACCAGGTACTGGGTCAGGGTTTTGCGTTTCATCTACATGCTCCGGAACTAGATGTTCAATGCTTTGGAAATGATTTCCGACACGTTGCGGGACAGGTCGGGGTGCTGCCGTATCTGTTGCAGGGCGTCGTGCATGGCTTGGCGGTAAGCGGGCGCGTAACGCTGCCAATTGTCGAAAGCGCGCGCCAGGCGCGCCGCGATCTCGGGATTCAGCGCATCCAGCGCCAGGACCTGTTCGGCCCAGAAGGCGTAGCCGTCGGCGTGGTGGATGCCTTGCAGATTGTTCATGCAGAACTGGAAGACCAGCGAGCGCGCCCGGTTGGGGTTGCGCAGCGAAAAAGCGGGGTGCAGCATCAGCGCGCGTACCGTCTGCACGGTGGTGCCGGGCGCCGTGGCTTGCAAGGCGAACCATTTGTCCATCACCAGGTCGTCCTGCTGCCATTGCTCGTAGAAGTGATCCAGCGCCTTGGCCGACTCGGCCGGCGAGGCGTAGTGCACCAGCGTCGACAGCGCGCCCATGCGGTCAGTCATGTTGCTCGCCTTGTAGTACTGGTCGCAAGCCAGCCCCTCGGCCTGAGGATGCTCGGCCGCCATCAGGTAGGACAAGGCCAGGTTCTTGAGCGAGCGGCGGCCCGAGGACAGGGGGTCGGGCTGATAGGCGCCGTCGCCGTCGGCGTTCGTACGATAAGTTTCCAGCCACAAGGGGGCGAGTTCCCGGCCCAGTTCCGCCCGCATGCGCTTGCTGGCCCGGACCGCGCTGGCAGGGTCCATGGGAACGATTTTTTCCAGCAATTCTTTTTCGCTGGGTAGGGCGAGCACGCGCGCCTTGTAGGCCGGGGTCAGCAGCGGATCGGTCAACAGGTCGCGCCAGGTATCGACCAGCGCGGCGCCCGCGCCGGGTTCACCGCCCGCGGCATAGGCCTGCGCCATTGCCAGCAATGCCCTGGTGGCCAGTTTTTGCCCTGCTTCCCAACGTGCGAAGGGGTCGGTGTCGTGTCTGGCCAGCAACATCAGCTCGGCGTCGCTGAGTTCGTAGTCGACGATGACGGGTGCCGAAAAATTGCGCAGCAAGGAAGGCACGGGCTCTTGCCTTATGCCGGTCAGCGTCCAGGACTGTTCGGCCTCGACCAATTCAAGCAGGACCGTCTCGGCCGTTTTGCCGTCAAGCGTGACCGGCATGGATCGACCCTGTTTGTCCAATAGGCCCAGCGCGAAGGGAATGTGCAGGGGCGGTTTGGCTTGGGGCGGGTTTTGCAGCTTTTCCACGCCCACCGGCGCGCAATGCTGGCGCAGCGTGATCGTGCAAGACTGTTGGGCGGCGTCATAGGCCAGCGAGACGGTGACCCTGGGGGTGCCGGCTTGCGAGTACCAGCGCCGGAACACGTCCAGGGTCTTGCCGGGATTGCGCTGCGTGTACACGGATTCCATGGCGCTGACGAAATCGTCGCAGGTGACGGCCTGGCCGTCGTGGCGCCGGAAGTATTCGTCCAGGCCGGCGCGAAAGCCCTCTTCCCCCAGCAAGGTGTGCTGCATGCGTATGACTTCCGCGCCTTTTTCGTAAACGGTGGCGGTGTAGAAGTTGCCGATTTCCTGATAGCTTTCGGGCCGGATGGGGTGGGCCATGGGGCCGGCGTCTTCGGGAAACTGCGCAATGCGCAGTGTGCTGACGTCGTCGATGCGCTTGACGGCACGCGCACTGGCCGCCTCGGGCCCGGACAGGCCGTGGGCCAACATGTCGGCCGAGAATTCCTGGTCGCGGAACACCGTCAGGCCTTCTTTCAGCGAAAGCTGGAACCAGTCGCGGCAGGTGACGCGGTTGCCGGTCCAGTTATGGAAGTATTCGTGCCCGATCACGGCCTCGATGGCGCGATAGGCCGCGTCGGTGGCGCTGTCGCGGTCGGCCAGGACGTAGGCCGAGTTGAAGATGTTCAGCCCTTTGTTTTCCATGGCGCCCATGTTGAAGTCGCGCGCGGCGACGATCATGAAGCGGTCCAGATCCAGCTGCAGCCCGAAGCGGTGTTCGTCCCATGCGACCGAACGGGCCAGGCAGCCCAGGGCCCACTCGGTTTTGCTTCGGGAACCGGCGTCGCTGTATACCTGCAGCAAGGCCTGGCGTCCACTGCCGGTTTGCACGGTCTGCTCGCGGCAATCGAAACCGCCGGCGACCAGCGCGAAGAGATAGCAGGGCTTGAGCTGCGGGTCTTCCCAAAGGGCTTCGTGCCTGCCGTCGGCCAGTTCGCCTTGCTCCAGCAGGTTTCCGTTGGACAGCAGCAATGGATAGCGCTGCTTGTCGGCGCGCAGCCGCACGCGGTAGCGCGACATGACGTCCGGCCGGTCCGGGAACCAGGCGATGCGCCGGAAGCCTTCGGCCTCGCATTGCGTGAAAAGCTTGCCGCCCGATACGTAAAGACCCATCAGGCTGGAGTTGTCGGCGGGCCGGCACAAGCTGGTGATCTCCAGCGTGAAGCGCTGTGCCGGCGGGGTCAGGGTAAGGGTGTCCTTGTCCAGGTGATATTGCTCGGGCGTCAGGGCCTGGCCGTCCAGCAGCAGCGATACCAGCTCCAGGTCCTGCCCATTCAGCACCAGGGGCAGCGTCTTGCCACCGGATCGTTCGAACTGCATGCGGGCAAGCACGCGGGTTTCGACGGGGTCCAGGTCGAAGGTGAATTCGACGGCGGGCAGGCGATAGGGGTAGGGCTGATAATCGTGGCGGGAAATGGTGGGGGCGCTATCGGTACGCATGATCGGTCTTTAAAATATTCCGGATGCGCCTATTGTAGTGTTTGCGCCTTGCTACGGCTTTTACATGAAAAAATGCAACCTTCGGGCGCTTGCGACAGTCTGAAGCATAATGGACATATTGCGGCAGACTGCGGCCAAGCGGGAACGCATTATGCTGGCGTCATGAAATAAACAGCAGGGGGATCGTTATGTGGAATAAGTCGAGGGGTCTCTACGGCGCAACCTTGCGGTTCTGGGCTGCCATAGCCGGCACCGCGCTGCTGGCGGGTTGCGCATCGACGATATCGGCGCGGGTCACCAGCTTTCAGCAATGGCCCGGCGATGCGGTGGGGCAAAGCTACCGCATTGTGCCCGCCGGCAAGCAGGTCAATAATCTGGAGTTCGAAAGCATCGCCGACATGCTGCGCGCCGCTATCGGGCCCACCGGCCTGGTCGAGGCCGTAGCGGGCAAGTCGCCCCGGTTCGACGTGCACATTGCTTACGATAATCCGGTTACGCAAACCTGGGTGCAGCGCTATAACGACCCTTATTTAAACGACGGCTGGGGCTTCGGTCCGGCTTTCGGGGGGTATTACGGCGGTTATCGAGGTTGGGGCGGCGGTATTTACATGACGCCGTCTGTATCGAATGTGCCGGTTGACGTGTACAAGAACACATTAACCGTGACGATTAACGATAATCACAGGCAGGGTGCCGAAGTCTATCGTTCGAGTGCGGTAAATGTCAGCGCCGGAGAAAACCTTTTGCAGGTCATGCCTTATTTGGCGCAGGCGGTATTTGATAATTTCCCCGGCAATAATGGCCAGGTGCGCGAGGTCAGGTACGAACAGCAGCGCTGATGTGCGCCGAGGCCGGGCCGGCGCGCCGCTCTCAGGCGCGCGCAACGGCTTCGCCTATTTGAAGCGCTGCGCGCCCACCGGCGGCTTTTATTTATTGATCAGGAAGGTGTCGCGACTTTTTCCGTCGGCTTCGACGGCGACGATCCAGCGGGGCACCTTGCCGCGTCCCGTCCAGGTGTCGCCCGTGTCGGGATGGCGGTATTTGGGCGGTACGCTGCGCTTGGCGGGCGCGCCTGCGGGAGCCGACGGCTTGCGGGGCGCGCTGCGGGTGGTCTTTTTGTTATACGCTGCGGTAATATCTTCAGGAGTGATGTCGTACTCGCGCATGGAGCGGATTATCGACGTAATGACCGGCCCACGGCGCTTGGTCTGAAGGTTTTGGGCCTGTTTTTGCAGTTTCAAGATTTCTTTTTCAATTTTTTGTTTAAGAGCGGTGTAAGAATCGCGAGTCATTCGATTTCCTGGTTATAAGGTTTACAGACGCTTTTGGTTTGGGCATTGTTTATGCGCCGAGCCCCGTGAATTCTAACGTATTTTTATTTGAATAAATAAGAATCTACTGAGTTTATTAAATATTTTTTAATCGCCGATGATTATTCGATAATGAACGCACCGAAAAATGATTTCCGGGTGGCCGCCATACAAACCGTGTCGTCCACCGATCTGAAGCATAATTTGCAAGAGGCGGCCAGGCTGATAGAGCAAGCGGCGGGTCAGGGCGCGGAACTGGTCGCGCTGCCGGAGTACTTTTGCTTCATGGGCCGCAAGGACACCGACAAGCTGGCGCTCAAGGAAACGGCCGGCGACGGCCCTATCCAGGAATTCCTGGCCCGGCAGGCCGGCCGCCACGGGATATGGCTGGTGGGCGGCACGGTACCCCTTGATAATGAAGAGCCCGACCGTATTTATAATGCCAGCCTGGTTTTCGACCCCGCGGGCCAACAGATTGCGCGCTACGACAAAATCCATTTGTTCGGATTCAACAAAGGGGCGGAATCGTTCAACGAGTCCGCCACCATACGGCCCGGAGATAATCCCCCGCAAACTTTTATTGCCCCTTGTGGACGCGTCGGGCTTTCGATTTGTTACGATTTGAGGTTTCCTGAATATTTCAGGGCTTTGGGCGATATTAATCTTTTAATATTGCCGGCCGCCTTCACCTATACGACAGGATCGGCGCACTGGGAAGTCCTGCTGCGCGCCAGAGCCATCGAAAACCAATGCTATGTATTGGCGGCGGCCCAGGGTGGCAAGCATGAAACCGGCCGGCGCACCTGGGGGCATTCTGTTCTAATCGACCCATGGGGTGAAATCGTGGATTGCCTTCCCGAAGGCCCCGGAATCGTCATCGGCAATATGAATCTTGAACGGCTGGCCGAAGTGCGTACCGCTTTGCCGGCCCTTAAACATCGCACGATGTAAACACATCACGGTTATTACATATATGAAAATTGTTGATCCAGGCATTAATGCATTGGCCACCGCCAAATCGGTTCTGCTGGACCCTTGGGGCTTGAGCGAATCAGATATGGCGCGCGCCCTGGGCGAAATATTTACTCACAAGGTCGATTATGCCGACCTTTATTTTCAATATACCCGCAGTGAAAGCTGGAGCCTCGAAGAGGGCATCGTAAAAACGGGCAGTTTCTCGATCGAGCAGGGCGTAGGCGTGCGTGCGATAAGCGGGGAAAAAACCGCTTTTGCCTATTCCGACACCTTGTCCGCCGACGCCTTGCTGTCGTCGGCGCGCGTGGTGCGCAGCATAGGGCGCCAGGGCGCGGGGCGGCAAAAGGTGGTCAGCGGCCACCCGCCCAAAGGGCATAACCTGTATCCCGCCATCGATCCGGTCAATACCTTGTCGGCCCCCGACAAGGTGGCCTTGCTTGAGCGCATCGAAGCGATGGCCCGCGCGGCCGATCCGCACATCATCCAGGTCATGGCCGGCCTGGGCGCCGAATACGATGTGGTGCTGGTGGCGGGCAGCGACGGCCGCCTCGCGGCCGACGTGCGCCCCCTGGTGCGCCTGTCGCTGACGGTGATCGCC
>JBARWC010000007.1:0-8606 GCA_049646585.1 Burkholderiaceae bacterium | reverse complement strand
ACCCCAGCCTGCGCGCAGCCTTGCTGCGCCGGGCCGGCCTGCCCGAAGCGCAAATAAGCCGTTTGCTGCAAGGCGCCCGCCAAGTCCTTTTGTTCAGCTATCCCGACGCACCCGCCCAGGCCTTGGCGCAAGCGCTGCAAGGGCTGCCCCAGGGCGCTGTGGTGCTGGTGCCGGCCGGCGTTTGCCCGGCCCTGGCACGCGGATGCCACGGCGCCGTCCACGTGCACGAAATGCCTTTCCTGGACCAGGACGGCTTCGACCGCCTGCTTTGGAGCGGCGACCTGAATTGCGTGCGTGGCGAGGACTCCCTGGTCCGGGCGCTGTGGGCCGGCAAGCCGCTGCTCTGGCATATCTACCCCCAGGAAGACCAGGCCCACATGGCCAAGCTTCAAGCCTGGCTGGCGCTCTCGCCGCTGGGGCCGCAAGCCGCGCAGGCGATGACGAGCTGGAACGCCGGAGACGCTCCCGACAGCCTGGCGCGGCTGCAGCAGGCGCTGCAAGCTGGGCACTGGAAGGATTGGCAAGCCGCGGCGGCGGCATGGACGGCGGAATTGGCCCGGCAAACGGATTTGGCCGCCTCGCTGACCGCGTTTTGCGCGCAGCAGCAGCGAAAGAGTTAAAATACTAGGTTTTGTGAGTCATGCTCCGGCCCGGCAGCACATCTGGCGGAGCAATTCAAACCCCCGGAGTTTCTTAAAGTTATGAAAACCGCACAAGAATTGCGCGTTGGCAACGTCGTCATGGTGGGCAGCGACCCGCTCGTCGTCCAGAAGGCCGAATACAACAAATCGGGCCGCAATGCGGCCGTCGTGAAGCTGAAATTCAAGAATTTGCTGACCGGTTCGGGCAGCGAGTCGGTCTACAAGGCCGACGAAAAATTCGAAATGGTCGTGCTTGAAAACAGGGATTGCACGTATTCCTACTATGCCGACCCCATGTACGTCTTCATGGACGCGGAATACAACCAGTACGAAGTCGAAGCCGAAAGCATGGGCGACGCGCTGAACTACCTGGAAGAAGGCATGGAAGTCGAAGTCGTGTTCTACGACGGCCGCGCCATCTCGGTTTCCCTGCCCACCATCGTCGTGCGCGAAATCACCTACACCGAGCCGGCCGTCAAGGGCGACACCTCGGGCAAGGTGCTCAAGCCCGCCAAGACCAATACCGGCATGGAAGTGGCTGTGCCGCTGTTCTGCAACATCGGCGACAAGATCGAAATCGACACTCGCACCGGTGAATACCGCAGCCGCGTAATGTAATTCCGCAAGGAATACACGACAACGATTACGATGGGCGGCTAGCGCCGCCCATTGCCGTCTTCGCCTATTGCAGGCGGTCGTCGTCGAGAAAATCGGGTATGGGCATGACGGCAATGCCCTCCTGCATCAATTCTTCGCGTTCCTGGGGCGTAGCGGTGCCGCGTATGGCCCGCTCTTGCGTTTCACCCTCGTGCATCAAACGCGCTTCCTCTGCAAAGCGGTCGCCGACGTTTTCGGTGTCGCGCACGATGCTGCGTATATGCCGCAGTATCTCGGCCTGCATGCGCGCCAGTTGCTCGGTGGCGGGCGCCGCCACGGCGCCTGGCTGACCGGACTGCGCAGTCCTGGATGCCGGCACGGCGGGCTCGCGTATATGGCTGACATTCAGCCTGGGCGCGGACAGCTTCTTGCTGACGCGATCGCTATTGCACACCGGGCAGCTCAACAAGCCGCGTTCCCGCTGGGTTTCATAGCTGCCGTCGGAACCGAACCAGCCTTCGAAGACATGGCCCTGTTCGCATTGAAGGTCGAAAACTTTTAATGACATAACACCCATATGCGGGCGCCGGGCCCGAATTCAAGCTGTCCGCATCCCAAAAAAGGGCGGCAGCCCATTATAGGACGCCCTACAAGCGCGGCACGGCGGCCAGCAGCCGGCGGGTTTCCTCATGCTTGGGAGACTGCAGCACGTTTTCCGTGCGGTCCATTTCGACGATGCGCCCCCCATGCATGATGGCGATGTAATCGGACAGATATTCGACCACGCCGAAATTATGGGTAATGAACAGATAGGCGATATTCAGCTCCGCCTGCAAGTCCTTGAGCAGGTCGAGTATCTGTGCCTGCACCGACACGTCGAGCGCGGACGTCGGCTCGTCGCAGATCAGCACCTCGGGCTCCACCGCCAGCGCGCGCGCAATGGCGATGCGCTGGCGCTGCCCGCCGGAAAACTCGTGCGGATAGCGTTCGGCCGTGTTGGCGGGCAGCCCTACCCTGTCGAGCAGGTCGGCGATCCGGGCCCGGCGCTGCGCCCGGCTGCGTTCGGGTCGCAAGGCGGCTATGCCTTCATCCAGTATCTCGCCCACCAGCATGCGCGGATCCAGCGACGCATAGGGGTCCTGAAAGACGATCTGCATGCTGCGCCGCAAGCGGCGCAGCGCCGGGCCCGCGGCGGCCAGCAGGTCGTCTCCGTTCAGAACGGCCCGCCCGCCCACCATGGCCTGCTTGTCCAGCAGCCGCAGCAGGCTCTTGGCCGTGGTCGTCTTGCCGCAGCCCGACTCGCCCAGCAGCGCCAGCGTCTGGCCGGCGCGCAGGTCGAAAGACACATCGTTCACCACATCGATGGCGGCCGGCCCGCGCGCCCACACAGCGCGCTTGCGGCGATAGGCCACCGATAGATTCCTGACGCTGAGCACGGGCTCGGCCGCCGCCGCAAGAGGCGCCCTAGGTGCCTGTGGCCGCCGCCCGTCTTGCGCCGACAAAGGCTTGCCGCGCTTGGCGAAACTGGGGATGGCGGCCAGCAACTGGCGGGCGTAAGGATGGCGCGGCGCGGCGAAAAAACTGGCCGCATCCACGGTTTCGACGATCTCGCCCGCCCGCATCAGGGCCACGTGGTCCGCCACATTTTTCACCACGGCCAGGTCGTGGGTGATCAGCATGATCGCCAGCCCCATCTCTTTCTGGATGTCCGCCAGCAGGTCCAGTATCTGGGCCTGCACGGTAACGTCCAGGGCGGTGGTGGGCTCGTCGGCGATCAGCAGCGTGGGCTCGGCCGCCAAGGCGATGGCGATCATGATGCGCTGCTTCTGGCCCCCGGAGAACTGGAAGGGATAGTCATCGAGCCGCTTGCCCGCTTCCGGGATGCCCACCCGGTGCAGCCACCAGGCCGCCCGCTCGGCCAGCGCCTTGCCGCGATAACGGGTATGCACGCGCAGGGTTTCGAACAATTGCTGGCGCACCGTCATGACGGGATTCAGGCTGGTGGCCGGCTCCTGGAATATGATGCCTATCCGGCCCCCGCGCACCTGGCGCATGCCGCTTTCCGACAGGCTGTTGAGCTCGACCTGACCCAGGCGCACCCGCCCCGCGGAAATCGACCCGGCATCGGGCAGCAGGCGCAGCAAGGCCAGGGCCGTCATGCTCTTGCCGCAGCCCGATTCACCCACCAGGGCAAAGGTCTGCCCCTTGGCGATGCTCAATTGCAGGGATTTCACGGCCTGGGTCAGGCCGCCGTCGCCGGCGATCTGCACGGACAAGCCGTCCACCGACAGAACCGGATCGGCGCCGGCGTACCGGGCGGCGGAATTCAGGTCGTTCATGGGCGGCCTTCCTTGATTTCCGTACCACCGGCGGCCTGGACGGCGCGGGCGGCGGGAGGCGACACGCGTGTCGGCCTGAAGCGGCGCATGCGCGGATCGAACGCGTCCTGGACGGCATCGGCGAAAATATTGGCCGACAGCACCAGCGCCAGCAGGAAGACGAAGGCGCCCAGCAGATTCCACCATATCATCGGGTCGCGCGACATCTCCAGCCGGGCCGCATCGATCATGGTGCCGAAGGAAGGCGTGCTGGGGTCGACGCCTATGCCCAGGTAGGACAGCACCGCCTCGTACAGGACCAGGCCGGAGAACTCCAGCACCATGGTTATCAGCACGATATGCATGAGATTGGGCAGCAGATGGCGCCGCATGATGCGCCAGTGACCCACGCCGAAAGCCCTTGCCGCCTGCACGTACTCCAGTTCGCGCAGCTTCAGGGTTTCGGCCCGCAGCATGCGGCACAGGCCAGCCCAGCCCGTCAGGCCCAATATCATGCACAGCAGGAACAGGCGCAGGTCGGCGCGCGATGCGACCGTGTCGAACAAGTCCGGATTGTTGTCGATGTATACCTGCATCATGAGCACGCAAGCCGCGATCAGCAGCACGCCAGGAATCGAAGTCAGCGTGGTGTAGAGGTACTGGATGATGTCGTCGACCCGGCCCTTGAAATAACCCGCCGCAATGCCGAAACCCAGCGCCGGCGGCAGCATGGCCAGCGTGGTCAGCGTGCCGATCACCAAGGCGGTGCGCACGCTTTTCAAGCATTGCCACAAGACGTCGTTGCCCGTCCTGTCGGTTCCCAGCACGTGGTAGTCGGCGCCCAGCGACAGCGCCATCCCGGCCAGCAGCAGGATGACGCTGGATGTAACCCACATGGCGCGCCATGGAACGCCGGCTACGCCCCGCCACCACGCTGCCGCCGCCTGCCGCGGGCCTCGCTCCGCGCCCAGATGGCAGATCGTAAGCAGCAAGGCGGCCAGCGCCGAAGCCGCCAGTCCGCCGGCCACGCCGCGCAACAAGCGGGTGACGACGTCGCTATTGTGGTCGGCCTCGTCCTGCAACAGGACGCCCGCGTGCTTGAGGCGGGGAAAATCGCGCCGGGGCTGCCCGTCTATGATTTCGGTTTCCTTGACGAACTGCCGTATCGCCAGCGGCGCCGAATAGGTTTTTTCGCGCTTTGCCAGTTGTGTCAGCGACAGCAGGTCGTCCAGCGCCGAACGCAACACCGGCGAATACACCGCCGCCGGCGGCCCCGCTTGCTGGGCGCCGGCCTGCACAGGAGGCAGCAGGGGCCGGTAGTGCACGGAATCGAGCACCCCTATCGCTGCAAAGCCGGCCAGCACGACCGCGGCGCACATGGCCGACGGCGTCCGGGCCACGCTGCCCCAGGCCGAACGCAGCGAGGCGCTGCCGCGTATGCGCCAGCCATAGGCCAGCATGGCCGCCACCAGCAGGAAGATGAAGATATCGGTCCACAGGAAAACGAATTTAGGCATGGACGTCTACTCGAAACGGACCCGCGGGTCGGCTAGCGTGTACGAAATATCAGCCAGGATCAGCCCGACGATGTACAGGGCCGATCCCAGGAAGACCATGGCCCTGACGATGGAGAAGTCCTGCGCATTGATGGCGTCTATGGTGTAGCTGCCCAGCCCCGGAATCCCGAAGAAGGATTCGGAAATCAAGCTGCCCATGAAGAGCAGCGGAATGGCGGAGACCGTGCCGGTCAATATGGGCAGCATGGCATTGCGCAAGACATGCCTGAACAGCACCACCCGCTCGGACAAGCCCTTGGCGCGCGCGCTGCGTACATAATCCTTGCCGGCCTCTTCCAGGAACAGCGTGCGGTAGAAGCGCGCCTGGGCGCCCAGGCTGGAGAAAATGCCCACCAATACCGGCAGCACCAGAAAGCGCAAGCCGCCCCAGCCGTCCACATAGCCGGAATACGGCACCCAGCGCAGGACCTTGGCAAACATCCATTGCCCGGCAATGATGTAGAAAAGACTGGATATCGATAGCAGGACCACGCACAGCACCACGCCCGCGAAATCCAGCCGGCTGCCCTTGAAAAACACCAGCAGCAGCGCGAAGGCGATGCAAACGAACAAGCCCAGCGCGAAGGTGGGCAGGGCCAGCGCCAGGCTGGGCCCCATGCGCTCCGCGACCTCATGGCCGATGTCGCGCCCTTCATCCGAGAAGCCGAAATCGAAACGCAGCAAAGGCAGGGAGCGCGCCGCGAATATGGTCTCCGTCCATTGCTCCGTTCCTTGGGCGCCGGCGTTGTAGAACAGCGGCTTGTCGTAGCCGCGCTCGGCCTTCCAGCGTTCGATGGCGCTTTGGCTGACGCGCTGGCCGCCTATGGCCAGGCGCGCCATGTCGTCTGGCGTGTTCACCGCGAAGAACAACACAAAGGTCAGCAGGTTCACCCCGATCAGGATGAAAACCCCGTACAACAGCCGGCGTGCGATGTATCGGATCATGGCCGCTCCGCAAAATCGGCGCCCATCCGGGCGGGCGCCTTGTCCCGGCGGCGCGCAACCCACCAGGCCGCCACACCGCCCGCCGCCAGCAGCGCGGCCAGCAGCCACAAGGGCCACCACACGGGGGCATTCCACTGCTTGATTTTTTGCGCGCGCAAGGCGGGGTCGACGCGGTAGTACTGCAAGGTGTTGCGCACCATCTGCGTGGGCTTGGCATTGCCCACCCAGGCCTGGTAGGCGCCGCCGGATTTGGGGTAGTAACCGAACATCCAGGGCGCGTCCTTCTGGACGATGGCCACCATCTTGTGCACCAGCTCTTCCTTTTCGGGGCCGTCATCCAGAAAACGCATCTGCTCGAACAGCCTGTCGAACTCCAGATTCCGGTAATTCGACGCGTTCTCGCCCCCGCCGGCGGCCTTGGCATTGGGGCCGTAGAGCAAAAACAGGAAATTCTCGGCGTCTGGATAGTCGGCCACCCAGCCCCACATATACATCTGCGCGCTGCCGTTGCGCATCTTGTCCTGGAAGCGGTTGTAGTCGGTGGCGCGCACCTCCAGCTGCACGTTCAGGGCCGCCAATTGGCGGCGCATCCAGTCCAGCATGGCGCTGGAGCCCATGCCGCCGGCCGAATCGAAATACAGGATCAGCGGCTTGCCTGTCCGGGCGTCGCGGCCATCCGGATAGCCGGCCTGGCTCAGCAATTCCTTGGCCTCTTCCAGCGGTCGCCTGACCGCCCTGCCGTTTTCCAGCGTGTACACCTGCCGATTCAGCCCTGCAGGCAGGTCCTGGTAGCCCGGCACGCCGGGCGGCACCGGCCCGTAGGCCACCTGGGCCTCGTCGTTCTGGAAAATCGATACGAACTGCTCCCAATCGAAGGCGATGCTGATCGCCTGCCTGAGCTTGCGGTTCTTTTCCTGCTGTTCGGGCGTATCGCCCCGGCCCAGCACGGGATCCAGCCAGTTGAAGCCCAGGTAGTAAAGCTGCGCCTCGGTGGAGCTGCGCAGCTGCAATCCACGATCCTGGTAAAGCGCGGCCTTCTGGGCGGAATCGCCCGCCGCCACCCGCATCGCCACGCCGTAATCGCCCCGGTCGGCCTGCGGTATGTCGTAATAGCCCTGCAAAAACTTGCCCATCAGCGGCACGCTTTCCTTTTCCAGGGAAAAGACCACGCGGTCGATGAAGGGCGTAAGCTTGCCGCAGTCATTAAGCAAGCCAGCCTGCCGGTCGCCAGGCTCGCCCTTGCAGGGATACGGTTCGCCACGGAAATTGGGGTTGCGCTGCAAGACGTGGCGGCGATTGACGATGGACTCGACCAGCATATAGGGGCCGGTGCCCACCGGCCAGGTGTTCAGCGACAGGCTGTGCTCGGCCATGCCGGGCTGATGATAAAAACGATCGGCCTCCCAGGGGACGGGGGCCGTAAACGTCATGGCCAGCCAGTATTTGAACTGGGGATACTTGCCGATGACCTTGATGCGCAGGGTGTGCTCGTCGACGGCCTGCACGCCCTCGAACCCTTCCTGGCGCAAATCCAGCCAGGCGCGCACGCCATCCTGTCCCGATCGGGCGCGCAAGGCCTGGTCCGCCTTCTTCAACTGATCGCCATAAGCGCGCATGCCCACCACGTGTTCGGCCATCACACCGTATATGGGCGAAACCACGCGTGGGCTGGCCAGGCGCCGGAAGGCATAGACGTAATCATCAGCCAGCAGCTCGCGCGTCCCCGTCTGCTCAAAGTCGTTCATGCCGAATTTGCCGACCAGTTGGCTGGGCGCGATGGGCCAATAGACATAGCCGCCATCGGCCTTGCGGGCAAAGGCGGGATGGGGCTGGAACAGGATGCCGGGCTTGATGCGGATGTCGTAGACGCTGACGGCCACGTCCTGGCCCGGCGCATCGGCCGGCAGGCTGCGGCCGTCTTTGTCGAAATAAGCGGGCGGGTCGATGGAGGCCGCGGCCCGCGGCGTCAGCACATAAGGCCTGGCCAGGTAGTCGTAGCCGTACAGCGGCTCGTAGATCGAATAGGTGAAGGGGGTTTCGTCGGTGGAATAGGAACTGGCCGGGTCCAGATACTTGGGCGAACGCTGCGTGAAGGCCGTATACATCACATTGGCCTGCTCCGCACCCTTGGCATAGGGACTGTTCACCGGCTGGGGCGAACAGCCCGCAAGCAGCCAGGCCATAGTCGACAAGAGCAGGGCCATCAGGCCGCGCCATGCGCCCCGGTCTAGCACTGCTGCTTCTGCCAGCATTGATAGCGCCATACCCACGGCGGCACCGGATCCGCTTCCTGCCAGATACCCAGGCGGTTGGCCTTGGCCTGGCGCTCCAGGCCCGGAAGCTTGCCGTCGCGCATGAACTTGCCGCGCCCTTCCATATTGGCCCAGGCCATACCGCTTTGGACCTGTTTCCGGTTGGCTGTGGTGCCGCCATCCACGGGCACGTCGCAGATATTGCGTTCGTAGCGATCGCGCTCGTAGCACGACACGGTAATGGTCTTGCCGGCGATCAAGGCCGCCAGGGCGTCGCGCGAGGCTTGCGCATGGGCC
>JBARWC010000006.1:0-15546 GCA_049646585.1 Burkholderiaceae bacterium | reverse complement strand
CAGGCGCGCGGCGTGGCACGCGCCTGCTGGGCCAGCGAGCCCGACACCGGCCGCATCAGGCCCTTGCAATTGTTGACGAAAGCCTTCCAGACGTGATCCAGATCGTCGCTGGACCAGCCCTGCATCGACGCCCAGGATGCCTGCTTGTACTTGCCGGCCAGGGGCCTGGGCGGCGTGTCCCGCATGGACTCCAGGGCCGGCACCTTCAAGGGCTGCTCGGCAATGCCGGCGGACGCGCCGGCGGGCGATTCCGCGCCGGTTTCCGATTCGGGGGTCAGCGATACGGTGCTGCACGCCGCCAGCAAGGCCAGCAGGCACGAGGAAAGCAGGATACGTTTCATAAAAGTGTGTAGCGAGGGTTAATGCAAGGTGCGCGGCATGGCAAGGACGAATTCCACTATGGGCACCTCGAAGGGGACGCCGTTTTCGCCAACGCAATGATAAGAGCCGCGCATGGTGCCCACGGGCGTGGGCAGCGGACAGCCGCTGGTGTATTCGAACGACTCGCCCGGGGCCAGCAAAGGCTGCTGCCCCACCACCCCCAGGCCGCGGACCTCTTGGGTTTGCTGCTTGCCATCGGTAATGATCCAGTGGCGGCTGATGACCTGGGCCGCATGCTGGCCGTTGTTGGTGATGCGCACGGTATAGGCGAACACGAACTGCTGCTCGTTGGGTTCGGACTGCTCGGGCAGGTATTGCGGCGTGACGATAACTGCAATGTCGTAAGGCTTCATGTCCAGGTTCCGAATTAAATGATTCCGCCGTATTTAAAAGGAAAGTCAGCGCTTACCTGCAATAATGACATATTCACAGCTTTGCTTCCCGCCCACTTCGTACCCAGAAAGCCCCCGATCATGTCCACTACCCCGTCTACCCGCATCGCCCCCAGCCTGTTGGCCGCCGACTTCGCCCGCCTGGGGGAGGAAGTCAGAAATGTCGTCGCCGCCGGCGCGGACTGGATTCATTTCGATGTCATGGACAACCACTATGTGCCCAACCTGACCATAGGGCCCATGGTTTGCGAAGCCCTGCGACCCCATACCGATGCGCCGATCGACGTGCACCTGATGGTCGAACCGGTCGACGCCATTATCCCGCAATTCGCCAAGGCGGGTGCCAATATTATTACTTTTCACCCCGAGGCCTCGCGCCACCCCGACCGCAGCCTGGCGCTGATCAAGGAACACGGCTGCAAGGCGGGCCTGGTCTTCAATCCGGCCACATCGTTGGACTGGATGGACTACGTCATGGACAAGCTGGACGTCGTCCTGCTGATGTCGGTCAACCCAGGGTTCGGGGGGCAGCGCTTCATACCCGGCACCCTGGCCAAGCTGACGCAGGCCCGCCGCAAGATAGACGCCTGGCTGAACGCCGGTGGCCAGCCCATCGCCCTGGAAGTCGACGGCGGGGTCAAGGTCGACAATATCGCCGCCATACGCGCCGCCGGCGCCGACACCTTCGTGGCGGGCTCGGCCATCTTCAGCCAGCCCGACTACAAGACCGTCATCGATGCATTGCGCAGCGAAATCGCCAAGGGCGAGTCGCTGTCGGCCTGAGCCGTCCGGACGCCATCATTCATCACCAGGAATCCACATGCCTTTTTCCGCTGTTCTGCTGGACCTAGACGGCACCCTGCTCGACACCATTCCCGATCTGGCCAGCGCGGCCAACGCCATGCGGCAGGACTTGGGCCTGCCCGCCCTGGCGCAGGAAACCATCGCCACCTATGTGGGCAAGGGCACCGGCCACCTGGTCATGCGCGCGCTGTCCAACAACGACCAAGGCAAGGCACCCACCCCCGAAGAACTGCAGCAGGGCCTGGCGATTTTCGATCGCCACTACCATCGCTACAACGGCGAGGCGTCGACCCTGTACCCCGGCGTCCTCGAGGGCTTGCAGGCCTTCCGCCAGGCCGGCGCGAAAATGGCCATCGTCACCAACAAGCCCACCGAGTTCACCCTGCCCCTGCTGCCTCGCTTCGGCCTGGACCAGTACATGGACCACGTGGTGTGCGGCGATACCTGCGAGCAGAAAAAACCCCATCCCATGCCCTTGCTGCACGCCTGCGACCTGCTGGGCATAGCGCCGCAAGACGCCCTGGCCATAGGCGATTCGGTGAACGACGCCCTGGCCGCCCGCGCGGCGAAAATACGGGTTCTGGCCGTGCCCTACGGCTACAACGAAGGAATGGACGTGCGCATTCTTGAAGTCGATGATATAGTTACGTCCATCGCCGACGCTGCCCAATGGGCCGCCCGGCACTAAAACCGAACAAGAATCCATGACCGCTGCCCTTTATTACCACTCAACGCCCCGCGCCTACTGGCGCTGGTGGCGTTTGTGTTCTGGGTAGCGGTAATCCTCTCCCGGCGCCAAAGACATCGTCTTTTCGTGCCGCCAGCATTACCAAAAAGCGCGACCCGGAACCAGAAAATGGCCGGGTTTTTTTGATTCTGTCCCGGCCTGTATGCAAACACCACACAGAGACCACTATGACAGAAATCGAATTCAACGCCCTGGCGGCGCAAGGCTACAACCGCATTCCCCTGATTGCGGAAACCTACGCCGACCTGGACACGCCACTGGCCATTTACCTGAAGCTGGCGCACAGCGGCCCCGAGGGCGGGCGCAATAGCTGCCTGCTGGAATCGGTGGTGGGCGGCGAGCGCTTCGGACGCTATTCCTTCATCGGCCTGCCCGCCAAGACGGTCATCCGCTCCAGCGGCACCACGACCGAGGTCCTGCGCCAGGGCGAAGTGGTGGAGCGCCACGAAGGCGACCCCCTGAGCTTCATCGAAGCCTATCAACAGCGTTTCAAAGTGGCCATACGGCCCGGCATGCCTCGTTTCGCGGGCGGCCTGGCGGGCTATTTCGGCTACGACACCGTACGCCACATCGAGCCGCGCCTCGGCCCCGCGGTAAAACCGTTTCCCGCCGGCCAGGACGAGGGCACGCCCGACATCATGCTGCTGCAGGTCGACGAACTGGTCATCGTGGACAACCTGGCGGGGCGCACCTACCTGGTCGTCTACGCCGACCCGGGCCAGGCCGAGGCCTACGCGCTGGCCAAGCGCCGGCTGAAGGAATTGCGTGAAAAACTGCGCACGCCCGTGGTCATCCCCTACGCCTACGCCAGCATGCAAACCGAGAGCCGGCGCGACTTCGACAAGAAAGACTATATAGACGCCGTCCTGAAGGCCAAGGAATACATCGCCGCGGGCGACCTGATGCAAGTACAGATAGGCCAGGTCATCGCCAAGCCCTTCCGCGATTCTCCGCTGTCGCTGTACCGTTCGCTGCGCTCGCTTAACCCCTCGCCCTATATGTACTACTGGAATTTCGACGACTTCCAGGTAGTGGGCTCTTCGCCCGAGATCCTGGTGCGCCAGGAAATCGCCACCGAAGACGGCCGCCAGAAAACCATGGCGACCATACGTCCCCTGGCGGGCACCCGCAAGCGCGGCACGACGGCCGACGAAGACGCCCGCCTGGCCGAGGAACTGATCGCCGACCCCAAGGAAAGGGCCGAGCACGTCATGCTGATAGACCTGGCTCGCAACGACGTGGGCCGGGTCGCCAAGACCGGCACAGTCAAAGTCACCGACACCATGACGATAGAACGCTATTCGCACGTCATGCACCTGGTCTCTAACGTCACCGGCGAATTGCACGACGACATGAGCAATATCGACGTGCTGCGCGCCACCTTCCCGGCGGGCACCCTGACCGGCGCGCCCAAAGTGCGCGCCATGGAAATCATCGACGAACTCGAACCCGTGCGCCGCGGCATCTACGGCGGTGCGGCCGGCTACCTTAGCTACGGCGGTGAAATGGACGTGGCCATCGCCATACGCACCGGCATCGTCAAGGACGGCATGCTTTACGTGCAGGCGGCCGCCGGCATCGTGGCCGATTCCGACCCCGAAAAAGAATGGCAGGAAACCGAGGCCAAGGCGCGCGCCGTGCTGCGCGCCGCCGAGCAGGTGCAGTACGGCCTGGACGAACCCATTTAATAAGCATCGCCAGGAGAAACACATGTTATTGATGCTTGATAATTACGATTCTTTCACCTACAACCTTGTCCAGTATTTCGGCGAGCTGGGTGAAGACGTGCGCGTGGTGCGCAACGACCAGGCTACCGTGGCCGACATCCAGGCCATGAAGCCCGACCGCATCTGCGTCTCGCCCGGTCCCTGCTCGCCGGCCGAGGCGGGCATATCCATAGAGCTGATACGGCACTTCGCGGGCCAGCTGCCCATACTGGGCGTATGCCTTGGGCATCAGGCCATAGGCGCCGCCTTCGGCGGCGACATCGTGCGCGCCAAGCAGATCATGCACGGCAAGGTGTCCAGCATTACGCATACGGGCACCGACGTATTCAAGGGCCTGCCTTCGCCCTACACGGTGACGCGTTATCATTCACTGGCCATCCGGCGCGACACCCTGCCCGACTGCCTGGACGTCACCGCCCAGACCGAAGACGGTGAAATCATGGGCGTCCGCCACAAGTCCATGCCCTTGTACGGCGTCCAGTTCCATCCCGAATCCGTGCTTAGCGAACATGGCCACGCCTTGCTGAAGAACTTCCTGGAAATCTGACGGCTTAATGCTTTTACTGGAATAAGAACATGACGATCACCCCTAACGAAGCCCTGTCGCGCTGCATTGAACACCGCGAGATATTCCACGACGAAATGTTGCACCTGATGCGCATGCTGATGCGCGGTGAAATGACGCCGCAGATCGCCAGCGCGCTGCTCATGGGCCTGCGGGTCAAGAAGGAAACCGTGGGCGAGATCACCGCGGCGGCCCAGGTCATGCGCGAATTCGCCCTGCCCGTGAAAACCGCCAACCCCGGCGAACTTCTCGACATGTGCGGCACCGGCGGCGACGGCTCGAACACCTTCAACATCTCGACCGCGGCCATGTTCGTCGCGGCCTCGCAAGGCGTGAAGATCGCCAAGCACGGCGGCCGCAGCGCCTCGTCATCGTCCGGCAGCGCCGACGTGCTCGAAGCGCTGGGCGCCAACATCGCGCTCAGCCCCGAGCAGGTTGCCGACAGCATAGAACGCACGGGCATAGGCTTCATGTTCGCGCCCGCCCACCACGGCGCCATGAAGAACGTCGCGCCGGTGCGCAAGGAGCTGGGCGTGCGCACCATCTTCAACATACTGGGCCCCCTGACCAACCCGGCCGGCGCCGCCAACCAGTTGATGGGCGTATTCCACCCCGACCTGGTGGGCATACAAGTACGCGTGCTGGAACTGCTGGGCTCCAAGCACGTGCTCATCGTGCACGGCAAGGACGGCATGGACGAGGCCTCGCTGGGCGCGGCCACCATGGTGGGCGAGCTGAAAGACGGCAAGGTCCGCGAATACGAAATCCACCCCGAGGACTTCGGCATGGCCATGGTGTCGAACCGCTCCATCAAGGTGAACAGCAGCGCCGAATCGGCCACGATGCTGCGCGAAGCGCTGGATAACGTCAGCGGGCCCGCTCGTGATATCGTAGGGTTCAATGCCGGCCTGGCCATCTACGCGGGCAACAAGGCCGACTCCATCGAGCAGGGCCTGAAGATGGCCTTCGATGCGCTGGCCAGCGGCGCCGCCCGGGCCAAGCTGGACGAATTCTGCACCTATACACGGACGCTGAAAGCATGAACGATATTCTCGCCAAAATCCTTGAAACCAAGAAAGCCGAGATCGCCACAGCAAGACAGATGCGCAGCGAATCGGACGTGCTGCGCGAGGCCAAAAGCCGCAAGGACCTGCGCGGCTTCGCCCGCGCCCTGGATGAAAAAATCGCCCAGGGCAAACCCGCCGTCATTGCCGAGATCAAAAAAGCCTCGCCTTCCAAGGGAGTCATACGCGAGAATTTCAATCCCGTCGAAATCGCCTCGTCTTACGCCGCGCACGGCGCCGCCTGCTTGTCGGTGCTGACCGACGTGCAGTTCTTCCAGGGTTCCTACGACTACCTGCGCCAGGCCCGCGCCGCGTGCAGCCTGCCGGTGTTGCGCAAGGACTTCATGATCGACCCCTACCAGATCATCCATGCGCGGGCACTGGGGGCCGACTGCATCCTGCTGATCGTGGCGGCCTTGTCGCCCCAGCAGTTGCGCGAGTTCGAAGCCATCGCCACCGAGCTTGGCATGGACGTCCTGGTCGAAGTCCATGACCGCAAGGAACTGGACGTCGCCCTGGATCTGAACACCTCGCTCATCGGCATCAACAACCGCAATCTGCGCAGTTTCGAGACCTCGCTGCAAAACACGCTGGACTTGCTGCCGGCCATTCCCGCAGGCAAGCGCGTCATCACCGAAAGCGGCATACTGGCCCCGCAAGACGTCCAGCTCATGCGCGACCACGACGTCAACGCCTTCCTGGTGGGCGAAGCCTTCATGCGGGCGCCCGAGCCGGGCGCCGCGCTGCACGAACTGTTCTTCAAGGCCTGATCGCCTCAGCACCGGCCACCCAGCATGGACGCCTTGTTTTCCGTCGCCGAGTCAGACCCGGCCCTGAGCCACGAAGAGGCCAAGGCCGCCGAAGCCGGGCTGCGCACCGCCCTGCTTAAAGCGCAGTACGCCCGACTGGCGAAAGCGCAGCGGTCTTTGCTCATCGTCATCGCCGGCATAGACGGCGTGGGCAAGGGCGCTTCCATCAACCTGCTGAACGAATGGATGGATGCGCGCCACATCCGCACCCTGGCGTTCGGCGAACCCACGCCGGAAGAACGGTCCCATCCCTTTCTATGGCGCTATTGGCGCAATCTGCCGGCCAAGGGCAAGATCGGCATCGTGTTCGGTTCGTGGTACCAGCCGCTATTGGCCGAGGCCGCCCGCAAGCATCCCGACCAGGAAAAAATCCAGTCGTTGGGGCGCGAAATACGGGAATTCGAAAGCACGCTTGCCGACAACGGGGTGCAGGTCGTCAAGCTTTGGTATCACCTGTCCAGGAAAGCCCAAAAGAAACGCACCGCCCAGTTGCTGTCCGACCCGCATACGGCCTGGCAAGTCAGGCCCGAGGATGTCGAGGCGGGGAAAAAATTCGGGCGGCTGCGCGATGCCGCATCGCTGACGCTATCCCTGACCGATGCCGGCCACGCCCCATGGCGCGTCATTCCGGCCGCCGATCCCGACACCCGCAGCATAAGCACCGGCCAGGCTGTGCTGGCCGCCTTGCACGAAAGAAGCCGCAAGCCGCCCAGGCTTCCTTCCAGCCCCGTGGCGGCGGCATCCCAGCCGCCCACGCTGCAAGCCCTGGACTACTCGGCAAGGCTGGCCGAAAGCGAATACGACGAACAATTGGCCCACTGGCAAAGCCGTCTGGCCCGCCTGGCCCGGCACGGCAAGCTGCGGGGCATCCCCGTGGTGCTGGTGTTCGAAGGCCAGGATGCCGCCGGCAAAGGCGGAACCATACGACGCGTCACTCACGCCCTGGATGCCCGTCAGTTCCGCGCCATTCCGATTTCCGCTCCCACCAGCGAGGAACTGGCCCATCCCTATCTGTGGCGCTTCTGGCGCGACCTGCCCGCGCCGGGGCGCTTCGCCATCTTCGACCGATCCTGGTATGGCCGCGTCCTGGTCGAGCGCGTGGAAGGCTACGCGTCCGAAACCGAATGGCGGCGCGCCTACCAGGAAATCAGGCAATTCGAATCGCAATTGCAGGACAGCGGCGCCGTGGTCCTGAAGTTCTGGCTGGCGGTCAGCAAGGACGAACAGCTAAAACGCTTTCACGAGCGCGAAGAATCGCCCTTCAAGTCCTTCAAGATCACCCCGGAAGACTGGCGCAATCGCAAGAAGTGGGATGCCTATGTCCTGGCGGCCAACGAGATGTTCGAGCAAACCGGCACCGAGAGCTGCCCCTGGCACCTGGTACCGTCCGACGACAAGCGCCACGCGCGCATCGCCGTGCTGGAATGCGTCGTCAAGGCGCTGGAGCGCGCGCGCAAAGACAGGAAGAAATCATGAGCCGAGCCCAGGGCTGCCCTTTATGTCTGACCGACGGGGGCCGGGTGCTGTGGTCCGATGCCAGGCTGCGCGTCATTGCGGTCGACGACCCGCTGCACCCCGGCTACACGCGCGTCATCTGGCAAAAGCACATTGCCGAAATGACCCAATTGCCGGCTGCCGATAGACAGGCCTTCATGGATGCCGTGTGGCGGGTGGAACAGGCGCAGCGCGAGGTCTTGCAGGCGGATAAAATCAATCTGGCCCAGTTCGGCAATATGGTGCCGCACCTGCATTGGCATGTGATCCCGCGCTGGACGGGCGACAGCCATTTTCCCGAAGCGGTCTGGGCGCCCGCGCCCCCGCGCTCCGCCCAGCAGCAGGCCGCCTGGCAGGCGCAAAAAGCGCGAATCGAAGCCAGCCTGCCCCGATACCACGCGGCGCTGATCAACGCGCTGAGCCAGACTGTGGCGGATTAACAACCTAGGGTTTACCCAAACGCGTCCCCGCGTATATAATCCTGGCACTGCATTTTCCAATGCGTCGACATTTTCAGGCAGCTTACGCTGTCGCATAGCAGTTGACTGAGCATTTTCAGCACCCATGTCGAACGCCATCGCTCCCTGACCCCCGAGCCTTTCGCCGCGTCTTTCAAGACACACGCTGCACTTTAGGTTGATTCGGTCGGCACGATGCTCCAATCAACCAGCGCAACGGGCTTACCTTCCCCTGCCTAGCGCCATGTGCATGCCGTCGATACGGCAAAGGATACTCATGTCTTTCGAAACCCTGGGTCTCGCGCCCACCCTGTTGTCCGCCGTTCTGAAAGCGGGCTTCACCGAGCCCACGTCCGTTCAGGCCGCGGCCATCCCCCGCGCCCTGGCGGGCCACGACCTGATGGTCTCGTCGCAGACGGGCAGCGGCAAGACCGCCGCCTTCATGCTGCCCGCCCTGAACCGCATCTCGAACATGCCGCCCAACAAGGGCAGCGGCGTGCAGGTGCTGGTGCTGACCCCCACCCGCGAACTGGCCATGCAAGTGGCCGACGCCACCAAGCAATACGGCGCGCACATCAAGGATCTGCGCATCGCCGTGGTGGTCGGCGGCATGCCCTACGGCGCGCAGTTGAAGGCGCTGTCGCGCCGTGTCGACGTGCTGGTCGCCACGCCCGGCCGCCTGATCGACCACCTGCAAGCCAAGCGCGTCAACCTTTCCACGGTTCACACCCTGGTGCTGGACGAAGCCGACCGCATGCTGGACATGGGCTTCATCGAAGACATCGAGACCATCGTGGAACGCACGCCCGACGAGCGCCAGACCCTGCTGTTCTCGGCTACGCTGGACGGCACGATAGCCCGCCTGGCCGCCAAGATGATGCGCGAGCCGCAAAAGATCGAGATCTCCGGCCAGAAGGAAAAGCACAGCAACATCACGCAAAGCCTGCTGTACGCCGACGACAACGGCCACAAGATGCGCCTGCTGGATCACCTGCTGCGCGACGCCAACATGGATCAGGCCATTGTCTTTACGTCCACCAAGCGCGGTGCCGACGACCTGGCCGACCGCCTGGCCGACCAAGGCTTTGCCGCCGCCGCCCTGCATGGCGACATGAACCAGCGCCAGCGCACCCGCACCCTGGGCATGCTGCAAAAAGGCCAGCTTCGCATCCTGGTGGCCACCGACGTCGCGGCACGCGGCATCGACGTGCAAGGCATCAGCCATGCCTTCAACTACGATCTGCCCATGCAGGCCGAAGACTACGTGCACCGCATCGGCCGTACCGGCCGTGCCGGCCGCAGCGGCCTGGCCTTTACCCTGGCCTCGCATTCCGAGCGCCATAAAGTGCGCCGCATCGAACACTACATCGGCCAGCCCATTCCCACCGAAGTCATCGAGGGCCTGGAACCCAAGAAAACCGTGCGACCCACCTATACCGACCGCAAGCCCGGCGGCAAGAGCTTTGGCCCTCGCGGCGGCTTTGGTGGCGGCAAACCCGGCTACGGCCGCAAGCCCGGCGCCGACCGCGCGCCCTACGGCGACCGCCATCCCTACGAGGGCAAGCCGCGTTTTGGCGAGAAGCCGGCCTACGAAGGCAAGCCCCATTTCAGCGACAAGCCTGCATACGAAGGCAAACCTCGCTTCGGCGAC
This sequence comes from Burkholderiaceae bacterium, assembly GCA_049646585.1. Taxonomy (GTDB): domain Bacteria; phylum Pseudomonadota; class Gammaproteobacteria; order Burkholderiales; family Burkholderiaceae_B. The sequence goes on along the minus strand of JBARWC010000006.1, from coordinate 5,453 downwards.
AAGCCCGCCTATGAAGGCAAGCCCCGCTTCGGCGACAAGCCGGCATACGAAGGCCGTCCGTCCTACGACCGCAGCGGCGACAGCCGCCGCAGCTTCGGCGGCGAAGAGCGCAACGGCGGCTACAAGAGCCGTGGCGACAAGCCCGCATTCGGTGACCGCCCGGCACGCGCCGACCGTCCGGCCTTCGGTGACCGCAAGACGGGCGACAAGCCCGCCTTCGGCGACCGTCCGGCCCGTAGCGCCCGCCCCGAGTTTTCCTACAAGGGTTCGAGCAAGCCCGCCAGCCGCCCCACGGCACGCCCCGGTTTTGCCGGCAAGCCCACGTCCACGCGCGGCAAAAGCGCGGCACGACGCGGCGACTACGCCGGCTAAGCTGCAAGTAAAGTCAGCCTAGGCTGACGAAACGGCAAGCAACACGTTGAACAGCCCCCAAAGCTTGGACTAATGTCCAAGCTTTGGGGGCTGTTCACATTCCGGCGAGGCTTGTTTGTTGTTGCCCGTGACGGCCTAATCGACGATGAACAGTTTGGCTCCGTGCGCAGTGCTGGATCGATGCGCCTCTGCGTGATCCGCCACCTGATAGCTCATGCCCGGTGTCAGCACAAAGGTTCGGCCGTCGGCCAACTCGGTATGCAACTGGCCTTCAAGGCACAGCAATATATGGCCTTTGGAACACCAATGGTCGGCAAGATAGCCGGCAGAATATTCCACCATCCGTACCCGGATGCCGCCAAATGTCCGAGTCCGCCAATAAGCGGTGCCTGTGTCGCCCTTGTGCTCGGTTTTTTCCACCGTGGACCAATCGGTGGTTCCAAACGGGATGTCTTGTAGTTGCATTCGGGTATCGGGGCCTCGCTACAATAGCGGCATGAAACAACTCGTCCGCAAGCCCCTGCTGCTGGCTTTCCTGCTGTCCATTCCGCTGTGGGTGGTCTTCGACAACTATCTGGTTGCCGGCATGGCGGCGCTGCTGGCGGCCTTCCTGGCCGCCATGTGTCATGCACTATACACCCTGGGCAAAAAGAAACGCCAATGAAACACGCTGCACCAGTCCCGACCGGGCTGCCCGCGCTGGACGACGCCTCTGAACAGCACCGCCTGGCGGTGGAAAGTCACCTGGCCGAACGGATCCAGGCCGCGCCGCAAGGCTTCTTGCCTTTCGAGCAATGGATGGACCTGGCGCTGTATGCGCCCGGCCTGGGCTATTACGCCGCCGGCAACACCAAATTCGGCGGCACCCTGCCCACAGGCGACTTCGCCACGGCACCCGAGCTGACCCCCGTATTCGGCCGGACGCTGGCCCGCCAGGTCGCCCAGATCCTGCATGCCGCCGCATCCGTCTCGGTGCTGGAATTCGGCGCCGGCTCGGGCGCACTGGCCGCCGTGCTGATCCCCGCGCTGCGCGACCTGGGCATCGAACCCGACTACCAGATACTGGAAGTGTCCGCCGACCTGCGAGCGCGCCAGCAGGACAGGCTCGCCCCCCTGGGCGCCAAGGTGCAATGGCTGTCCGCCCTGCCGGAATCTTTCAGCGGCTGCGTGCTGGCCAATGAGGTGCTGGACGCCATGCCCGCCACGCTGTTTCGCTGGAATGAAAACGGCGAGCTCATGGAAATAGGCGTCAGCCTGGCCACGGCGGACGAGCCGGTGCCGCAAGAAGCCGGCCAGGCGGCGTCAGGCACGTCCCCCTTCCACCTGGCCGAGCGGCCGGCCCAACCGCCTTTGCAGGCAGCCATGGTCCAACGCATGCCGCCCCTGCCCGGCTACCAATCGGAAATCAATCTGCGCGCCGAAGCCTGGGTGGTACAGATGGGCGCCTGGCTGCGGCGCGGCGCGGCCCTGCTGATCGATTATGGATTTCCGCAGCGCGAGTACTATCACCCACAACGCAATGAAGGCACGCTGATGTGCCACTTCCGCCACCACGCGCACAGCCAGCCTCTGGTCTACGCGGGGCTGCAGGACATCACGGCGCACGTCGATTTCACCGCCATGGCCGACGCCGCTCTGGAGGGCGGCCTGGACGTGCTGGGCTATACCTCGCAGGCGCGCTTCCTGATGAATGCAGGGCTGGCGGAAGTCCTGTCCGGGCCGCAGGCGGGCGGGCCCGACGCCGCCTCTCGCGCCAACGACATGGCGGCCGTCCAGAAGCTGGTATCCGAAGCGGAAATGGGCGAACTGTTCAAGGTGCTGGCCATCGGGCGGGACTTGGACACGCCCCTGGTCGGATTCAGCCGTGGCGACCGCCGCGATCGTCTCTAAACCCAACCATCCACACGCCTACCAACCTACAAGATAGAGATAGGCAGCTTGCATCGCCCGGCCGGCCAGGCAACCGCCCCCGAAAGGAGAAGATCAGGAAACAAGCCGCAAGGCGGCCAGGCGCGCGTCGTGCACGGCTTGCTTGATGCGCGAGGGCTGGCCTTGCAAGGCTTTGGCGACCGCCCCCGCATCGACGGCGCGAATGGCGTCCAGGCGATCACGCCAAGCGTGCTGATCCACCTTGGCGGCACAGGATGCGGCGGCCAGCAGATCCAGGAAGCGATCGGGCTTGCGCAAGGCATCGCAGCGTTCCATCAAATCCAGCCACCTGGCCGGCCGGCTTTCCGCCCCACCTCCTGAGCCGCCTTCGGCTGCATGACCGCCCACCGGGGCGGCCGGGTCTGGCGCGCCGACGGTGGACATGCCTTCATCCTGGCCGGCCGCCGCCAATACGATGGGCAGCAACCTGGCGTAGTCCTGGCAATCGCCCGGCGCCCGCACATGGCGGCCCACGCCCGCGGGGTCGCTGGACCAGCGGCTGGCCAAGGCATAGCGGGCCGGCAGCCCCAGTCCATGACGGGCGGCGCAAGCCAGCTCGGCCGAGGTCTTGTCACCGGCAAAGACCAGCCCCGGCAGGACGCGGGACAGCGCGCCCGCCTCTTCGAGCACCTGGAACATGCGCCCGGGGTGCTCGCTCATCAAGCCCTTGGCAACCTCGCGCCATACGCGCTCCGGCACCAAGGCGTCGACCTCGCCATCGTCCACCAGGCGGCGGGCCAAGGCCAGGGTCTCCGGCGCAATCGAGAAATCATGAAACCTGGCGGCAAACCGCGCCAGCCTGAGCAAGCGCACAGGGTCTTCGACAAACGCCTGCCCCACATGCCGCAGCACCCGCGACTTGATGTCGGATTGCCCGTCCAAGGGGTCCACCAGGCGGCCGTCGGGCGCCCGGGCAATGGCATTCACGGTCAGGTCGCGGCGCCGCAAATCGTCTTCCAGCGTGACGTCCGTGCCGGTGTAAAAAGTAAAGCCCTTATAACCCTTGCCCGACTTGCGCTCGGTGCGCGCCAGCGCATATTCCTCTTTACTGTGCGGATGCAGGAAGACGGGAAAATCGCCTCCCACCGGAACAAAGCCGCGCCGGGCCATGTCGTGAGGCGTGGCGCCGACCACCACCCAGTCGCGATCCCCGGCGGGCAGGCCCAGCAGCGCATCGCGCACGGCGCCGCCCACGATGTAGACATCCAGCCCCGCCGTGGCGGGGTCCGCTCCCGTGGCTTCCCGCGCCGTCAAGGCAGGTCGACCTTCTTGCTGGGAGCCGGCGAAATCGTGCCCAGGCGCTGCTTCAGGGACTGCGGCTGGCCCGAGAACATCATGGCGTAATAGGTTGCATTGGACATGACGTTCTTCACGTACAGCCGGGTTTCGGTGAACGGTATGGTTTCCGCGAAAATGGCGCCCTCCACGGGCCCCGCCAGCTTCGAGCGCCATTGCACCGAACGACCCGGGCCGGCGTTATAGCCCGCCGTGGCCAGCACTTGCGAGCCGTTCAGGTCGTTCAGCACCATGCTCAGGTAGTTCGTGCCCAGCACCGTATTGGTGTCGAAATCGTTGACCGACGAAGGGGTGAAGTCTTTCATGCCTATCTTGCGAGCGACCCAGCGCGCCGTGGCCGGCATCAGCTGCATCAGGCCCGATGCGCCCACCCTGGAGCGGGCGTCGGTGATGAAGCGCGACTCCTGACGGATCAGGCCGTAAACCCAGGCCGGATCCAGATTGATCTGGCGCGCCTTCTCGGTGACCCGCCCTTCAAACGGCGCAATGAAGCGCTGCGAAAAATCGATTTCCTTCTGGGTCTGCAGCGAGGTATTGACCACCCGGTCGTAGATATGCTCTTGCCGGGCCAGCTCGGCCGCGGCCAGCAACTGGCGGTCGCTCATGCCGCGCAAAGCGTAGTTCCATTCCGGCACGGCTTCAGGGCGCCAGCCCAGATCGAACAGGGCGATGGCGCGCTGCAAGCCGGGATTTTCGCGGGCCAGCTTCAATTCGCCCGCCGTGACCGCCGCGGGCGCCGGCGGAATCGAAAGCTTGCGGCCCAATTCCTCGTTGGCCAACTGCCCGTAGAAGTTGAGGTCGCCGGCAATCTCCTGGAAGTACTTCGTGGCGGCCTCGTGGTTGCCTTGCGCACGCAGAGCCCGCCCATACCAGTACATCCACACAGGTTCGGCCGCCTGCTGGGCCGACATGCGCCGTATGGCCTGGGCCACCCAATTCCAATCGATGTTGCGCTGGCGCAGCTCGGAGCGCACCTGCCAGGCATGGTTGTAGTCGGTCAGGCGCGCATTGCCCGAACGGCGGTACCAGTCGACGGCGTTCAGCTCCACATTCAGGGCGGCCACCAGGCCGAACTGGCTCCAGACCCATTGCAGATTGGATTTCGGCAAGGCCTTGGACCACTCACGCTCGATATAGGCGGCATTCTGCTGGCGCTCCGAGCCATAGGCCAGGCGCGACAGGGCGATGGTGACCAGTTCAGTATCGGTGCGCGACTTGGGCGGCTGGCGGCCGGCCAGCCACTTCTTGGGGTTTTTCATCAGGGCCGCATACTGCACCATGTCGCCGGCATCGAACATAATGGCCGCCAACCTTTGCGCATTACCCGTCTTGCTGGTTTCCAGCGTGGCCCGCAGCAAGGGTTCGAGCTCTTTCCAGCCCACGATCTTGCTGTTCTCGAACTCGTCCAGCATGCTCCAGCATGCCCGGTTGGGCTGGAAGGCATCGATAGCCTGGGCGGCCTTGATGCGCTGGCCCGTCATGTGCTGCGCCATCAGCAGCGAGCAGGTTTCCTGTGAATTGCTGTTGACCAGAGGCCCCAAGCTGGCCGCCAGCGAATAATTGCCGGCACGTGTCGCCGCCACCAGCCAGTCACCCTTAAGGCGGTCGGCCAGATAGCCATTGGGATGCGCCTGCATGAAGCGACGCATTTCCTGGTCCGGCACCGGCTGCGTGCTGTCCTGCAGCTTCTGGCGCAACAACCAGTACTCGGCATACGAGCCCAGCACCGGGTCCGACTTGGCAACGGGCACCAGCGTTTCCAGCACCGACCATTGCTTCTTCTGCATCGCCTGGCGCGCCCGCACGACCGCCTCGCGGGACTGCGGCGGCGTAACCAGCACAATGGTGCCCGAAGG
>JBARWC010000005.1:0-16533 GCA_049646585.1 Burkholderiaceae bacterium | reverse complement strand
CTCCCAGGCAACGCTTTAGCGGGCCGTCCAGCCGCCATCCAGCGTCAGGGTCGTGCCGGTCATCTGGTCGGCGGCCTCCGAACACAGGAATACCGCCCCGCCGGCCAGTTGCTTGGGCGTGACGAATTGCAGCGAAGGCTGCTTCTCGGCCAGCAGCTCCTTGGCCGCGGTCTCAACATCGGTGCCGTTCTTTTGCGCCAGGGCTTCGATCTGCTTTTCCACCAGCGGCGTGCGCACCCACCCTGGGCAGATGGCGTTGCAGGTAACCCCGTTGCCGGCGTTCTCCAGGGCCGTGACCTTGGTCAGGCCGACCACGCCATGCTTGGCGGCGACATAAGCCGACTTGTTGACCGAAGCCACCAGGCCGTGCGCCGAGGCGATGTTGATGATGCGGCCCCAGCCCTGCTTCTTCATGTGCGGCAAAGCGGCCGCCGTGCCATGGAAAACCGCTGAAAGATTCAGCGCGATGATGGCATCCCAGCGGTCGACCGGAAAATTCTCGATCAGGTCCGTATGCTGGATGCCGGCGTTGTTGACCAGGATGTCGATGCCGCCCAGCGCCTTGGCTGCCGCCGCGATGAATTCGCGGGTTGCGCCCGCCTGCATCAGGTCGGCATTGATGTAATACGCCTTGACGTCGAATTCCAGCTCGATATTGACCCGCTCTTTCTCGATCGCTTCGGGATCGCCGAAGCCGTTGATGACCACGTTGGCGCCATTGGACGCGAACTCGCGCGCCATGGCCAAGCCTATGCCGCTGGTCGACCCAGTGATGACTGCATGTTTGCCTGTAAGCATGTTCTTCCTTTTTTTATCGGGTTCAAAAAAGCCCTGCATTTCAATGCTAGTGTACTGCCCGGGACCTTCATCCCTTGACTGACTTTTCAATTATGAGTTTTTTTAATTCCTTGCTAGAATAGCGGACTTGCCTACTTACGGCCGCTTGGTCTTCGACCGGACTTCAAGCAAATGGCCTGGCAGGCAAAAGCAGTAAAAACGCAGTAAATAGGACAGGTGGCAGAGTGGTCGAATGTACCTGACTCGAAATCAGGCGTACGGTAACCCCGTACCGTGGGTTCGAATCCCACCCTGTCCGCCACGAAATCTGAAAAGGGCTGCCTTGCGAGGCAGCCCTTTTTGTTTGTGGCGTTTACGGCGTGGGCTTGCGCCCAACACGCCTGGCCTATTGCCTAATCGAGAAGATCCGCGGGGACGTTGCCGCCGTTGGCGGCGATGCGGGCGAGCACCGTCTTGTGCAGCCAGATATTCATCTGGGCGGAATCTTCCATCAGGTTCGCCGGGCAGCCAAGCTCCGTGGCCAGCTCTTTACGCGCGGCAAAGCTGCTGTCCATGTTCAAGAGCTTGAGCAGGTCGACAATGGAAGTGCGCCAGTTCAGTTTCTGGGGGTTTGCCGCTGCGCTTTTCTCTAGTTGGGCAACCACATCGACCATGGGTACCGCCGCCGATGAAGCCGGGGCTTGCGCCGCGGCGGAGGGGGTGTCAGAGGGAGCGGGTGCGGCGTCAGCGCTGCCTATGCCCAGTTTTTCTAGAATTTTGCTAAAGAAACTCATGCTATCTCCTGGAGATTCAAGTCATTGGAAAGTGAGCCCGCAAACCGGTCGCCTCGGCGCTTGAACACATCACTTAGGGCTGAATATACCAACCTTCGCCCCGCAAATTCCGTATCAAGGGGGCTGGCAAGATCAAGAACTGTCAAGACTCCAGGAGCCGCCGGGCCTATGGAATGGTCGCTATCCAGGAAGCGGCCGGTGGCCTGATCAAGCCGGCGTACCGACGCCGTCATACGGCCAACCGCCTGATTCATCATGCAAAATAGCAACAGTATCGACTACCGGCGTTATCAAATGTAATCCCGGGCGACGCCGGCCGAACGGCTGTAGCTTTTTGAAGCGTTTTCGCTGTTTCACCTAACCGTTTTGAAACCAATACGGGGCACAATAGGCTCGACGTATCAAGCAAATAGGTGCTCGCATGAAAAAACTACTACTGCTCGCGGCGGCCGCCACGGCCATGATGGGCTCCACCGCCGCTATGGCCCGTGTCAATCTCGATATTTCCATCGGGGTGCCGGGCATCATCTACAGTGAGCCCGATTACTATTACCCGCCGGTTCGCTATGTGGAGCGGCCTCGCGTCGTCGTCGTGCCGGAGCGCGTATATACGCCGGTGCCGGTGTACCGATCCCGCTATTACCGGGAAGAATATCGCGGACCGCGATACTACAAGCATTCCAAGCACCACCACAAACATCGTCGCGGCCATCGCGGCGACTGGGACGACTGATCCAGTCAGCAAAACGGCCCCTTAGGGGCCGTGCATGAAAAAAGCCCGCCAAGCGGGCTTTTTTGCGTCAGGCCTTGGCCGCCAGGCGTTCCTGACCGGCCATATAGGGGCGCAGCACTTCGGGGACGACGACGCTGCCATCTTCCTGCTGATAATTTTCCAGCACCGCGACCAACGCCCGGCCCACGGCCAGGCCCGAACCGTTCAGGGTGTGCAGGTATTCGGGCTTGCCTTTTTCCGGCCGATAGCGGGCCTGCATGCGGCGCGCCTGGAAGGCTTCGCAGTTGGATATCGAGGAAATTTCGCGCCAGGTGTTCTGGGCCGGCAGCCAGACTTCGATATCGTAGGTCTTGGCCGAGCCGAAGCCCATGTCGCCCCCGCATAGCAGCACGACCCGGTAGGCTACTCCCAGGCGTTGCAACACCGTTTCGGCATGCCCCACCATGTCTTCCAGCACCTGGTAGGAGGTTTCCGGATGCACGATCTGCACCATTTCGACTTTGTCGAACTGGTGCTGGCGTATCATCCCGCGGGTATCGCGCCCGCCGCTGCCGGCCTCGGAGCGGAAGCAAGGCGTGTGCGCCGTCAGCTTGAGCGGCAGCTCGTCCTGTGCAACGATGGTGTCGCGCACCGAGCCCGCCAGGGTGATTTCAGAGGTGGAGATCAAATACAGGTCTTCGCGGGCGATGGCATTGCCGTGCTCGTCGTGATCGTCGTCCTGCCCGCCCTTGGTCACCCAGAACATATCGTCCTTGAACTTGGGCAGTTGCCCGGTGCCGAACAGCGTGGAGCTGTTGACGATGTAGGGCGTGTAGCATTCCTGATAGCCATGCTCGGTGGTTTGCAGGTCCAGCATGAACTGGGCCAGCGCGCGGTGCAGGCGGGCAATGGACCCGCGCAGCATCATGAAGCGGGCCCCCGACAGCTTGCGCGCCGTGTCAAAATCCAGCCCCATGGGTTCGCCCAGTGCCACGTGGTCTTTGGCTTCGAAGGAGAAAGGCGCGGGATTGCCTTCGGCATTGACGGCCATGCCCGGCGGCAGCCAGCGGCGCACCTCGACGTTGTCGTCGCTGTCCTTGCCCGCCGGCACGCTTTCATGCGGCAGATTGGGAATCGTCATCAGCCATGCGTTCAATTCGCCCTGGACGTCGGCCAGGTCTTGCTCAAGCTCTTTCAGGCGGGCCGGGATCTGCTGCGACTCGGCCATTTCCTTGCTGGCGTCCTCGCCCTTGGATTTCAGTTGCCCGATCAGCTTGGACACCGCATTGCGCCGCGCCTGCAAAGCCTCGGTTTCCACTTGCACCGACTTGCGCCGGGCTTCCAGTTGATTGAAGCGGTCGGTGTCGAAGGCCATGCCGCGAAGCTGCAGGGCCTTGACGACGGTGGGCAGGTCTTTGCGCAACTGATTGGGATCTAACATAATCAACCAAGAAAAAAATTGAAAAATACCGGGCTAGCACTGGCGGCTAGCCGGACTTGCTTTGTTTGTCTAGCTGCCGAAGGTAGGCCAGCTTTTCTGAGATTTTACCTTCTAGCCCGCGATCGGTAGGCTTGTAGAAACTGGCGCGCAGGCCATCGGGAAAATAATTCTCGCCTGCGGCGTAGCCCTGCGGCTCGTCGTGCGCATAACGGTAGGCGCGGCCATGACCAAGCTCTTTCATGAGTTTGGTGGGTGCATTGCGCAAATGGATGGGCACCGGCGCGCTGCCGTGTTCTTCGGCAAAGCGCCTGGCCATTTTGTAGGCGCTGTACACCGCATTGGACTTTGCCGCGCAGGCCATATACACCACGGCCTGCGCCAGCGCCAGCTCGCCCTCCGGCGAACCCAGGCGCTCGTAGATGTCGGCGCCGTTCAAGGCCAGTTCCGTGGCGCGCGGGTCGGCCAGTCCGATGTCCTCGACGGCCATGCGCACGATGCGCCGCGCCAGGTAGCGCGGGTCCGCCCCGCCGTCCAACATGCGGGCGAACCAGTACAGGGAGGCATCGGGGTCGGAACCGCGAACCGACTTGTGCAGGGCGCTGATCTGGTCGTAGAAGGCGTCGCCGCCTTTGTCGAAGCGGCGCAGGTTCTGGGATAGCGAGGTCTCCAGCCAGGCGCTGTCTATCCGGGTCACGCCCGCGCCGCGCGCGGACTCGGCCACGACTTCCATGGCATTGATGACGCGCCGCGCATCGCCGTCGGCCCAGCGTGCCAGTTGCTCGCGAGCGGCGGGGTCGAAATCCAGGGCGGATTCCCGGCTTGCGCCGCCGGCGGGCGTGTCGCCCTCGTCATCGCCAGAGCCACCGTCTCGGCCAGCAATCATTCCCGCAGCGCCTCCCACCGCTGCCTCGGGAGCATCCCGGTTCAGCACGACGATGGCGCGGTCGATGAGCTCCTGCAGTTCTTCGACCGACAGGGATTCCAGCACGTAGACGCGCGCCCGGGACAGCAGGGCCGAATTGACTTCGAAGGAAGGGTTCTCGGTGGTGGCCCCGATGAAGGTGAACAGTCCGCTCTCCACATAGGGCAGAAAAGCATCCTGCTGCGCCTTGTTGAAGCGGTGCACCTCGTCGACGAAAAGAATGGTGCGCCTGCCCTGCCCCTGTGCGACCTGGGCGGCAACCACGGCTTCGCGTATGTCCTTGACGCCGCCCAGGACGGCTGAAATAGCCAGGAACTGGGCGTCGAAACCATCGGCCATGAGGCGCGCCAGCGTGGTTTTGCCGACGCCGGGCGGCCCCCAGAAAATCATGGAATGCGGGCGGCCGGACTGGAAAGCCACGCGCAAGGGCTTGCCCGGCCCCAGCAGATGCGACTGGCCGACCACCTCGTCCAGGGTCCGGGGGCGCATGCGCTCCGCCAGGGGGGCGTGGGCGGACGCGCCGGCGGGTCCGAATAAATCGTGGGAGCTTGCCATACAGGCCCCTACTGCATTTTGACGACGTCCACGCCGGCGGGCGGTGTGAAGCTGAATTCACCCGCGCCCAGCTTGGGATTGGTCACGATGCGGCTAAGGTCGATGCGGGTTGTCTGGCCGAAGGAATCCAAAAGCTCAAGGCGAGCGGGCAAGCCGCCCCGGAATCCGATATCCACATGCGTGAATCCGGCGTCGGCGCCGCGCGGCTTGGCGCGCAGCCAGTCCAGGCCATCCTTGGCGGGCAAGGCGGAGATGTCGAAGGCCTGCTCCAGCGAGCCCGAACCGAACAGAATGGCCGCCGGCGATGCCCCCAGGGATTTGTCCACCCCGCGCACGCTGACCTGGGCCAGGTCGGGATCGTACTGATAGACCTGTTTGCCATCGGACACGATGAGTTGTTCATAGGGCTTCTTGACCGCCCACCGGAACTTGCCCGGCCGCAAAAAAGAGAATTCACCCGTCTGGGGGGCCTTGCCCTGGGCCTGGCCGTCCACGCGCTGCTGGCTGAACTGCCCCGTCGCCGACGGAACCTCGGCGATGAACTTGCGCAATTGCTCGGCCGCATCGGCGGACCAAGCCAGCATGGGGCTGGCGGCCATGCACAGGGCCGCCACGATGTGTTTAATCTTCATTGGAGGCATTCCCCGCCGGTACCAGGATTTCACGATTGCCATTGGACTGCATGGCGGAGACCAGCCCGGCTTGTTCCATCTGCTCAAGCAGGCGGGCCGCTCGGTTGTAGCCTATGCGAAGATTGCGCTGCACCGACGAGATCGACGCCCGCCGGTTTTTCAGGACGACCGCCACGGCCTGGTCGTACAAGGGATCGGACTCGGCATCGGCAAAGCCGGTGACCCCGCCCACGCCGTCGCCGGTCTCGCCTTCCAGGGCGCCTTCCAGCAGACCTTCGATGTAATTGGGCTCGCCCTGCTCTTTCAGGGCTTCCACGACGCGGTGCACTTCATCGTCATGCACGAACGCGCCGTGAACCCGGGCCGGAAGGCCGGTACCCGGCGGCAGATACAGCATGTCGCCCTGCCCCAGCAGCGTTTCGGCGCCCATCTGATCGAGTATGGTTCGCGAATCGATCTTGGAAGACACCTGGAAGGCGATGCGGGTGGGAATATTCGCCTTGATCAAGCCGGTGATGACGTCCACGCTGGGGCGCTGGGTGGCAAGAATAAGATGGATGCCGGCCGCACGGGCCTTCTGGGCCAGGCGGGCGATGAGCTCTTCGATCTTCTTGCCCACCACCATCATAAGGTCGGCCAGCTCGTCGATGACCACCACGATCATGGGCAGGGTGGACAGGGGCTCGGGGGCGTCGGGCGTCAGCGAGAACGGATTGGGAATGGGCTCTTCGCGCTTGATGGCGTCGCGTATCTTGGTGTTGTAGCCGGCCAGGTTGCGCACCCCCATCTTGCTCATCAGGCGGTAGCGCTTTTCCATTTCGCCCACGCACCAGTTCAAGGCATTGGCGGCATGGCGCATGTCGGTGACCACCGGCGCCAGCAAGTGGGGGATGCCCTCGTAGACGCTCATTTCAAGCATCTTGGGATCGATCAGGATCAGCCTGACCTGGCTGGCGTCCGCCTTGTACAGCAAGGACAGTATCATGGCGTTGATGCCCACGGACTTGCCCGAGCCGGTCGTGCCAGCCACCAGCAGGTGGGGCATCTTGGCCAGATCGGCCACGACCGGGTTGCCCGCGATGTCCTTGCCCAGCGCCATGGTCAGCAGTGAAGCGCTGGCGTGGTAGGTTTGCGAGCCGATGATCTCGGACAGCTTGACCATCTGCCGCTTCGGATTGGGCAGCTCAAGGCCCATCAGGTTCTTGCCGGGTATGGTTTCGACCACGCGGATGCTGACCAGGCTGAGGGCGCGCGCCAGGTCCTTGGCCAGATTGACGATCTGGCTGCCCTTGACGCCGGTGGCCGGCTCGATTTCGTAGCGGGTGATGACGGGCCCGGCCTGGGCGGCCACGACAACGGCCTTGACGCCGAAATCGGACAGCTTCTTCTCGATAAGGCGCGAGGTGTATTCGATGGTTTCCGGCGATACCGTCTCGGTCTGCTCGGACGGCATGTCCAGCAGGCTTACGGCGGGCAGGTCGCCCGACCCGCCCGGCTCGATCGGCGCGGTGAACAGGGTTTTCTGCTTTTCTTTCTCGACGCGCTCGGATTTGGGCACCAGGGTGATGGCCGGCTCGATGCGCACCGGCTGTTCGTGTACCAGTAGTTCCTGTTTGGCGACCACGATTTCCTCGCGTTCGGCTTGCTTGGCCTGCCCGACCCGACGATCTTCCCGGGCGGCCTTGAGCTCCAGCACGCGGCGAACGGATTTTTCAATGGCCAGGCCGACTTTTTCGGCTACCAGCAGCCAGGAAAAGCCGAAAAACAGGCTGGCGCCCACTGCAGCAAAGACCAGCAGCAGCAAGGTGCAGCCGGTGCTGCCCATGGTCAGCGACATGATATCGGCCAGCAATTGGCCCAGCTGGCCACCGGCGCCGGCCGGCAGGTCTGCGCCAAATTGCTTCAATTGCAGGGCTTCGGTACCCATTATGCCGATAAATAGCAGAAAGAAGCCGATACCGACCTCCCAGCGCACACGCGGCAGCGGCTCTTCGCGGTTGGGCAGGATCAGGCGGGTCAGGCGATAAAAGCCCTGAGCGACGCGCTGGGCCAGCAGCACCACCCACAGCCAGGCGGAATAGCCGAAGAGAAACAGAAGGAAGTCGGCGATGTAGGCGCCCAGCGTGCCGCCCTTGTTCATGATGGCGGCGGCATGCCCTGAATGCGACCATGCCGGGTCGGCCGGATCCCAGGTGGCCAGCACCAGGCCCAGCCAGGCCGCCAGGGCGGCGAATACGATCCAGCGCGCTTCACGCAGCAACCCCGACAGCCTTGACTGCAAGGGAGAGGGGCCATTACGCACGTTGCGGGAGGAGCGCGGAGATGTAGCAGGTAGTCTAGCCATGGACTCATTATAATTGGCTGTTCATATTTTTCGGATTTTCTGCAATGACGACTCCAAAACACGCCAAAGTACTGATTCTGGGATCCGGCCCGGCCGGCTACAGCGCCGCGGTCTATGCCGCCCGCGCCAACCTGAATCCCGTACTGGTCACGGGCCTGGAACAAGGAGGTCAGCTAATGACCACCACCGACGTGGACAACTGGCCGGCCGACGCCCAGGGAGTGCAGGGTCCCGATCTGATGCAGCGCTTCCAGGCGCATGCCGAACGCTTCAACACGGAAATGGTCTTCGATCACATCGCCAGCGTTGATCTGTCCAAGCGCCCTTTCACGCTTACCGGCGACACCGGCGCCCTGTATACCTGCGACGCCCTCATCATCGCCACGGGCGCGTCCGCCCAATACCTGGGCCTGCCCAGCGAGTATGAATTCATGGGCCGTGGCGTATCGGGCTGCGCCACCTGCGACGGCTTTTTCTACAAGAACCAGGACGTCATCGTGGTCGGCGGGGGCAATACGGCCGTCGAGGAAGCCCTGTACCTGTCCAATATCTGCCGCAGCGTGACCGTGGTTCACCGCCGCGACAAATTCCGTTCCGAGCCCATCCTGACCGACAAACTCATGGACAAGGTCGCCAACGGGAACATGAAGCTCAAGCTGTTCTATCAGTTGGAAGAGGTTTTGGGCGACCAATCCGGCGTGACCGGAGCCCGGCTGCGCAATACTCAGACCGACACCACCGAAGACCTGCCGGTCACGGGCGTATTCATCGCCATCGGCCATAAGCCCAATACCGCCATCTTCGAAGGCAAGCTGGACATGGCCAACGGTTACATCGTCACCCGCAGCGGCCTGAACGGGCTGGCCACCATGACCTCGGTTCCCGGCGTGTTCGCCGCCGGCGACGTCCAGGACCACGTCTATCGCCAGGCCATCACCAGCGCCGGAACAGGCTGCATGGCCGCCCTGGATGCACAGCGTTGGCTGGAGAATGCAGGCGAATAAAAGCGGGCGCAAAGGCCTGCCCGCCAACGGGCTGGCCGACCTGAAGCGCCTGCGCAAGGACGCCGCCCAAGCGGCCGAAGCCGCCGCTGCCGACACCGCCCGCCGCCCGGCCAAGAACCCGACGGCGGCGGCCAAAGCCGCCGAAGCGGTGCTCAGCCGCGAAGACGCCCTGCTGTTTCGGCGCGCAATGAAAACGGTCCAGCCCATCAAGGATGCCCGGCGCATCATCCTGCCGGCGCCCAGGGATTCCGCCGCCGGCGAGATCTTCCGCCAGCGGCGCGAACGCGCCGTGGGCCTGGAGCCCGTCCGGCTTCCCCGGACCTCGGACCACTACAGCCCGGCCACCACAGAGGGCGACGATTCCCGCTACCTGCGCCCGGGCCACGGCCCCGACCTGATCAAGAGCCTGAAACGAGGCAAGTGGCCCATAGGCGCCAGCCTGGATCTGCACGGAAGCACGCTGGAGCAAGGACGCGAGCGGCTGGACCGCTTCCTGGAATCCTGCATGGCGCACGAAATCCGCTGCGTACGCATCGTCCATGGCAAGGGCTATGGATCAAAAGACGGCGAACCCGTGCTGAAACAGACCATCCGCCGCTGGCTGACCCAGATAGCCGGCGTCATCGCCTACGTTGAATGTTCGGAGCAGGATGGCGGCGCCGGCGCGGTGCAAGTATTATTGCAAGCCTTGCGGTAGTTCCCGGCGCGACCAAAAACGACCCCATAAGCCTGAGGTACGGAAACAAGCTGAACAGGAACCATTCTTATGAGCTGGCTTTACCTTGCCATCGTCGCCGAGATCATCGCCACCACGGCCTTGAAGGCGTCCGACGGTTTTTCTCGTCTGTACCCCTCGGTCATAACGGTGGCCGGCTACGGATTGGCCTTCTACTGCCTGGCCATCGCCTTGAAAACCATACCGGTGGGCATCGCCTACGCCATCTGGTCGGGCGTGGGCATCGTGGCCATTTCGCTGGTGGGCTACATACTGTACAAACAAACGCTGGATGCGGCGGCATTGCTGGGCATAGGCCTGATCGTCGCCGGCGTCATCGTGTTGAACGTGTTTTCGAAAACAGCTGCGCACTGAAATTACGCCAACCGCAACAGCCAAACCGCCCGTATTACCCGAACAGCATTGCCCCGTGCCTGAATGACAAAGGCCGACGATTGTGTCGTCGGCCTTTGTTGTTTATATTTTTTATGGGTTTTGCTACTTTCTTAGTTATATACCGATTTATCGGCTGCCCATGCAGGGCTTTGTCTCCTCACCTGCATGGAACGAATTGTGCACGATTATTACGGTTCGATCACTTAGGGAATGCACTAAGTTAATACCCATTTTGTCTAAATAAGTGCTTCTTTTTACGATATTGACGTAATCGGCGCTGCCAATTGCATCTTTCGCACTGCTTTGTGCGCCACCCAGTCCCGGCTGGCGGCATCGAAAGCCAGGAAATGCGGCGATTTCATATGAGCATCGATGGCCGCCTGGTCATCGTAGATCTCATACAGGAAAAACAGGGCCGCATCCTGGGGGTCCCGGCAGACGTCGAAACGACGGCACCCCGCCTCGTTCTGCAGCGACATGGCGGCATTGTGCAATATGGCTGCTTCGAACTCGTCAATGTGAGCCGGCCGAATATGAAAGTCGACGAGAAGGACGAGCTGATTGGACGGGGTTTTTGTCATGATCTATACGATGCCTGGTCGGGGGTTTGGTTTTACTTGGCGGTAATTTTAGCCTTGGCGATCAGTTCGCCGAATTTGGCGACCTCGGATTTGATGCGCTGGCCCATTTCCTCGGGGCTGTTGCCCACAGGCTCCGCCCCCATCGCCAGCAAACGCTTCTTGATCTCGGGGTCGGCAAGAATGCGAACCGTTTCGGCGTGTATTTTGTCAATGATGGGCTTGGGCGTACCCGCCGGCACCATCAGGCCAAACCACGTTGCAATATCAAAGCCCTTCAGCCCTGCTTCATCCATGGTGGGGACATCGGGCAGCGCGCTGGACCGCGTGCCCGTCGCCACCGCGATAGGCTTGAGCTTGCCCGACTGAATATGGGGCAAGCAGGACGCCACGGTATCGAACATGAAATCGATGCGCCCACCCATCAGGTCGACCAGCGCGGGACTGCTGCCCTTATAGGGCACGTGCATCAAGTCGGTGCCGGCCATGGTGTTGAACTGCTCGCCTATCAAATGGTGGGCGGTGCCCGCCCCCGTGCTGCCATAGCTCAGGGTGCCGGGATGCGCCTTGGAATAGGCGATGACCTCGGCAACGGTGCTAGCCGGGAAATTGCTGCGCGTAATCATGACATTGGGAACAATGGCAACAATGGACACGGGAGCCAGGTCGCGCTGGACATCATAGGACAGGTTCTTGTAGAAGCTTTGCGCAATCGAGTGGTGGACGGCCCCCATTAGCAGGGTGTAACCATCGGCGGGCGCGTCGGCGACATAGGCGGCGCCCAAGGTCAGGCCGGCGCCCGGTTTGTTCTCGATGACGACCGTCTGCCCCCAGGCGGCGCCGAGCCGGTCCCCCATCAAGCGGGCCAGTTGGTCGGTACTGCCGCCCGGCGCCGATGGCACCACCAGCTTGATGGGCTTGGTCGGATAGCTTTGGGCCGCCACGCAAAAACTGGCCGAACCCAACATCAGCGACAACAAGGCGCCGCGTATCACTCCTTTCATCTTCGTCTCCTGTGTTTACATGGCCGGCCGGCATGCGCTCATGATGGGCGGCTGTTATAGATAGGCAATGACTGCCTTGGTGATGTCGGCGGTATTGCTGCGGCCGCCGAACTCGAACGGAACGGCTGCGCCGCTGGAAAAAGAGCGGGCAACCGCCTGCTCGATAGCGTGGGCACCATCGCCCAGAGCCTGGTCGCCGGCCCGGCCGGACAGCCAGTCCAGCATCATGGCCACCGACAGGATCATGGCCGTCGGATTGGCGATCCCCTTGCCGGCGATGTCGGGCGCACTACCGTGCGCGGGCTGGAACAAGCCATAGTCATCCCCGATATCGCCGGACGGCGCCATGCCCATGCCGCCGACCATGGCCGCGACCAGATCGGACAAGATATCGCCGAACATGTTTTCCGTAACCAGCACATCGTATTGCCACGGCTTGAGCACCAGGTTCAACGCCATGGCATCCACATAGGCGCTGTACGATTCGATGCCTGGAAAATGGGCGGCCCGCTCTTCGAAGATCTGGCGCCAGAAGGCCATCGAGTGGAACACATTGGCCTTATCGACATTGGTGACAAGGCCCGGACGCCCCTGGGATTTCCGGCGCTCAGCCAGCCTGAAGGCAAAGTCGCATATGCGGGTGGTACCCTTGCGCGAGATACGCATGGGATCCACCACCGCATCATCGCCATCCTGCTGGCTGCGCCCCCGCGAATAGAACAGGCCCTCGGTGTTTTCGCGCACCAGCACCAGGTCGATGCCCGCGGCCCGCGGATCGGAAAGAGGCACGGGCAAGCCCGCGAAGGTGCGGATCGGGCGCACGCCGGCATACAAATCGAGCGCGAACCGAATGTCGAGCTGGGGAATGATCTCGGTGCCGTCGGCACCGCGCACATGAGGCAAGCCCATGGCGCCAAACAGTATGGCATCGGCGGCACGGCAGGCGTCCAGGGTTTTTTCGGGCAAGGCATCGCCCGACTCCTGATAATGCTGGGCCCCGGCCGGGTGGGTCCGGGCATCGAACTTGCGGCCGATTTTCGGGCCCAGGGCATGAAGCACGGCCAGCCCGGCATCCATGACCTCGCGGCCGATTCCGTCTCCGGGCAATACGGCTATTGAATAGTCTTTCGTCATGATCACATCTGTTGAAGGTTGAAGCGTTCGAAAATAGAGAGCAATTCGGCCGAGGCCCGCTGCCGGTGCGCCTTGTTGATGGCGACGGCGCCCTGCACATCCCCCGCGCGCAAGCGTTCCACCAGCGCCAGGTGCTCTTGCGTCGAGTTGACGGGTTTGGCGCGCAGCTTCAGGGTGAACATGCGCGCCCGATGAGCACGGTCCCAATAGTTGAGGACGGTATCGTGCAATTGCCGATTTCCGCAAAGCACCAGCAACTGCTTGTGGAAACGCTCGTCCGCAGCCGCCCATGCCTCAAGCCCGGCCCCCTCATCTTCCAGCGCCATGGCCATGTCTCGGGTTGCATCGGCCAGCGGCCTCAATTCCTGTTCGCCAGGCTGGCGCAGCGCAACCATTTCAACCGCGGCGCACTCCAAGGCCGTCAGCACTTCGTAGATTTCGCGCATATCTTCGGCCGAAACCGGCAGCACGCGCATGCCGCGCCGGGGAATTACCTCGACCAGACCTTCGTTCTGCAAGCAAATGAGCGCTTCGTGTATGGGCGTGCGGCTCATGCCGAGCGTCAGCGCAAGTTCCTGTTCCAGCGCCTGATAGCCCGGCGGCCAGACATTGTCCAGAATGCGCCGGCGCAGTTCGCGCAAGGCGACCTCGGCCATGGATTCGGAGAGACGGGCAAGAGCGTTCATGAATTTCCGTGCAATGCTTTGCGCATACATTAATGCATTAATTAACGCATACATTAATTTGAAGCACAGAAGAAGGTAATGGGGATAAACCCTGGGCTGCCTTTAAACACAAAAGCCGCCACCGACGGAGTCGGCGGCGGCCCGAGGCCTGAAAAGGGAAACGAAAGAAATCAGGCCAGTTTTTCGCAGGCCTGCTTCAAACGCGCCAAGCCCTCGTCCAGGGTCGGGATCGAGCTGGCGAAGGAAAGGCGGAAAAAAGGAGAAACGCCGTAGGCCGCACCCTGCAGCACGGCCAGGTTGACCTCTTCCAGCAGGTACATGACAAAATCCTCGTCGGTGTTCAGGACCTTGCCCGACGGAGTCTTTTTGCCAAGCAGCCCGGCGCAACTGGGAAAGGCGTAGAAAGCGCCTTCAGGCGAATGGCATTGCAGGCCGTCGATCCGGCCCAGCGCGGCCATGACGTGATCGCGGCGGGACTGGAATATCTGCGCGCGTTCCGCCAGGAAATCCTGCGGGCCGTTCAGCGCTTCGACGGCGCCCGCCTGGCTGATGGAGCTGGGGCTGGAGGTGCTTTGCGACTGCAGCTTGGTCATGCCCTTGATCAGCTCGGCCGGCGCCCCGCCGTAGCCTATGCGCCAGCCTGTCATGGCATAGGCTTTGGACACACCATTGACCGTCAGGGTGCGTTCCTTCAATTCCGGGGCGACCTGGGCCATGGTGGCATACTCGCGTCCGTCGAACAGAATGTGTTCGTACATGTCGTCGGTCATGACCCATACATGGGGATGGCGCAACAATACATCGGCCAGGGCGCGCAGTTCTTCACGGCTATATACGGCGCCGCTGGGGTTGTTCGGGGCATTCAGGATCAGCCAGCGCGTGTTCGGCGTAATGCTTTTTTCCAGATCTTCGGGCTGCAGCTTGAATTTCTTTTCCGGAGGGCAAGCCACGAAAACCGGGGTGCCGCCCGCCAACAGAACGATGTCGGGATAGGACACCCAGTACGGCGTCGGGATGATCACCTCCACTCCCCTTTCGACCGTGCTCAGCAAGGCGTTGAAGACGACCTGCTTGCCGCCCGTGCAGGCGATTACTTCATTGGCGCCGTAGGACAGGCCGTTCTCGCGCAGGAACTTCGCCCGGATGGCTTCCTTAAGCTCCGGCGTGCCCCCCACGTCGGTGTACTTGGTACGCGACGCGGCCATGGCGCGCTTTACGGCTTCGATCACATTATCGGGTGTATCGAAATCGGGCTCGCCCGCGGTCAAGGCGACGATGTCACGCCCCGCCGCGCGCAACTCGCGCGCCCGCTGACCGGCCATGGAACTAGGTGAAGGTTTGATGCGATTGATACGCGAAGCTAGTAGGGACATGTCTTTGATCCGAAACAGATGGAAATGTGGGAAGGTGGCCGCTTAGTGCGCGCACTCAGCGTGATGGTGGCCATTCTAGGAGTCGGCTATTTTCATGACAAATGATATGTATTTATGTATTCTTCAATTTCATTGATAAATAACAGCACAGCTGAAAACATGAACCGAAGCATTTCATTACGCCACTTCCGTGCCTTCATCGCCGTCGCCAATACCGGTTCATTCACGCTGGCGGCGGCCGAGCTGTTCCTGACTCAATCGGCGCTTACAGCCACCATCCAGCAGTTCGAAGAAGTCATCGGCTTCAAGCTCTTCGACCGCAGCACCCGCCGCGTCGCCCTGACGCCGTTGGCCGCCGGGTTCAAGGAGCAGGCCGAACGCATTCTGAATCAGTTCGAAGGCGCGGTCTCCGACCTGGAATCCCTGGCGCACGGCCACAGGGGGCATGTAAGAATCGCCGCGGCGGCCTCGGTCACGCACTACTTCCTGGCCAAGGCCATTTCGCGCCTCAAGCAGGCTTCCCCCAATATCACTGTCTCGCTGCACGACGAGGCCTCGCGCCAGGTGGAGCGCATGGTCATCAACGGCGACATCGATTTCGCCTTTGCAAGCCCACACCAGAAACTGGCCGAATTGGTGTACACGCCCATCTTCGAAGACCGCTATGGCATCCTGTGCAACAGTTCGCACCGCTATGCGAGCGGCAAGCGTCCTTTGCGCTGGCAGGAGCTGGACACGAGCGATTTCGTCGCCTTCACCGACGACACGGGCATAGGCGCCTTTCTGCGGACCCATGCCGCGCGACCGGAACTGATGCAAGGCATACGCAACGAGGTATCGAATACTTCCTCGCTGTGCGCGCTGCTGCGCGTGGATGGGGGATATTCCATATTGCCCGCGCTGGCGGCAGGCCGGGTGGAAGACCGCGACCTGGTGTTCAGGGAGCTGGTCGCCCCCACCTTGACCAGACAGGTCTATCTGGTGGCCCGCAAGCTGCGGTCGCTGTCGCCCAGTTCGGAACTGCTGCTGGATGCCATGCGCGCCACGCTGCGGGACACGCCGGTTCCTCCGTCGGTGCGCATCCTGGTCGACTGAGCACGCATTCGGCGCCCCCAAAGCCGCAGCCTTGGGGGCCTTGCCCTGTTTACAGCACAGGCATCTTCGCGTCGCGTATCACCTTGCCCCATTTGGCGCGCTCGCGCTCGATATGGGCGGTAAAGTCCTGCGGCGTGCCGCCGGTGGGTGTGGCGCCCAGCTCGCCCAGTCTCTTGCGCACATCGGGCTCTTTGAGAATCAGATTGATCTCTTTGTTCAAGCGGTCAATAAGGGGTTGCGGCGTGCCGCCCGGGGCGACCACGCCGGTCCAGGACAGCGACTCGTAACCCGGCACCATGGACTCGGCGATGGTCGGCAGGTCGGGTTTCGCATCGAGGCGCTTGGCGCTAGTGACGGCAATGGCCTTTACC
>JBARWC010000004.1:0-2198 GCA_049646585.1 Burkholderiaceae bacterium | reverse complement strand
CAACTGCTCGGCGCTTGCCGGCAGTGCACCTTTAGGGATGCCTCGGGGTTCCTTCTTTTGCTCTCGTCCCATGGTCTGTCTCCTTCAAGACAATCATAGGCCCGAACACAAAATTACAGACACTCTCAAGCACCCATGCAACATTAGGCCTCAAAAAAATAGTAAAACTACAAAACCATCATAAAAACTAGACCACCCAGCACATATCACTGCCTGCGCAGAGCTTTCTTATCCGAAAGCCCCGCCCTCAAACCAAACTGGCAGCCCAAAGCAGCGCAAAACCATTCTATACATCGATAGCTCATAAAAGCTCGTTGACACACAAGCAAAACACTCGCCATAAAGAAAAATATCAAAACGACACACTCAACCATCATCATTGCCCATAATATGTAGTTAAACTACAATAAAAACACCACCCCACAGGAAGACCAATCGCCATGGCACTAAACCGCGTCGTCCACACCGTCACCGAACGGATCACCGCCCGCAGCCGCGAAACCCGAGCCGCCTACCTCGCCCGCTCCCGCGCCGCCTACGGCCAGAAAATCGAACGCAGCCACCTCGGCTGCACCAACCTCGCCCACGCCTTCGCCGCCATGCCTCAGGCCGAAAAACAAAGGCTCAAAGAAACCGAACGCCCCAACCTGGCCATCGTCTCCTCCTACAACGACATGCTCTCGGCCCACCAGCCGCTGGCCGCCTACCCCGCCCTCATCAAGCAAGCCGCCTTCGCCGCCGGCGCCACCGCCCAATTCGCCGGCGGCGTGCCCGCCATGTGCGACGGCGTCACCCAGGGCCAGACCGGCATGGAGCTAAGCCTGTTCTCGCGCGACGTCATCGCCATGGCCACCGCCGTCGCCCTCAGCCACCAGATGTTCGACGCCGGCCTCTTCCTGGGCGTGTGCGACAAAATCGTGCCCGGCTTGCTGATCGGCGCCCTCTCCTTCGGCCACCTGCCGGCCATCTTCGTGCCCGCCGGCCCCATGGGCACCGGCATATCCAACAGCGACAAAGCCCATACCCGCCAGTTGTACGCACAAGGCAAAATAGGCCGCGAAGAACTGCTGGAATCCGAAGCGCAGTCCTATCACGGCCCGGGCACCTGCACCTTCTACGGCACGGCCAACTCCAACCAGATGCTCATGGAAATCATGGGCCTGCACCTGCCCGGCAGCGCCTTCGTGCCGCCCAATACCGCCCTGCGCGAAGCCCTGACCTGGGCCGCCGCGCAACGCGCCGTGCACATCAGCGCCCAGGGCGAAGCATTCACTCCGGTGGCCGAAGTCATAAACGAAAAAGCCATCGTCAACGGCATCGTCGGCCTGCTCGCCACCGGCGGGTCCACCAACCACACCCTGCACCTGGTCGCCATTGCCCGGGCCGCCGGCATCTCCATCAACTGGGACGACTTCTCCGACCTGTCGGCCGCCGTCCCCCTGCTGGCGCGCGTCTACCCCAATGGCGGCGCCGACGTGAACCACTTTCATGCCGCCGGCGGCATCGGCCTGATCATCGCGGAACTGCTCAAGGCGGGCCTGCTGCACGAAGACGTCAAAACCGTCGCCGGCCAAGGCCTGGCGCATTACACGCGGGAACCGTATCTGGATGAAGGCAAGCTGGCCTGGCGGCCTGTCACCCCCGTCTCGCTGGACACCCAGGTGATACGGCCGGCCAGCGCACCCTTCAGCCCCGACGGCGGCCTGAAGCTCTTGCAGGGCAATCTGGGCCGCGCCGTCATCAAGGTATCGGCCGTCAAGCCCGAACACCGCATGGTCCAGGCACCCGCCATAGTCTTCGACAGCCAGGATGAACTGCTGGCCGCATACAATAGGGGCGAACTGGAACGCGACTTCATCGCCGTCGTGCGCTACCAGGGTCCGCAGGCCAACGGCATGCCCGAGCTGCACAAGCTGACGCCTGCCCTCTCGGTATTGCAGAATCGCGGCTTCAAGGTCGCCCTGGTCACCGACGGGCGCATGTCGGGCGCCTCCGGCAAGGTCCCGGCCGCCATCCATGTGTCGCCCGAAGCGCTGGCCGGCGGCCCGCTGTCGCGCTTGCGGGATGGCGATCTGTTGCGGCTGGACGCGGGGTCGGGCGAGTTGGCCGTACTGGCTCCCGCCGACTGGGCGCAGCGTACGCCGGCCCCCGCCGACGTCAGCGGCCACCAGGCGGGTTTCGGGCGCGAGCTGTTCGCT
>JBARWC010000003.1:0-7600 GCA_049646585.1 Burkholderiaceae bacterium | reverse complement strand
ATGAGTGGCTGGGCGCATCCCTTACGGCCCCCTTCCTTTTTGGTTTATTCTGTGGCTTCGTGCCTGATGTCCAAGCAAAGGATGCCCATGTCTGATCTGTCCGCTTTTCCCATCACCCGCAAATGGCCCGCGCGGCACCCCGAGCGCATCCAGCTGTATTCGCTGCCCACGCCCAACGGCGTGAAAGTATCGATCATGCTGGAGGAAACCGGCCTGCCCTATGAGCCCCACCTGGTCAGCTTCGATAGCAACGACCAGACCTCGCCCGAATTCCTGTCCCTCAACCCCAACAACAAGATACCGGCCATCCTGGATCCCAACGGGCCCGACGGCAAGCCGCTGCCGTTGTTCGAGTCCGGCGCCATCCTGGTCTACCTGGCGGCAAAGTCCGGCCGGTTCTTGCCGGCCGATACCGCCGGCCGCTACGAAACCTTGCAGTGGTTGATGTTCCAGATGGGCGGCATAGGCCCCATGTTCGGGCAGGTGGGCTTCTTCCACAAATTCGCCGGCAAGGACTACGAAGACAAGCGTCCGCGCGACCGCTATGTGGCTGAATCGAAGCGCCTGCTCGGCGTGCTGGACAAGCATCTGGACGGCCGCGACTGGATCATGGGCGAGCACTACACCATCGCCGACATCGCCACCTTTCCGTGGGTGCGCAACTTGATCGGCTTCTATGGCGCGGGCGAGCTGGTGGGCATACAGGACTTCCCCAACGTCCGGCGCGTGCTCGATGCCTTTCTTAGCAGGCCGGCCGTGATGAAAGGCCTGGACATACCCAAGCGCGGCTAAGCCGCGCCGGCCGGCACCTAGACGTTTTCGGTGTGACGGACCGAGGTGATCACGATGCCGTCGGCATCGGCGTACAGCCAATCGCCCGTACGAATGGTGTGACCGTGCAGCGTCAGCTCGTCACCGGCGCGCGCTGGCGGCATGCTCGCCGGCCGATTCGGCACCGAGCCCAGCGCATGCACGCCCACGGGCATCCGGGCCAGCACCTGGGTGTCGCGCACGTAGCCGTGCATCAGCACCCCGCTCCAGCCGTTGTGCACGGCCATCGCCGCCATGCGGTCGCCCAGAATCGCGCAAGCCTCGACGGCCGTGGCATCCACCACCAGGACGCGTCCCAAGCCCGCTTCCTTCAGAATCGCGGCCAGCGAGCACCCCGTCGTCGGACTGGCCGCCGGCACCGCCAGCACCTGCCCGAAGTACCAGGGTCGGCCCCCGAAGGAGCGATAGACCGGCGGCAACACACGCAGGTTCAATGCCGGCGTGCTCAAGGCCCGGTCGCAAAGGTCGGCGGTGGTCCAGGTGGCATCAGGAGCGTCTTGATAGCTGGGCGGAGTAAAGGTCTGTGTCATGCGGGTCCAAAACAAAGGGCAAAACCGGATATAGAAGTAGCGTTAGCATACGCTAACTCCAACTGGACAGGGCTTGATCCAAGCGCCCGTTCCGGGAGCAATGCATTTGATCAATGAAGGGCCAGAGTCTACTTCGCGGGCTGTGGCCGGCGAACCGTCCTCAGCACCCGGCTGTCCCCTCCCCCGCAAAAAAACAAACCGCCGCCATCGGACTCAAGGCCCGATATCCCTGTCCCGGACGGCATGTCCAGTATCTCCAGCACCTTTCCCGATGACGGATCGAGCCGCCTTAGTTCGCTGGCATCGTCTTCCCAGGTTCCATGCCAAAGCTCTCCGTCGACCCAGCTTACCCCGGTGACGTAGCGATTGGACTCGATGGTGCGCAGTATCGCTCCCGTCTCAGGATCGATTTGATGGATCTTGCGTTCGCGATACTGCGCCACCCATAATGCGCCTTCGGCCCAGGCCAGGCCGGAATTCTGGCCATCGGGCGCTGGTATCGTGGCAAGCACGCGGCCCGTCTCGGGGTCGATCTTCCTGATGTGGCCCTTGGCCATCTGAAACAGGTGGCGGCCGTCAAAGGCGGTTCCCGCGTCGGCGGGAACTTCGATGGAACGCAATACTTTTCCGCTCTCGGGATCGAGCGCATTCACCCGCCCGTCCGTGGCAAACCAGACTTGCCGCCCATCATAGGTGACACCGTGTATGCCATCGATATCGGGGAGGGGCTCATATTCGCGGAGAATTTCGGCGTTTGATCTATTCATGTTTCCCATCCTAATGTATTGATGTTTCGTTTGGCAGGCTCAAATACAAGCTCGCTGAACACACATTAATCGATGGCCAGCGCGGCCGGGAGTAACAAAGTTGTCGTGTATCCGGGAACGGATACGGTGGTCCAGCGCCGCGTCCGGCCCTTGCCAAACGATTCCACCTTGCCCCTTGCGGCCAGCAAGTCCAGCGCCCGCTGCACGGTGCGCTGGCTGGCGCCAAGGGCGAGGGCCAGGGCCGAACTGGACCATGCCTGGCCATCCGCCATGAAGGCGAGGATCGTCGCGTGCTTCTCTTCGACGGGCCTGGCCAGCACAACGACCTCGCGGGCCCGGCGCGGCGCCAGCACAAACCCTCGATCGGTCGCTCTGATGTCGGCCAAAGGCCGAAGCTCCGCACGCAACCGTCCCATCTCCACCCGCAAGCGCGCACGATACGATTCGTCGGCGACCTTCGCACGGAAAGCCAGCGCGACCAGCGTATCCCGGGACACTTCGTCGGGCCATGCTTCTCCCAGCGCGCGGGCCAGCGCGAACAGCACAGGACGCCGTGCAAGCGAAACCACTGTGCCCGCATCACGCACCACGTAACGGCATGCGTCGATGATGAGCAATTCAGACGCCATCAACGCTTCCACCTCGTCAAGCAACACAGGCCGTTCGCCACCGCGCGCGATCAAGCGCGCCGCGGGCGTGTCCAGAACAAGGAGCGCGTTTTCGACCTCTGCCGCCAGCGCGGGAATGCCCGCGCGTTGCGCCGCGCGCCCGGCCCGCATGAGCGCGGCACGCGCCGCTGCCGTCCGTAAGCGTCGCACCGCGATGCCTGCAACGACCAGTTCATGGGCAGCCATGAACGAAGGCGGAAAGGGAGAGAGGTCCAGATCGGCCAGCTTGCGCTCGGCCTCATCCAGGAAGCCAAGAAAAAGGAGGCGGCGAATTTCAAGGCACCGCGCGTGCGCGGCGTTAACCTTGTCGCCGTGCGCTTCAAGTGTGGCTCGCGCCGCATCCAGCGATTTCGCGGGCCACCCCAGGTCGCGCGATGCCAGCGCAATCTCGGCCTCGGCCACGACGCATCTGGCACGGGCTACAGCCTGCCGTGGGCCAAAGGCGCGAGCCGCCCTTCGCACCAGCGTCCTGGCCCGGACGAAATCGCCAAGCTGCGCCATGGCGACGCCCCGAAGCGCCAGTGCGGGCGCATCGTCGCGCAAGGCGACATGTTTAAGCGCGCCTATAGGGTCGCCCGCGGCAAGCGCATGCGCCGCGGCCGAGATGAGCAAGTCGATCAGCATTTCGCCGAGCTCGTTATGTCCACCGTGCGATGCCTGTTACCAATCCGACAGGCATCTGGCGCCGGCGCCACGGCGAATACCGCTAAACAAAAAAATCGACTAATACGCGCCCATGTAATCACGCTTGCCGATAGGCAGGCCGTTGTGACGCAGAATGTCATAAGCCGTGGTGACATGGAAGAAAAATTGCGGCAAGCCATAGTTGGCCAGATACGCCTGACCGCTCAGCTTCTTCTCTTTCGGCGTGCCGGGGCGCAGTACGATTTCCCGGGTTTCCCCGCCTTCGAATTTGGAAGCGTCCAGGCTATCCAGATAAGCCAGGGTCTTGTCCAATAAGGCGTCAAGGTCGGCAAAGGTTTTCTCCTTGCCATCGTAAGCCGGAACCTCAAGGCCGGCCAGGCGTGCCGAAACTCCACGCGCGAAGTCAGCGGCGACCTGCACCTGCTTAATCAACGGAAACATATCCGGATACAAGCGAGCCTGCAGTAAAGCATCCGGCTCTATCGATTTAGCCGTGGCATGCGCGTCGGCCTGAGCCATGATGGTTTTCAAGGCGGTCAGCATTTGTTTGAAGACTGGAACGGAGTGGGTATACATCGGACTGGGCATAGTCGTTCCTTGGTAAATATGTGGGATGCGGGGCGCGCGTACTTAAGACTATCAAGACTAAGACGCAACCCTGAACCCACTGACTATAGCAGAGTCGCATATCCCATATTTACTTGCCGCTAGCCGGGCTGCGACGCCAATATGCCGTCCCCTTCTCCTGCTGCACCTCCCCCTCGCCTGCGCTATGCTAGTCATTGCACAGATCACATCGGGAGGCCATGGCCGGCCATGCTTCGTTCCAACATCGACCATATCGTCATTACGGCGCCATCGCTGGCCGAGGGCGCGGCCTACGTGGAAGACATCCTGGGCGTGGCCCCACAGCCCGGCGGCGAGCACCCGCGCATGGGAACGCACAACCTGGTGCTAAGGCTAGGCAATGACGTCTACCTGGAAGTCATCGCCATCAACCCCAAAGCCCTGCCGCCCGGCCGCCCACGCTGGTTCGATCTGGACGATACGCGCCAAACGCCCCCGCGCCTGGCGACCTGGGTGGCTCGCAGCAACAACATCCACGACGCCTGCGCCGCATCGCCGCTGCCGCTAGGCCATGTCGAGGCCATGACGCGCGGGCAACTGGAATGGAACATCACCATCACCCACGACGGCAAGCTGCCCCTGCAAGGCATCGCTCCCGCCCTCATACAGTGGCAAGGCCCGGCACACCCCGCGGCCGCCATGCCCGACCTGGGCTGCGCGCTGACCCGGGTCGACGCCTTCCATCCGGATGCCCGCCTGGGAAGCCAGATACTGGAAAGCATAGGTTTCGAAGGACCGCTGCACATGCTGCCTGCGACCGCCGGCGGCACCGCCCATCTGATCGCCCATATCCAGACACCTTCCGGTCCGCGCCGGCTGGGTGGGCCGCCCCCGGCTTAGGCGGCTTCCGCCCGACTGCCGGAACGGAAGGATTTCCGGTAGGCCATGGGCGTGCCGTCGTATCCACTGCGCAACGGCCTGGCAATATGCTGCATCCAGTCTTTGCGTGAGCTATCCTAGTAACTGAATGAACGGATGCGCTCAACCATCATGAAACTGACCATATTCCAGATCGACGCCTTCACCGATACGCCCTTCAAAGGCAATCCGGCCGCCGTGGTGCCCCTGAACACCTGGCTGCCCGATGCCGACATGCAGGCCATCGCAAGCGAAAACAATCTTTCCGAAACCGCCTTCTTCGTGCTCGACGCCAACGGCAAGTTTCACATCCGCTGGTTCTCGCCCATGACCGAGGTCGCATTTTGCGGGCACGCCACGCTGGCCAGCGCCTATGTGCTGTTCAGGCATCAAATGGCGGAGTCGCCCATTACATTCTGGGCCAAGGCGGTGGGGGACATCGTCGCCACGCGAGGGGAAGACGGGCTTATCGAAATGAGCTTTCCAAATCGCGAACCCGCGCCCGTGGCCGCCGCTGACATCCCTCCGGCATTGGCGAACGGCCTTTCCATCAAGCCGCTGGAAGTCCTCAAGAACCAGCAGGCCTATATCGCCGTGTACGGCAGCCAGGACGATGTGCTGAAGGTCGTGCCCGACTTGCAGGCATTGAAGGCCCTGGCCCCGCTGGACGTGGCCGTTACCGCCCCCGGCGCAAAGCACGACTTCGCCTCCCGTTATTTCTGGCCCGCCAATGGCGGCGACGAAGACCCGGTTACCGGCTCCATCCATGCCGGCCTGGCGCCCTATTGGGCCCGGCGTTTGAACAAGCCCCTGCTGGCGGCCTTGCAGGCGTCCCGCCGCGAAGGCTTGCTGACATGCCGCGTCGAAGACGACCGCGTCTACGTGTCGGGCTCTTGCGTGCAGTATCTGGAAGGCACGATAGAAGTCTAGGCCGCTCGGCGACAGCGCCTGGGCCGCAGGATACCCGGTTTCCGGCCCGGAACGGCCTCAGCCCGGAAACCGGCCCGTCAGCAGCCAGTGCAAGGCCTCGTTGGCCGCGGCCATGCCCATGGTGGCGGTAACCGTCACGGCGGAGCCATAGCCCGCGCAGGACAAACCTTGCAAGGCCTCGGCTTGCGGCGCCTGGCCCGGTTCAGCCCCCGCGCCGGCCATCAGCTCCCTTGCCGCCTTGGAAGCGCCCTCGGCGCGCAGCCATTGCTCCGGCAGCAGCGCGGGCTGATCAAACCACAAAGCCCGCAGCCCCATCTTGGGCACGCGCTTGCGCACTTTGCCGGCCTGATCCGACGCCTTGGGGTAGCGGTGCTGGCGCCTTAGCGTATTGCGCAGTTTGGACAGCAGAGCGTCGTTGACGGCGGCCGAGAGGTCTCCGGCGCGCAGGGCCAGCGGGTTGGTCTTGCCGCCCGCGCCGCCGCACACCACGATGGGAATGGAACGGCGCCTGGCTTCCAGGATCATGGCGATCTTGGCGGATGCCTGGTCGGTGCAATCAATAATAAGACCGGTGCCGGTCGGAATCAGGTCGGCGACATTTTCCGGGCTGACGAAATCGTCGATCATGCCCACCCGGCATTCGGGGTTGATGCCATGCACGCGCTGGGCCATGGCCACCACCTTGGCCTGCCCCAGGGTTTCGCTCAGGGCATGCAATTGGCGATTGACGTTGGACTCGGCGATGTGGTCCAGGTCGATCAGGTCCAGCGAGCCGACCCCCGAGCGGGCCAGCGCCTCCGCGCACCACGACCCGACGCCGCCTATGCCGGCCACCGCCACGCGGGCGGAACCCAGCCGCAACAGGCTGCCCGGGCCGTACAGGCGCTCAAGGCCGCCGAAACGGCGCTGGGTATCGGAAGGAAAGGCATCGGACATGGCGGACTCGGGTATCGATATGCTGGGCCGCCGGCGCAAGATCGCAAGCTCGGCGGCCAGAAGGGAAGTTTACACTCGCCGCCCCGCGCGCACTGCCAAAAAGCGACACTTGCTGAAATGGGAACCAGTTCCGGCTCCTTCCTGTCTTAAAATAAGCTACCCCGTAGACGCTTGGAGCCGCCCACAAAGTGAACACCGCTTTC
This sequence comes from Burkholderiaceae bacterium, assembly GCA_049646585.1. Lineage (GTDB taxonomy): Bacteria > Pseudomonadota > Gammaproteobacteria > Burkholderiales > Burkholderiaceae_B. The sequence goes on along the minus strand of JBARWC010000003.1, from coordinate 605 downwards.
TCGCCCGATCCGCATCCCATTCCCGCCCCCGGCAGCTTCCGCCTGCTTACCGAAGCCGAAAGGCACGCCTCGCTGCAACAATCGTTGACCCACTGGAGAGACGATCAGGATATCTGGGTTTATGGCTACGGTTCCTTGATCTGGCGACCTGAATTCGAGTTCACGGAAAAGCGCGACGCCTTGCTGCACGGCTACCACCGCGCCCTCTGCCTGTGGTCCCGCGTCAACCGAGGCACACCCGACCAGCCGGGCCTGGTGTTCGGCCTGGACGCCGGGGGCTCTTGCCGGGGCATGGTCTACCGCATTCCCGCCCGCGACGTTCCCACTACCATGGAGGCTCTGTGGCGGCGCGAAATGCCCAGCGGCGCCTACCTGCCCAAATGGCTGGGCTGCCGCACCGATCATGGCCTGGTGACCGCCCTGGTCTTCACCATGAACCGCAATACCGACGCCTATGTGCGCGGCCTGCCCACCGAGCGCCTGATCCACATCGTGCGCAACGCCCACGGCAGCTACGGGCCTTGCGTGGAGTATGTGCTGGAAACGGCGCAGGCCCTGAAGCAATCCAACATCCACGACAAGCGCTTGCAGGCCCTGGTGGGCGA
>JBARWC010000002.1:0-6296 GCA_049646585.1 Burkholderiaceae bacterium | reverse complement strand
CGATAGGCCTTGATGGCATCGAGCGTGTGCGCGGCGCCGTCACTCATCAATCGATACGAGCGCCGGACTTTTCAACGATCTCCGTCCATATCGGTGCTTCTTCCTTCACGAATGCCTGGAACTCCTGCAGGGAGCTGGCGGCATCGGTGGAAGCCATTTTTTCGAGTGCCTTGACGGCTTCCGGTTCCTTCAGGGCGGCATTGACCGCCGCATGCAGCTTCTCGACGATGGGCGCCGGCACGCCGGCGGGCGCGAACACGCCGTACCAGTTTTCCATGACGAAATTCTCGAAGCCGGATTCCGTCATCGTCGGTACGTCGGGCAATACATCGAGGCGCTTGGCGCTGGTCGTGGCCAACGCGCGCACCGATCCCGATTTCACGTGCGGCACCAGGACGGCCGTGGTTTCGAAGGCAATGGGCACGTGCCCGGCGATGACGTCGGTCAGCGCCGGGCCCTGGCCGCGATAGGGCACGTGCAGCATCTTCACGCCTTTCTGCTGCTTGATGCGTTCGCCCGCCAGGTGCTGGGGACTGCCGCTACCGCCCGAGGCAAAGCTGTAGGTGTCGGGGTGCGCCTTGAGCTCGTCGATCAGGGCTTGCGGCGTCTTGACATCTATCTTGGACGGATTGACATACAGCACCAAGGGCACGGACGCCACTTTGGCGACCGGTTGCAGGCTTTTCAGCGGATCCAGCCTTAGCTTGTACAGATTGCGGTTGATCACCACACCCGTGTTGTTCCCCAGCAATAGGGTGCAGCCGTCCGGCTTGGCGCGCCCCACGAACTCGGTGCCGATATTGCTGCTGGCGCCCGGCTTGTTGTCGACAACGACGGGCACGCCCAGCTTCGCGGTCATGCCCGGCCCCAGGATGCGTGCCAGGATGTCGGTGGTTCCGCCGGGCGGGTAGGGCGAGATGATGGTTACGTTACGGCAGTCCAGATCTTGCGCTGCGACCGCCGACCCCACGGCCATCAGGCCTGCGACGGCGCAAAGGCTTACGCCTATTTTCTTGAAAGCATTTGCTTTTGTAGTTGTCATGACACTCACGAATATTCTCCTTTAGATGGGCTGGCTGCTTAGGCGGATTGATGCCGCTGTAATGTGTGATAGGCCAATTGGCGGCGTGCTTCCGCCAGTGTTTTGCCGGCCTTGGTCTGCTCGACGATGGCTTTTTCGGCTTCATGGATCTTGATGGCGCGATCCAGCACCTCGCGGGCGCGGGCCGCGGGTATGACGACGACGCCGTCCCGGTCACCGCTGATCAGGTCGCCGGCGTTCACCCGCACGTCGCCCAGCGAAATGCTTTCCCCGATGGCCTCGACCTGCACCCTGTCTTTGCCCGTGCGCATGAAAACGCCGCGGCTGAAGATGGCATAGCCGCAATTGACGGCTTCTTGGGAGTCCCGGCACACCCCGTTGATCACCGTGCCGGCAATGCCTTTCGCTTGCGCGATCTGGCTCAGGATGCCTCCCCATACCGTGCAATCCGTCCGACCGCCGTTATCCAGCGCAATCACCTGGCCCGGCGCCACGTCGTCGATGAAATCGCCCACTGTTCCTGGCTTCGCGTCATCGATGGGCGCGAATCGGACGGTATAAGCCGGCCCGAAAATCCGGTGCTCGCCCGTCACCCCGGATAGCCCCAGGGCGCTGCCGGGCAAACCCAGCGCATCCAGCGCATCCGAAATCTCGGCGTTCGCAAGGGCTGCATACGCCGGCGTGTTCCACCACGCTTCTTCCATCACCACCTCCTTGTAGTAAAACAGACGATGTTTAATTTATTGTCTGACAAAATAATAGATATGGCAATACAAAAATTAGAAACGTATACTTCATCAAATCTCAAGATTCCTTATCCACGCCTTTGCATGACTTCCAAACCTTTCATCATTGCAGCCTCGCTCAAGGAACAAATCCTCTCGGGGCACTGGCGGCCGGGCGAGCGCCTGACGGAACGGACGTTGTGCGAACGCATGTCCGCCGGCCGTTCTTCCGTCCGGGAAGCCTTGCAGCAACTGCTGCAGGAAGGGTTTGTCGAAAACGAGCCGAATCGGGGGTATCGCGTCGCCACGCTGAATGCGTCGGAAGCGGCGGATATCTACCAGGTGCGCTCGGTGCTCGAAGGGCTGGCCGCAAGAAACTTCATCAATATGGCTACCGAAGCCCAACGAAGCGCCCTGCAGGAATCGCTGGATGCCTTGGAGGTGTCGGTGGAGGCGGGCGACGTCAAGGCGCAGCTTGCCGCCATTGAGTTGTTCTACAGCGTGTTGTTAAGCGGCTGCTACAACCTGGTGCTCAAGAGCACGCTGGAAAGCCTGCATAGCAAGATCTCGCGTTTGCGCGCCACGTCCATACTCAGCCCCGGCCGCATCCGCAACACCCTGAAAGAGATGCGCCGCATCGGCGACGCCATCCGCGACAACGACGAAGAAGCAGCCTTCCACGCCTGCCTTGCCCATATGCAGTACACCTCGGCGGTTGCGATACGGATGATCAGTACGCTGAAGGTTAAGGGCTGAGTATCAAGCTCGGTCGATGCGCCCCACATGTGCGAAATACCTCGTTACTGAACTCAAAGCCCGCTTAAACGAATCGGCAATAGAATTGTTGCCATCCAAAATAACCGGGCGACGTAATGAAGATACTGGTGACGGCAATGCTGTTGTTGGTCCTGGCCGGCTGTGTTGTCTATGACGATGGGCGCTACCCAAGACACAGAGACGGCGGGTGGTATTCCCAGGGCGACGATAATGACCAAGGCGATAGGCACCACCATCGACGGCATGATCGCGGTCATGGGAATGACCAGGGGGAGGATGATTAAATGAGGCCAGCTTGTTTCATGCGGAACTTGATGTAGCTTGCGAAATCACTTTCGCACATAACTCTTCTTTCCGCTATCTGAATAGCAGTACGTCCCGCCTCGCGGCCCTGTGCAGAATGTCCCGCCACGCCGGGCGACATGATGAAACTGGCGCGCCTGTTCCTTGATGGCGGCAGCTACCAGTCGCGAAGCATCGTGTCGGCGGACGGCATTGCGCAAATGGGCACCGACCAGACCAGGAACTTGATCATCAATCCGTCGCCGGAATGGGTGTGGGGGCTTGGTTGGGACAGCGTGCGGCATCCCGGCCTGGCGGCGGCCGGCGTTCAGGCCTGGCAGAAGAACGGCGGCACGGCGTTTTTTTCCAGCGACTTCTATGTGCTGCCGGACCAGCGGCTGGCCCTGATGGTGACCGGCAACACAGGCGATTCGCAACGCCCCGACACCTATCGCGCCGGCGCGCTGGCCGAAGGCGTGCTGCTGCGTGCCCTGATCGAGGAAGGCTCGATACGCACTCTGCCGCCACTGGTCGCCCATACCGCGCCGCCAGTGGCGGCATCCCCCGGCCTGACTGATGCCGTGGGCGTTTACGCCCATCCTGAACGGCACACCCTACGCTACGCTGAGCAGCCTGCCCGAACTGCCGGGCTACATTCTTGTGCGTAACAGCAGCTACGACGACGGCTCGCCTGAATACCAGTTGCTGGCCCCGCTGAGCGACGACCGAGCCGGCATGACAGTCAAGATTCCCGCCAATGTCGGACGCGACCTGTACGAGCTGCACTTCACCGTGGCCGGCGGCAAGGAGACGCTGACCATAGGCAGCTGGGCCTATGAGGCGTCGGTGGTTTGAGGGCGGGCGTATAGCCGCGGGTGCACGCGCTTTTATTCGCCCTCTGATACCGTTGTCAGTACCCGCCGTGCACGGGCCGAGACCGTTCCAGTGTTCAGCCCCCTGATATCAGTCAGGGTCAGTTGGCCGTTGGCTATCCCGTTAGTCATGCGAGTGCACCATACGGCCGCTGCGCGCTCCACAGGCACTCCCATGAACTCCGCCGCGGCGGCGGGGTTGTCGCCAATGCCTTGCTCTGTGCAGGTCTTGATGGCTGACTGTCGTTCCGCGTCATTTGCCTTCAAGGTGTGCCCCAGTTGCTGGAAGTCCCGCTCATCGGCCGCCGTTTGCGCCATTGCTGGGGCGGATGCCATGAGGCCAAGAAAAACAACAGCTGCATTAATTATTGATTTGCTTTGCATGATGCCTCTCCTTTTTTCTGGATGGTACTTCGCCGGGCCGTCGGCCGGCAGTGGCAACAATCAAAAAAATTACGGCATGGGTTGAACTTGATCGGTTTTCCCGCAGTCTATACCTCTAACTCGCGGATGTGGCGGAGCGGGTAGGGTGATTGGCTCTAACAGTCTTGCTCCGACCGGTTTGCGTGGCAGCCTGTTTCAGAGCCAGGATGGGCGCGCGCTAACGTTTCAAGTGTGAATAGCGCTTGCTTTCACCATTCCTTCTCGGGAGAAACATCATGCTAAAAAGAACACTTCCTCAGCTTCGCGAGCCGACGATCTCCACGCCTAGATCAATTAAACCGTTGGGACAAGCCTGCGCGCTTGCCCTTGCGGCGACCTTTGCCTTGACCGCCGGCCCCGCCGTGGCTGGACCATCCATAGCCAGACAGGAAGCGCAATTGCAGTTGAAGGCCGACCAGGCTGGACAAGCGTCCGAACAGCTCAAGCTGAAAGCCGATGAACAAACACTCAAGGCCGATACGCGGTCGGGCAGGATGGCGGCGGAGTCTCCGGATGCCGAAAAAGTTTATCGGGATCAGATGTACCTGAAGGGCGAGAAAAAGGATCTGGCCGCTGACAAGTCGGGCTCATTGCAAATGAAGGAAGATAAAACCGCCCTGGCCAGCGACCGGCAGCAATTGAAGATGGATCGCACCATGCTTGCTGCCGATACCAGATCCGGCAAGATGGCGGCTGAATCCAAGGATGCCGATGCCGTCTACAACGATCATCAGTATCTGCGGGGCGAGAAAAAAGACATTGCCGCGGATAAGGCCAAGCTAGAGGCCCATTAGGTTTGTGATCGGGTTGTCAGTAAGCATGCAAGCTTGTTCGGGCAAGGTGTGTATGGCCTGGTCCGAGCAGGTTTGCAACTTTGCAGGCAAGCCTCGCGCCTCGGATGTTGGCTTTGGGCACCTGGTCCTGCAAAGGGCTGGGCGCAGAAGTCTCGCTTATGCAAGGCCTGCCAAGATCAAGGCATGAGGGAGAGCAGATGCGGATTACGAGCGGTAACAGCTATCTCGGTCATTTCGTGCAAAATTATCGCCAACAAAAACGAGGTGCTGACGTGAAACGAATCCTGCTGATTTGCGCGTTGTTTTCCCTGCTTTCGGCGTGCGCCGTATATACGCCGGGTGGATCTGTGGTGGTTGATCCAGACCCGGGGTACGGGCACGGCGGATTCTGTCCTCCTGGGCAAGCCAAGAAGGGCAACTGCTGAATAAGCGCCAATTCGTCGCCTGCAGCCAAGCGTGAAGTTGCGCAGCGTGGCACCCTGGCAAAGAGTACGGCGAGATGCTCTCGGGCTTGGGTCGCTAACTGGCGAGCAGGCAAAAAAATGCCCTCCGAAGAGGGCCGAGGCATGAAGCTGGCCTTAAAGGGCTACTTGCCGAACTTCGTCTTGGCCTGAGCTATACATTGATCCTTAGCATCGCCAGACATGGCGTCGCATTTTTCTTTAGCGACCTTATAGTTTGCGTCGCGCTTTTCTTCTTTTGCTTCATGGCGAGCTTCAGCAGATTTCTTGCCCGCCTTTGCGTCCGCACGCGCGGTTTCACGCTGCGCCTTTGCTTCTTTTTTGCAGACATCCTTGTTGTTGCCCTTCATGCCGTCGCAATGTTTCATTGCGGCATCGTACTGGGCGTCGATCTGTTGGTCGGTTTTCACCTGCGCCGCACCGGCCGACGTGGCTAGCGCGATGAAAAACGGGGCGCAGGCTATGGCAAAGACTTGCTTGAGGTTTCTTTTTTTCTGCATGATATCAATCCTTATTTTGTCGACTTTACTGCATCGCGCACCGCTTCCTTAGCATCCCCAATCTTGCGTTGGGCCGTGCCTACGTTCTTTTCTATCTTGCCTTCGGCTTCCGTCCTTGGATTGTCGGTGGCTTTACCGAACGCTTCCTTGACGCTGCCTTTTACCTCTTTGGCGGCACCTTTAACTTGATCTTTATCCATGTACATCTCCGGTTATCGGCCTTATGGCCGGCATAGGGCAATAGCAAGGACCGTGCCCAGCCCTAAGAGACGAGCAAAAGAAAACCCGCCGGAGTGAACTGCACCCCAGAAGTTGGACATCGATCCAACCTTTGGGGTGTTTTTCATGACGAAGTACGATGAGCAATTCAGGCTGTCCGTAGTGCAAAGCTACGAACAAGGGACACAAGGCTTCAAGGCT
>JBARWC010000001.1:0-5869 GCA_049646585.1 Burkholderiaceae bacterium | reverse complement strand
GTGCTGGCCGCCCAAGCGGCCCCAGGACGGCGAATGGATCTTGCATGCGCTGGACGTGGGGCAGGCCGGCGCCGTCGTCATCCAGACGGCGCGCCATGCTTTTTTATTCGATACGGGCTTGCGCAGCGGCCCGGATTCGGACGACGGCGCGCGCGTCATTCGGCCCTTTTTGCAGGCGCAGGGCATCGCCAGGCTGGATGCGCTGATCGTTTCCCATGCCGACATCGACCATGTCGGGGGCTTGCGCAGCCTGTTGCAGGCGGTGCCGGTGCAGCAGTCTTTCAGCTCTTTCGACCTGCGCGGCCATCTGACCCGCGAGGCCGCCATGCTGGGCGTGCCGGGCGACTTGCCGCCGCTGCCGCTGGCTATGTCGCCTTGCCATTATGGGGCGCGCTGGCACGTGGACGGCGTCTCCTTCGAGTTCTTGTGGCCGCTGGCCGGCCAGTCCGATGCGGGGGCGGGGAAGGGCAATCGGCGCAATGCGCAAGCCTGCGTCCTGCGGCTGCGCGGTGAGCATCATTCGGCCCTGCTGCCTGCGGACATCGGCGTCGCGCAAGAGGCGGCGCTGGTGGGCAGGGGGTTGGGCTACATCGATGTTTTGCTGGCGCCCCATCACGGTTCCAAGTCCTCGTCCAGTCCGGCTTTCGTGAATGAAACCCAACCCCTGCATGTCGTGGCGCAGGCGGGCGCCTGGAACCGCTACGGGCATCCCCATCCCGATGTCCAGATCCGCTGGCAGCGCAGCGGCGCGGTGTTCTGGCGCAGCGACCGGCATGGCGCGGTTACGCTGCATTCATCGGCCGGCGGCTTGTCGGCTGTCGCTGCCAGGCAGGCTTGGCGCCGATACTGGCAGGCGCCTTGACCATCTGTTCCGGAACGGCGGAAGGTACGGCTTGCGAATTCCATCCGGATGCGCGATGATGCTTTTATCCGCCCACAAGGCGGCATGCAGAACGCAGCACACGAAAATTCCACAAGACATTTTCAAGAGCAGAACATGAGACAAGCACTTCCTTTAAGGCTGCACGTGCCCGAGCCCTCCGGGCGTCCGGGTCACGCCACTGATTTTTCCTATTTGCGTCTGGCTCCCGCCGGCGCCGTCCGCAAACCCCCCGTCGATACTTCCGCCGCCGATACCGCCGATATGGCCTATACGCTGGTGCGTGTGCTGGACGACCAAGGCAAGGCCGTGGGCCCCTGGGCCGACCCCATCGATCCCGCTTTGCTGCGCAAGGGTTTGCAAGTCATGATCAAGACACGCATCTACGATGCGCGCATGCTGATCGCCCAGCGGCAGAAGAAGATGTCCTTCTACATGCAAAGCCTGGGCGAAGAGGCCATAGGCACAGCCCAGATGCTGGCCCTGTCGCCGGGCGATATGTGCTTTCCGTCCTACCGCCAGCAGAACCTGCTGATTGCGCAGGACGTGCCGCTGGTGGAGATGATGTGCCAGCTGTTCTCCAATGAACGCGACCGTCTTAAAGGCAGGCAGTTGCCCGTCATGTATTCCATGCCCGAGCGCGGCTTCTTTTCCATATCGGGCAACCTGGCCACGCAATTCGTGCAGGCGGTGGGCTGGGCCATGGCCTCGGCCATACGGGGCGATACCAAGATCGCCTCGGCCTGGATAGGCGACGGGGCCACGGCCGCGGCCGACTTCCAGACCGCCTTGACCTTTGCGCACGTATACCAGGCGCCCGTGCTGCTTAACGTCATCAACAACCAGTGGGCCATCTCCACCTTCCAGGGCCTGGCGGGCGGCGAAAGCACCACCTTCGCCGCGCGCGGCGTCGGCAGCGGCATCGCTTCGCTGCGGGTGGACGGCAACGACTTCCTGGCGGTGTACGCCGCGTCCAAGTGGGCGGTGGAGCGCGCCCGTGGCAACCTGGGCCCCACCCTGATCGAATGGGTCAGCTATCGCGCCGGCCCGCATTCGACCTCGGACGATCCGTCCAAATACCGTCCGGCCGACGATTGGGCGCATTTCCCGCTGGGCGATCCCATAGACCGCTTGAAGCGGCACCTTATCGCCATCGGGGCCTGGTCGGAAGACGAGCAGCAGCACACGCAGAAAGAGTACGAAGCCCAGGTCATCACCGCCCAGAAAGAAGCCGAGAGCTACGGCACGCTGGCCACCGGCAAGACTTCCAGCGTGGCGACCATGTTCGAGGACGTCTATAAAGACATGCCTTGGCATTTGCGCCGCCAGCGCCAGCAATTGGGAGTGTGATGATGAGCAATCATTCCAAACGGCAGGCGGGCAAGCCCATGACCATGATCCAGGCCTTGCGCTCAGCCATGGACGTCATGCTGGGCCGCGACGACAAGGTGGTCGTTTTTGGGCAGGACGTGGGCTACTTTGGCGGCGTGTTCCGCTGCACCGAGGGCTTGCAGGCCAAATACGGCAAGACGCGGGTGTTCGATGCGCCCATTTCGGAAGGCGGCATCGTCGGCGCGGCGGTGGGCATGGGGGCGTATGGCCTGCGGCCCGTGGTCGAAATCCAGTTCGCCGATTATTTTTACCCGGCCACCGATCAGATCGTGTCGGAAGCGGCGCGCCTGCGCTATCGCTCGGCCGGCGAGTTCATCGCGCCGCTGACCATACGCATGCCTTGCGGCGGCGGCATCTACGGCGGCCAGACCCACAGCCAGAGCCCCGAGGCGCTCTTCACCCACGTGACGGGCCTGCGCACGGTCATGCCGTCCAATCCCTACGACGCGAAAGGCCTGCTGATCGCCGCCATCGAGTGTGACGACCCGGTCATCTTCCTGGAGCCCAAGCGCCTGTACAACGGGCCCTTCGACGGCCATCACGACCAGCCCGTGGTGCCCTGGTCCAAGCATCCCCTGGGCAATGTGCCCGACGGCTACTACACCGTGCCGCTGGAATCGGCCAGCGTCTTCCGGCCAGGTTCCGACCTGACCGTGCTGACCTACGGCACCATGGTCTTCGTTGCCGAAGTCGCCGCCAAAGAATCGGGCATCGACGCCGAGATCATCGATCTGCGCAGCCTGTGGCCGCTGGACCTGGACACCATCGTGGCCTCGGTCAAGAAAACCGGGCGCTGCGTGGTGGTGCACGAGGCCACGCAGACCAGCGGCTTCGGGGCCGAGCTGACCGCCTTGATCCAGGAGCATTGCTTCTACCATCTGGAAGCGCCCATAGAGCGCGTGGCGGGTTGGGATACGCCTTATCCGCATGCGCACGAGTGGGCGTATTTCCCCAGCCCGGCGCGCCTGGCCGGCGCCTTCCGCAAGGCCATGGACGGGTCGCTGACGGCCGAGTCATTGACAGCCGCCGGGCACGAAGGGAGGGCATGAGCATGGGTACGCACATCATAAAAATGCCCGACATCGGCGAAGGCATTGCCGAGGTCGAGCTGGTCGAATGGCACGTGCAGCCCGGCGACAGCGTGGTCGAGGACCAGTTGCTGGCCGACGTCATGACCGACAAGGCCACGGTGCAGGTGCCGTCGCCGGTCCATGGCAAGGTGCTGGCGCTGGGCGGCCGCGTGGGCGAGGTCATGGCCGTGGGTTCCGAACTGATACGCCTGGAGGTCGAAGGCGAGGGCAATGCCGGCAAGGCAGCGGGCGCGGGTGCGCCCAAGAAGGCGGCATCCGCCCCGGCGGACTCGCCTTCCGGCCACGCGGCGGAAGCCGGCGTTGCGGAACGCGGCGCCGATGAAGCCGCCGTCGGCAAGAAAAAAAACGCGCCGTCGGCCGAGGCGCCCCATAAGCCGACCACCGCCCAGACCCGGCCTGTTTCCACTTCTGCGCAACCGGCATCGGTCTTGGCCGCGCCCGCCGCCCGGCCCGATGGCGGCAAGCCGCTGGCTTCGCCGGCGGTGCGCAAGCGTGCCTGGGACCTGGGCATAGAGTTGCAGTATGTGCCGGCCACGGGCGCGGCTGGCCAGATCACGCACGCCGACCTGGATGCCTACGCCGCGCGCGGCCGACCGGCCGCCGCCGATACGGGCCGAGTCGCCGCTCATGAACGCCGCGACGACGAGAAGCAGGTGCCCGTCATCGGCCTGCGGCGCAAGATCGCCGAGAAAATGCAGGAATCCAAGCGCCGCATACCGCACTTCGCCTACGTCGAAGAAGTCGACGTGACCGAGCTGGAAGCACTGCGCGCTCGCCTGAACGAACAGTGGGGCGCCGAGCGTGGCAAGCTGACCATACTGCCTCTGCTGGCCCGCGCCATGGTGCTGGCCTTGAGGGACTTCCCGCAGATCAACGCCCGCTACGATGATCAGGCCGGCGTAGTGACGCAATATGGCGCGGTGCATCTGGGCATCGCCGCCCAGACCGAGGCGGGGCTGATGGTGCCCGTGCTGCGCCATGCCGAGGCACTGGACTTGTGGGCCTGCGCCGCCGAGATCGCCCGCCTGGCGCAGGCGGCGCGCGACGGCAGTGCGGCGCGCGACGAGCTGTCCGGGTCGACGATCACCCTGACCAGTCTGGGCGCCTTGGGCGGCATTGTTTCCACTCCCGTGATCAACCACCCGGAAGTGGCCATCGTGGGCGTCAACCGCATGGTCGAGCGCCCGATGATAGTGGGCGGCGCCATCGTCGCCCGCAAGATGATGAATCTTTCATCCTCCTTCGATCATCGGGTCGTCGATGGCATGCATGCCGCCCAATTCATACAACGCATCCGCGGCCTGCTCGAATGTCCGGCCCTGCTGTTCGTGGAATAAAAGGCCTATATGCAAACAACGACTTTGCTGATCCTAGGCGGCGGCCCCGGCGGCTACGTCGCCGCCATACGCGCCGGCCAACTTGGCATACCCACGGTGCTCGTCGAGGGCGGGAACGTGGGCGGAACCTGCCTGAACATCGGTTGCATCCCTTCCAAGGCGCTGATACATGCCGCCCAGGAATTCCATCACCTGGTTCAGGCGGCCAACGGCTCGCCCCTGGGCATCCAGGCTTCGTCGCCAAGCATAGACATCGCCCGCACGGTGGCCTGGAAGGACGGCATCGTGGGCAAGCTGACGGGCGGGGTGGCGGCCCTGCTGAAGAAGAACGGCGTGCAGCTCGTTCAAGGTTGGGCACGCATCATCGATGGCAAGACCGTCCAGGTGGACGGGCCCGGCCAGGATGCGGGGCAGCCCTTGCGTATTGCCTGCGAACACCTGCTGCTGGCAACGGGCTCCCAACCGGTGGAGCTGCCTTTCATGCCCTTTGGCGGGCCTGTCCTGTCGTCCACGGAAGCTTTGTCGCCGGCCAGCCTGCCCAAGAGCCTGGCCGTGGTCGGCGCGGGCTATATCGGCCTGGAGTTGGGCATGGCCTACCGCAAGCTGGGCGTGCAAGTCAGCATCGTTGAGGCGCAGGACCGCATCTTGCCCGCCTACGATGCGGAGCTCGCCAAGCCCGTGCTGGCGGCCTTGAAGCAACTGGGCGTCGCGCTGCACCTGTCCAGCCGCGTGCTGGGCATGGACGAGGCGGGCAAGGCATTGCGCATCCAGGATGCCCAGGGCGAAGAGTCAAGCTTGCCGGTGGAACGCGTGCTGGTCGCCGTGGGCCGGCGGCCGCGCAGCGAAGGACTGGAATCGCTGATGCTGGACATGGACGGCAAGGCCGTACGTATCGACGAGCAATGCCGTACTTCCATGCGCAATGTCTGGGCCATCGGCGACCTGACCGGCGAACCCATGCTGGCGCACCGGGCCATGGCGCAGGGCGAGATGGTGGCGGAAATCATCGCCGGCAAGCGGCGCCGATTCACGCCCGCCGCCATTCCGGCCGTGTGTTTCACCGATCCCGAAATCGTGGTCGCCGGCCTGGCGCCGGATCAGGCCAGGCAGGCCGGGTTGGATTGCGTCAGCGCCGCCTTTCCGTTCTCCGCCAATGGGCGCGCCATGAC